>NZ_JBKCVI010000171.1:0-11480 GCF_046317795.1 Flavobacterium sp. | reverse complement strand
CTAAAAATGTACAAAAAAAATAAGAAAAATATCAATAATATAAAAACGTGATTTTATAATTTCAAAACTAAAAAATTAACTTTTATATATAATTTCGAATTTATATTTACCAATACTACTCTAAATACCAATACGCCAAGTTTTGATTCCTCTCTGATTTTGGTAACTAATGATAAAAAACTTAGTATTTTTTCAGGTACGTATACTATTACTAAAGTAGAAATTTTTGATTTGCTTGGTAAAAAATTATACTATGACGATAAACTAAATACTAATAATCATCATGTAGAATTACCGATTGCAACTCAAGCTATTATAGTAAAAATAACATCAGATGATAGGGTAACTGTGAAAAAAGCAATGATTCATTGAAATTAGACAATACTATAATTTGAGGTATTGATTATATCAAAAAAAATTAATTGTATTATACACTAAAAGGTTTGGAACGCTCCAAACCTTTTTTTGTGTTTCATAGTTATACAATTCCAAGTAATTATGGTAGTGTATTAAAAAGTGTGTAAAATTGTTTGTTATTATTTTTAATGGTTTGTTATATTACGCTACTTTTACAATATAAAAAAAATAGATTATGCCTTGGTTTGCTCTATATACAAAGCCCCGTTTTGAAAAAAAAGTATCTGAGCGTTTGCAACAGCTAGGTATAGAAGTCTATTGCCCCATGATAACCCAACTAAAGCAATGGTCTGATCGAAAAAAAAAAGTTGAGGTGGCTTTATTGCCATCCTATATTTTTGTAAATCTTGATAATCAACAACGAGATAGTGTTTTTACTGTAAATGGTATTGTTCGTTATGTATATTGGCTAGGAAAACCAGCTACAATCAGAGACGAAGAGATTCAAAATCTTAAAGATTTTTTAAAAAATAAGATGGTTACTTCATTTACTGTTTCTGCTATTCAAGTAGGACAGCATTATACTATTACCTCAGGTCCTTTAAATGGGTTACAAGGCATAGTAGCTAAAGTTGAAAAAAACTATTTAGAAATTACACTAGAACAGCTTGGTTTTAAAATACAGCTACATAACATTAATTCCAAACAAGAAGTGTAGATAAATAGGATAATATTAAACTATTTTATTGGTCATAAACGACACTTTTTTTAACATTTATATTTGATTCAAAGTTTAAATATTCAAGATAAAAATTAAATTTCTATACTCTATATCCAAAGTTTCAAAATGAATTTTGTGTTAAATAAGAGTTTTTTTTTCAAAAAAAATTGTTAAAATAAATATTAAGAGTACCTTTGTTACTCAGTATTTATTTCAATTAATGCTCGAAAATATTATTACTTCAAAAACTAGGTTACGCTTATTAGTAAAGTTTTTTATAAACGTTGCTAACGAGGGTTATCTTCGTGGTCTTGCTACCGAAATGCAAGAGTCTACTAATTCTATTAGGAAAGAGTTGAATAATTTAACCGAAGCTGGTTATTTAATTCGCACTGAAGAAAATCTCAAAGTAACTTATAAAGCCAATCAAACCAATCCTTTTTTTAAATTACTACAACAAATTGTTAGAAAATACGTAGGGTTAGATACCATAATTACAATGGTTATTGATAAGATTGGAAATGTTAAAAAAGTATATTTGATAGGCGATTATGTGAAGGGCATTGATAGTGGTATCATTGAAATAGTGCTTGAAGGCAATGACTTGAATACTGAATATCTAATACAATTATCTGAGAAAATCGAAAATGAGATTCAAAGAGAAGTTGTTTTTACAATAACTGACAAACATGATAACTCAGGTTTGTTACTATATGAGCATGAGGTACTAATTTTAAATTAGTTTTTCATGTTTTTTCTTTTTTTGAGTTAGTCGCTTATTGTGACTGACAGGGCGAAGCCGTTGAGAAAGTGTTCATTTTTCAGTCTTCAATATTCATGTAGCAGCTCAGACTAATTTATTATTAAAAAAATTAATGGCATTAGATAGCGTTAAAATCATACAGTTACCCAAAATTCAAGATCCAAGGGGAAATTTAACTTTCGTACAGAATTTTGATCCTATTGCTTTTGAGATAAAGCGTGTTTTTTGGATTTACGATGTTCCTGGTGGTGAGACTAGAGGAGGGCATGCCTTGAAAACACAAAAAGAAATGATTATTTCTTTAAGTGGCAGTTTTGATGTTGTAGTTACATTGCCTAATGGTGAAGAACAGAAATACACTTTAAATAGAAGTTATTTTGGTTTGTATATTCCCGAAAATCATTGGCGACATATGGAAAATTTTTCTACTAATTCAGTATCACTGCATCTTTGTAACGATGTTTTTGATGAGAACGATTATCAACGTGTTAAAAAAAATTATCTAAACACTATACTGTAATGAAGTCCTCATCTATAAATGATTGTATTTTAATTACACTACCCAAAAACCATCAATTGAATGGGAATTTAACCTCGATAACAAATTCAACAGAAATTCCTTTCGATGTTAAAAGAATCTATTATCTCTATGATGTGCCTGGCGGCAATAGTCGTGGTGGCCATGCGCATAAAGATTTGCACCAAATAATGATTGCTTTAAGTGGTAGTTTTACAGTTACTCTTGACGATGGGGTCAATAAAAAAAGTTTTCACTTATATCAACCTTACCAAGGTTTATTAATTCCGCCAGGATTGTGGCGCGATTTAGATACTTTTTCTAGTGGTTCTATCTGTATGGTTTTAGCTTCAGAATTGTATGATGAGAATGATTATTTTAGGGATTATCAAAAATTTATAAATTGGAAATACTCGATATAACGCCATCTCTCTACAGCACTATTATTGCAAATCCAACTCAAACTTTTAACTCGAGTGCTTTTAGTAATTTAAACGCTTCAAAGTGTGATAAAATTCATTATCTAGTATTCAAAGATTCAAAATACCGATTAGGAATTACACTTGGGGTTAGAAATAATATTTTGATTAGTCCTTTTTCAGCTTCTTTTGGAGGATTTGAAGCTGTTTATCGAGATATAAAAATACATCAAATTGATCAAGCAATTACTAAATTAATCGAATGGGCTAAGGAAAATAACTATGAAGGTATTAAACTTATTTCACCTCCATCTTTTTATAACCCCAATTTTGATGCTAAGATTACCAATTGTTTATACAGAGCAGGATTTGAAACAAAAAATATAGAGTTAAATTATAATTTTGAAATATCAAATTTAAACGAAAATTATTTGACTTCTATTTGGTATAACGCTCGAAAAAATTTAAAAAAAGCGCTATCATTTCCATTTGATTTTATAAAACTTGATAATGAAGAAGGAAAAAGAGCTTACGATGTTATTGCTATAAACAGAAGTGAAAGAGGTTTTCCGTTGCGACTTTCTTATGAACAATTGAAAGAAACTGAATCAGTAATTCCGATAGATTATTTTCTAGTTGAAGACGAAAAAAATCCAATTGCTGCTGCTATCGTTTATCATTTATCTCATAAAGTGGTTCGAGTGGTTTATTGGGGAGATTTACCTGAGTTTTCAGATTACAAAACTATGAATTTTTTATCTTACAAGATATTTGAATACTATATAAAATTAGGAATTTCTTTTATAGATATTGGACATTCGACTGTTGAGTCTGTTCCCAATAATGGTTTGTGTGAATTCAAAGAAAGTATAGGTTGTTCTTTGGGTTTACTTTATGAATACTATAAAAAATTAAATTGATGTTTATAATTAATCCAAATGAGTTTTTACTCCCTAGTTTTGGGATGACACCTTTTAGAACTGAATATGTATCACTGAATAATGAATTAAATAATGATGATTATTCTTTAAGCTATTTCAATAATAGGTTCGGAAAAAATCATTGGTCTTTTACATATAATGGAAGAGAGGCAATTGCTCTTGCACTCAAATATTACAAGCTCGAAAAAGATGATGTTGTTACGATCTTAACAACCTCAAATAACTTTTATATAAGTTCATGCGTAACATTAGAAATTGATGTGGTGTGTACATGGAATAGAGAAATCGTTCCGGAAACTAAAGTGATTTTTGTCAATCATGAATTTGGTTATCCCTATCAAGATATGGATTATCTGGCTTCATTGGGTATTCCAATTATAGAGGATTGTTGCACTACTTTTTTTAGTCAAGATATACATAATAAAATAGGCAGTTATGGAGATTTTACAGTGTATAGTTTACCAAAGTTTTTCCCATTACAAATTGGCGGTGTTATCACATCTTCAAAAATCGACATTTCATCATTTACATCCAAATGTAAAGTCGAAGAGATACAATATATTACAAATGTAATGTCAAGCCAATTGAAACAAACAGAATCAATTATAGTCAAGCGAAAAAATAATTTTGACTATGCTGTTCAACTTTTTGAAACAATTGGTTTCAGTCAACGTTTTGTTAATACTTTAGAAATTGTACCCTACGCGCTGCTATTGAACAATAATGGTCTAATAAAGAACTTAACAAGTTTTAAAAATTACATCTATGCACACGGTATTCAAAACAGTATTTTCTATGGTGAAGATGCTTTTTTTATACCCAATCATCAAAATCTTGCAACATCAGAAATCGATTATTTTTTTGAAGTAATTAAATTTTATATAGAAAACAAAAATGAATAGCATAGTAATTGCAGGATTTGGTCAACCCGTTTTAGATCTGATAACTAATCTAAATGCTACCTTTAAAATTATGGGTGTATTTTTAGATTACGAAAGGAGAAGCAAATTCCCTTATTTTTATGCTGAACTTGAAAATAAACAAATCTCTATTTTAAGCTTAGAAGAGCTAAATTTGCTGAATGTTGATGCTATAATTGTCATTAACTATAATAAAATTATCAATGTTGATCAAATAAAAATTCCGCTTCTCTTAAATATTCATATGGGTTTATTACCAGTTTACAGAGGAAATAATGCCAATGCTTGGTCAATATTAAATGGTGATAGAAATGTGGGTTATACACTCCATCAAATAACAAACGAATTGGATGGTGGTGCCATCTATTATAAGTTTAGTTATCTTATCAAGGAAAATGAAACTTACTTTGAAGCTAAAAACGCCATCACTACTGACTTAAAAAATAATTTTCCCAACGTTTTGCAAGCTATTTTTGATGGCAAAATCAAACCAGACTCGCAAGATGATGAAGAATTTATATATTGCAGTAAACTAGTTCCAGAAGATGGTATACTTGAACATTGGAATTATACAACAACAGAAATAATAAATAGAAATATTGTGTTTTCTAAACCACTTGGAACAGGTTTAAAAATAAAATTTAGAAATGATTTAATTGAAATAAATAAAATTAGTTCAATCCCAAAGTATAAAACAGCCAATGGATTTGCTGGTTCCGTAGTATTAAAAACTAAAAATGGTGCCGTGTGGATTAAAACAAAAGACACGGCTATTGCATTAGAAGAAATAATACTAAATAACGAAATAGTAAAACCAGCCGAACTATTTAAAATTGGTGACCGATTATGATTAAATTTTTAGACTTACAAAAAATAAATGCCCAGCATGCAGCCGAATTAAAGAAAGTAGCTGCAGAAGTAATCGACTCCGGTTGGTTTCTTATGGGCGAACGGGTAGCTACTTTTGAAAAAAACTTAGCCCAGTTCAATAATTCAAAACACATCATTGGGGTAGCAAATGGGTTAGATGCGCTTCGATTAATTCTAAAAGCGTATATCGATTTGGGTATTATGGCAGAAGGCGACGAAGTGATTGTGCCTGCCAATACCTATATTGCTTCACTTTTAGCTATTTCCGATAACCGGTTAAAACCCGTTTTGGTAGAACCTAATGAAAAGAGTTTCAATTTAGATATTGACTTAATCGAAAAACACATTACACCAAAAACAAAAGCCATTATGATAGTTCATCTCTATGGACAAGTGTGTTGGAATGAAAAGTTGGTAGCAATTGCCAAAAAACACCATTTTAAAATCATTGAAGATAACGCACAAGCTATTGGCGCAGAATGGGACGGAATAAAAACGGGTAATTTAGGCGATGCTGCTGGGTTTAGTTTTTATCCAGGAAAAAATTTGGGAGCATTGGGCGATTCTGGTGCTGTTAGTACTAATGATGATGCATTAGCTTCGCAAATAAGAGCACTTGGCAATTATGGAAGCAAACAAAAATACGTCAATGAGTACCAAGGATTAAACAGTAGATTAGATGAAATTCAAGCGGCGTTTTTGGATGTAAAATTGAAATACATTGATACTGAAAATCAATACCGTAGAACTATTGCAGCACGCTACCTATCGGAAATTAAAAATCCACTAATTCAACTACCTTTTCCTGTTTCGGCTCAATTTTCAGTTTCCGAAAATAAGGAACATGTATGGCATTTGTTTGTTGTTCGTTGCAAGCTAAGAGAAAAATTACAACATTATTTGGCTGAACATGGTATTCAAACGTTAATACATTATCCCATTCCGCCCAACAAACAATTGGCTTATCGAGACTTAAATACTATCGATTATCCGTTGACGAATTTGATTCACCAAGAAGTATTGAGTTTGCCAATAAGTCCGGTGATGACTCACGAAGAAGTGACTAAAGTAATCGATGCTCTAAATTCATTTTCGCTTTAGTGGCAGAACACAAAACTTCTTATGGTTCGATAATGAAAGCCACTTCCATTTTTGGAGGTGTTCAGGTTTTTAATATTCTAATTACATTGATTAGAGGAAAATTTGTTGCTATTCTTATAGGTACAGCAGGTATGGGTTTGAATGGATTATTACTTTCGGGCTTGAATTTAATTAGAACTTTGACTTCGCTTGGTGTTTCTGAAAGTGCGGTTAGAGATATTGCCAAAGCACACAATTCAAATGATGATGTAAAAATACGAACTACCTTTCAAGTTTTTAAACGTTTGATTTGGTTTACCGCCATTTTTGGAGTTGTTACAACAATTGTATTTTCACCTTTATTAAGCAAGTTTGCGTTTAAGAATTATGAACATACAACATCCTTCATCTGGTTATCGGTTTCGTTTATTTTTGGAGCTTTGTCAGGCGGTATTTATACCTTACTTCGTGGTACAAGGCAGTTAAAATATTTGGCTCAAGCCAATATTTTTGGTGGAATTATTGGTTTATTGGTATCTATTCCTATTTTTTATTTTTACGGAATACAAGGCGTTGTTCCTGCCATAATTATTACGGCTTTTGCTAATTTTTTGGTGTCTTTATATTTTACTTCTAAAGTAAAAGTTGAACCTATCACTATTAGTTGGAAAGAAACGTTTCATTTGGGCAAACCAATTGTACAACTTGGTCTTAGTTTAACCTTGGTTAATATATTAGCAGCTGCAGTTGCTTTTACATTAAGTGCTTATATTTCGGGTACAGGTTCACTTTCAGATGTAGGGCTTTATAGTGCCGGAAATGCTATCGTTGATGGTTATGTAGGAATGGTATTTACAGCTATGGCAACGGATTATTACCCAAGACTTTCAGGTGTCATAAACGAGGAAACAAAATGGAAAAAGCTAGTAAATGAACAAGCAGAATTAGTTTTAATCATACTCGGAATTGTTTTGATTCTTCTGCTTTCTACTGCGCCAATTTTGATACAAATTTTACTCAGTAAAGAGTTCTTAGCTTCTAGTGATTATATTACATGGGCAGTATTAGCCATACCGTTAAAAGGGATGGTTTGGGTTTTGGGATTTATTGTTTTAGCCAAAGGAAATAACAAACTTTTTTTAACCATTGAAATTACAGCAAATTTGATGGTTTTGCTTTTCAATATTCTTTTTTATACATGGCTTGGAATAAAAGGATTGGGTATTTCTCTTACAGTAAGTTACACTATTTCATCGTTTGCAATGTTACTAATTTTAAACTCTAAATATAATTTTCATGTTTCTAAACAGGTATTTCAACTTTTAATAGTAAATATTTTTTCATTGCTAATTTGTTTATTTTCAATAAATTATATATATAGTCCTATAAATTTTATTTTTGAACTAAGTATTGTATTGGTTACAATATTTTATAATATATACCAACTTAACAAAAGAATTAACATAAATTCTGTATTTCAAACAGTTAAAAATAAATTTAATAAATAATTTATAGAGAATGTCAATTTTAGTATCTGTTTCTGTTATAACCTATAACGCTGCTTCTTTTGTTGAAGAAACCTTAGAAAGTATTTTCAATCAAACGTATGGCAACATAGAATTGATTGTTTCTGATGACTGTTCTAAAGACAACACTATAGAAATTGTGCAAAAATGGAGCGAACAAGAACAAGTTAAAGCACGATTTAAGGATATAAAAATAGTAACAGTACCTAACAATACTGGGGTTTCTGCTAATTGCAATAGAGCTATAGCAGCTTCAACTGGAGAATGGATAAAATTTATTGCAGGCGACGATATTTTACTACCAACCTGTATTGAAGACAATATGAATTTTGTTGCAGAAAATTCAAATGCAATGATTATTTTTAGCCAAGTAGATGTTTATCAAGATATTTTTGAACATAATAATTATCAAAAAACAATTCCTGCTATTTATCCAGATAATCTAATGCATAAAAGTTTTTATGCCGAAGAACAATTTAAGATTTTAGTTCAGTCGGATAGAATAAATTATACACCATCCTATTTTTTTAATAAACAAACTATTTTGTCAGTTGGGGGTTATGATGAAAAAAACCAACTTGTTGAGGATTATCCGATGTGGTTAAAGTTAACAAAAGCAGGTATTCGCCTTTTTTATTTTCATAAACCCACTGTTGGCTACAGAATACATTCAAAAGCCACTAACAATACAGGTGATGATTTACTTTTTAAACCTTCGGTTATTAATGGTCATCGTGTTAGACAGAAATTTGCGCATCCTTTTCTACCTTGGCTTCAAGTAATGAAAGAGGACTGGATATACAATATTACTCTATTTTTTAAATGGACAGGAACTGAAAAAAAAACTATACTAACCAATGGATTATATCAGTTTACGACCATTTTTTGCAACCCTTTTTATTATATCGATTATATAAAAAGAAAATTACAGAAGAATGAATAATATTCAAATTTCTATAATTATTCCGATGTTTAAAGTGGCAGACTATGTTACTCGATGCATTGAAAGTCTAGAGAGTCAAGATATTGATAAAAACCTATATGAAATAATTTGTATTAACGATGGTTCACCTGATAATTGTCGTGAAATTGTAGAAAATCTACAAAAAAAATATTCCAATATTGTTTTAATTAATCAAGAAAATCAAGGCGTTTCCATGGCACGTAACAATGGAATAGCCATTGCTAAAGGTAAATACATTTTACCAATTGATCCTGATGATTATGTTTTACCCAACACTTTTGAGCGTATTCTGAACTTAGCTGAGGGAAAAAATTTAGATGTATTGCATTTAGGATTTGAAATATTTGATGTTAATGAAAAATCCATATGGAAAACTAATTATAGTAAACAAGAAGGTGAAACTTTTTCGGGAGTTGAAGGTTACTTTGAACCAAGAGGACATGATGTTAAAGATCCTGATCGATCTTGGGCAATTTTATACAAAAAGCAATTACTTGAGGATTACAATATAACCTATCCTAAAGATGTTCCTTATCTTGAAGACGGATTGTTTCTAGCCAAGGTGTTTACTGTTGCAACTAAAGTAGGTTTTGATAACGAGACATTTTATCAACGAACCACGAGAATAGGTTCTGCAACTAATTCCAAATTGTTTCATTCTGAAAAAGCTACAGATGGTTTTTTACGTGCCATACACGATGTAAAAAAATTTGCTGCCGACAATCAATTAGAAAAAGAACAACAATATTTAATTAATCATGTAGTTGCAAAATTCTTTTTATTGTGTATAACGCCAAGTATTTTTAGTTTTAAATTTAAACAATATTTTAAGACAATTAAAAAATTAAAGCAGTCTGGAATAAAGAATATTGAAACTGATGGGTTACGATTTCATTATAAAAGACATATTAGTTTTTATAATTTTTCAAAATTGTTCTTTCCTTTCTATTACAGATTTATAAATAAATAATCATACTATGTTTAATCGTTTTAAATATAAAAATTGGAAAAAAAACGAACCCTCAAATGTTGTAGAGTATTTGTTTTCTCCTTCATCAATTAATATTCGTTTAGTGAATTTTTTTTTTCAAAAAATTTTGAGGATTAATGCAGAAGTTCCATTTATGGTTCACTTTACTTCAACAGTAAGTAAAACGGTCTTTTTAGGAAAAGGTGTAGCGCAATATTTTGCAAATTCAGGAGGCTGTTATGTTCAAGGAATTAATAAAGTATATATAGGAGATCATTCCATTTTTGCACCAGGAGTTAAAATAATTTCTGCAAATCATGATAAAAAAGATTATTACTCACATGATAAATCAATTTCACCTATTAGAATTGGAAAAAATTGTTGGCTGGGAGCAAATTCAGTTATTCTACCGGGAGTGGAATTAGGTGACAATGTTATAGTAGGAGCAGGAGCTGTTGTTACAAAATCGTTTCCAGAAAATGTAATTTTGGCTGGAGTCCCTGCAAAAATAATAGGAAAAAATGTATAAACTAACCTCAATACAATATTTACGCGCTTTTGCTAGTGTATATGTTTTAGTAACTCATGTTTTTCAGCATTTAGGCATTTCTATGCCCGGTGGATATTATTTGGCAGGAGCTTATGGTGTCGATTTGTTCTTTATTATTAGTGGGTTTTTAATCTATTTAACAACCAAAGACAATGACTCGTGGGTGAGTTTTGGTATTAAACGTTTTTTTAGAATTTATCCTTTATACTGGTTTTCATTTTTTTTATTTTCAATTTTTTTCTTATTTCAAGAAGAGTTCACACTGAGTTTTGTTCAAATCATTCAAAATATTCTAATGATTCCTTGGAATAATGAGTTAACGACTAAAAGTTTATTAGTAAATGTTGCTTGGTCAACAGTTTATGAAGTATATTTTTATTTAGTCTTTACATTATTGTTATTTTTAAAACTTTCTAAAAAATCTATTATACCTCTACTTCTATTTCTTTTTGTGGTAGCAAAATCAATTACAGTTTTAAATTTATTTGATTTAAATGAAAATGAAATCTTTATATTTATTGCTAGTGTTGCCGGTAGAACACATATATTTCCCTTCATTATCGGGATCATAATTGCTATCATTTATCAAAATAAAAACGTTACCATAAATATTAAAGAAAATCAAAAACTAGGAAGAATATTATTTTTTGTTTTTAATATCATTTATTTAGAGATAACAATTTCTCAATACTCTCAATATAAATCCTATTTGTTTTCAACAATAATTTTTATGCTTTGGTTGTACGTTGATTATTTATTTCATATAAATTACCAAACGAGATTTTCTAAATTACTTTCCTTAATTGGTGATATTTCCTATTCTATTTATTTACTTCATATACTTGTAATTTTGTTTGTAATAAATGTTTTAAAGTTAAATGA
>NZ_JBKCVI010000170.1:0-31276 GCF_046317795.1 Flavobacterium sp. | reverse complement strand
CTTCTCTGGTATTTTGGATGCATGTATTTTTTCCAATCACTTCCACCAGTAGCTTCGCCAGAACCATGGCCGCTTTCAATGTATTTTTTGGCCGCGTTTAAATGCCCCATTACCCAAGTAACATTTACCGTGTAGTCATAATGGCGCATAGCATTAACTAAAGCTACATTCTTTTGAGCTTCAAGAGGGAGTTGTTGGAATTTTTGCCAAATGTTTATGGTGTTGTATTCTTCCATATAGCGCAGGAATTCATCTCTATATTTTCTTTCGAATTCTAAAATTAAAAATGATTTTTCGCCACTTGAATAATCTTTTCCTGCAGCTTGCCAATATAAATGTTCAAAGGCATGAGAATAAGGTGTATTTCTGTCGATTGATGCTCTAAATCGATAATCGATAAGGTTGATTAAATCGGTAGAAGCGAATTCGATAAATCGGTATTGTGCACTTTGAAATCCGCTTGCTGGGGTCAAAGTATTTCTAAACTTCATGTATTGTTCTACTTCCATTCCGTCGCCCATGATGTCAAATGAAGTGGTCAGCATATTAAAATAACGGCTTATTCTTCTCAGTTTTTCGGTAAAAAAGGCGGTTTCAGGTTTTTCGCTGTGACACAATTGGTTGATTTCCCAAAGAATCATTTTGAACAACAATTCATTCACTTGATGGTACATGATAAAAACCATTTCATCTGGTAAAACAGTTCTTTGGGTTTGAAGGTTTAGTAATGCATCGGTTTGAATATAATCCCAATAAGTAATAGGTTTTGACCAAAGCAGTCCTTCAAGATGTGTTTCGGTTTTTTGATTTATAGCTTCAAATTTTTGTTCTAAAGCTTCTATAGTTGTATTGTAGTTTGTTGTTTTAACGTTCATTATTTTTCTAGTTTAACCATAAATGGATTTTTTAATCCTTTGAAACCTTCTAAGTCTGCTTTAATAGAACCAACAGCCAAACTTGCTTTTATCCGAAGTGGCATTTTATTTTCGTCATCAGATATCCAAACGGTTAAGCTTTCTTCTTCTTTAAAAACTCTTCCAGATTGAACTAATGGTCTAAAAATCATTGTTGGAGCAGTACCAAATTTAGTTTTTATATTCTCTCTTCCTATGAATTTTAACTTAAACTTATAAACCTCGTCATCAAAAAACATATCAACAACTACTGATTCCCCTACTTTTAATTTATCAATTGTAGGATAGTTTCTTAAGAAGTAAAAAGTTGAAATAATGTCCTGCACATTTTCGGTAACTGAAAAAGTTTTTTCAGTTTTGTTTTTATAATCCTTTATAAGAACTTTATTAGCATCTTGATTAAAAAAACCTTCTTGGTTTTTGGTATAACCGCCTTCGTCTATTTTTCTAACAAATTGATAGGGTTTGTTCGTCACTTTGTCAAAATAACTTTCATACGTGTCATCCACTTTAAAAAAGAAACGGGACATTCCAACAGTGTATCCTTTTCCAATGGCATGATATACTTTTTTGTTGTTTTTAACAGCTTCTTGTATTTCGAGAGTGGCAAAACCAGCATTGATGAATCCATAATGAATCCTGAATTTGAACCATTCGCCAGCATCATAAGCAACAGGTTTTTGAGAATCAAAACTCACTGTTATGAAAAGCAATAAAAGGAAGCAGTATTTTTTCATTTTTTTCTTTGGATTTTGCAAACAAGTGCAATATCCGTTCCAAATGTAAAAAAACAAAAAAACTCAGTCAAATTAATGACTGAGTTTTTATGCTATTAACCAACCAAAAAACTATAAATTATGAAAATTTATCCAAAAATATGAGGAAACCACTCCTTTGTTATTTTTATGGTGCAAATATAATTTAATTTGTTGCGTTATTACAAGTAAAAAACTAACTTTAACAGTTATTTAGCAAAAAAAGCATTACTACAACGTTGTATTTTATTAATTTCGCAATAAAATTAACTTTTTAATCTATTGCTGTTGTTTTAGGGTAATAACATAATGATTATACTTATAAAATAGTCTAAACATACGAAGTTATTTATTAATAATATAATTGATATAAGCCATCAAGAAAACTATATGACGAAATAGCGTTAAAACTATCGGGTACAATATCCTATTCCAAAAAAGTAACTTCTTTTTCGTATTCTATTCCAAAAAAGTTGTAATTTTGATAAAAATGAACAACATGATTCTTCGTAAATTAGAAAATATAATTACCCAAAACCTTTTTAGAAAGAAAGTTATTGTGATTTTGGGAGCAAGACAAACAGGCAAAACCACCTTACTAAAAAAAATTATGGCACAAAACGATAATTGCATTTGGATTAATGGCGATGAGTATGACATACAAGAACGATTTAAAAACGCCACTTCAACACAACTTAATGCACTTATTGGCAACCATAGACTTGTTATTATTGATGAAGCCCAACGATTAGAAAACATTGGATTGGCCTTAAAATTACTTCACGACAATTATCCCGAAATTCAAATTATTGCCACTGGATCGTCTGCCTTTGAATTGCTAAACAAAACAAACGAACCATTAACGGGAAGAAAATTAGAGTATCAATTGTTCCCAATTTCTTTTGAGGAAATGATAGTTTCCAATACTCAATTAATAGAAAAGAGGCATTTGAATACAAGATTGGTTTTTGGTTCTTATCCAGAAGTTATAAATAATGAAGGTGGCGAGATAGAAGTTTTAAAATTTTTGGCTGACAGCTACCTTTTTAAAGATATTTTAATGTTGGACACCATTAAAAAGCCCGAAAAATTAATCAAACTGCTACAAGCACTTGCTTTCCAGATTGGTTCGGAAATTTCATATAACGAAATTGGAAATTTAATAGGTTTAGACAGTAAAACGGTAGAGAATTATATTAATTTATTAGAAAAAGCGTTTGTTGTTTTCAAGCTCAACTCGTTCAATAGAAATTTACGTAATGAGTTAAAATTGTCTAAAAAAATCTATTTTTATGATAACGGCATTCGCAATGCATTGATTTCAAATTTTCAAATGGCAGAGGCAAGACAAGATATTGGAGCTTTGTTTGAAAATTACCTAATTTCAGAAAGAATGAAATTTAATCACTACAACAAACGATATTCAAATAGGTATTTTTGGCGAACAAAAGACCAACAAGAAATAGATTATATTGAAGAAATTGACGGCAAACTGTATGCGTTTGAATTCAAATGGAATTTCAATAAAAAAGCAACAATATCAAAAACATTTACAAATGCCTACCCTAATTCTGAAACCAGAATTATAACAAGAGATAATTACGAAAACTTTCTGAGTTGATATTAAACCAAAACCAAGATGAATTATCATTAGTTGGGATAAAATAATTTTCTTTTTTATAAAGTTCCACGCAACATTTGTTCTCTCTCGATAGATTCAAACAACGCTTTAAAATTTCCTGCACCAAAACCTTTGGCACCCATTCTTTGAATGATTTCAAAAAATAAAGTTGGTCTGTCTTGAACAGGTTTGGTGAAAATTTGGAGTAAATAGCCATCTTCATCGGCATCAACCATAATGGCTAATTTTTCAATTTCATTAATATCTTCTTTCATCATTTCCATGTGAACGCCTAATCTTTCTGGAATTGCTTGATAATAGGCATGTGGAGGAGCAGATAAAAACTCAATGCCTCTGGCTCTCAGCTGGGAAACTGTGGAAATAATATCATCAGTTGCAATAGCAATGTGTTGTACTCCCGGACCACCATAAAAATCTAAATATTCTTCAATTTGAGATTTTTTCTTTCCTTCGGCAGGTTCGTTAATTGGAAACTTAATTCTACCGTTGCCGTTGCTCATCACTTTACTCATCAAAGCAGAATATTCGGTATGAATTTGTTTGTCATCAAACGATAAGAAATTTACAAATCCCATGACCTCTTCATAGAATTTTACCCAAGTATTCATTTCATTCCAACCTACATTACCAACCATGTGGTCTATGTATTTTAATCCAACGGAGGAAGGATTATAATCTGATTTCCATTCCTTATAACCCGGTAAAAAGATACCGTTGTAGTTTTTTCGTTCCACAAAAATATGGACTGTTTCGCCATAAGTATAGATTCCTGAACGAACCACTTCGCCATGTTCATCTTTTTCAACCGTAGGTTCCATAAATGGTTTTGCACCACGCTTGGTTGTTTCTTCAAAGGATTTTGTAGCATCTTCTACCCAAAGGGCAATTACTTTTACGCCATCTCCATGTTTAACAATGTGTTGATTGATTGGGGATTCTGGGTTTAAAGGTGTAGTCAATACCAATCTAATTTTGTCTTGTTTTAACACATAACTAGTTCTGTCTTTTACACCAGTTTCTAAACCAGCATAAGCCAAAGATTGATAACCAAATGCTGTTTTGTAATAATGTGCCGATTGTTTGGCGTTTCCAACATAAAATTCTACGTAATCTGTTCCTAAAAGCGGAAGGAAATCCTGCGCGCCTTCAAATATTTTTTCTAGTCCGTAGTCAACGGATTTTACTTCTTTACTCATAATTAATCCCCCTAACCCCCAAAGGGGGAATTCCTATTAGGGGGTGGATAGGATTTTATTCATTAATACTATTTTATATTTTTAATAACGCCTTGTGTTTTCTTTAACAATAATTAGTAACACAATATTATTAATTTCCCCTTTGGGGGTTAGTGGGCTAGCCAAGACAAGAAATACTTATCATCGGCAATTTTCATGGCATCTTCCGTAACCATAAGTGGTTTAAAAGTATCTACCATAACGGCTAGTTCTTGCGTTTCTTTTTTGCCAATGCTTCTCTCGGATGCTCCTGGGTGTGGACCATGAGGGATTCCTGCTGGGTGCAATGAAATATTTCCTGGAGCTACATCATTTCTACTCATAAAATCACCATCTACGTAGTACAAAACCTCATCAGAATCAATATTACTATGATTATAAGGCGCAGGAATTGACAACGGATGATAATCATACAGACGAGGAACGAAAGAGCAAACTACAAATGCAGTGGTTTCGAATGTTTGATGCACTGGTGGCGGTTGATGAATACGACCTGTAATAGGTTCAAAGTCATGAATAGAAAGCGCATACGGATAATTGAATCCATCATATCCAATGACGTCAAAAGGATGTGAGGCATAAATCATTTCGAAAATTTCGTCTTTCTTTTTTACTTTAATGGTGAATTCCCCTTTTTCATTATTGGTTTCTAATTCATAGGGACGACGAATGTCTCTTTCACAAAATGGGGAATGTTCTAGTAGTTGACCAAACCAATTGCGATAGTGTTTTGGGGTGTAAATTGGCACGTGAGATTCTACAATAAATAACCGATTGTCTTCAGTATCAAAATCAATTTTATAAATAATTCCGCGAGGAATGATAAGATAATCTCCGTATTTAAAATCAAGGTTTCCGTAAATGGTTCTTAATTTACCTGAACCTTTATGAATGAAAATCATTTCATCAGAATCGGTATTTTTATAGAAATAATCGGTTGTTGATTTTCTTGGCGCAGCGAGTACAATATGACAATCTGAATTGGTCAATATAATTTTTCGGCTTTCAAGAAAATCATCTTGTGGAGCAACATCAAATCCTTTTAACTTATAAGATTGAATATTATTGGATTTGGCAATTTTAGGTGCTACACTATAATGAGAACGAATTTCTTTAACTTGTGTAGGCCGTTGCTCGTGATAGGAATTAGTTGACATGCCGTCAAAACCTACGGTACCAAAAAGTTGTTCGTAATACAAATCACCGTTTGGTTTACGGAATTGCGTATGACGTTTAGGTGGAATATTTCCAAGTTTGTGATAAAATGGCATTTTTCTTTTGTTTAAAGTTTAACATTTTAAAGTTTACAGTTGTTTCAAACTTTGAAGCTAACAATAACCAAATGGCTCATTCAGGATTTCTCTTGATGAGGAATTTTAGATGTATTAATAAGTCATTCCACTTTTTCATATAACAAATATCGTGAATTTTTTAAACAAAAAAATCCAAAAGATATTTTCTTTTGGATTTTATACGTTGATATAATTTTATAAAAATTCTTCTTCGATAATGTCGTTATTTTCCAGATTAGATCTTCTTTTGCTGTATAAAAAATAAACAGCAATGCCTAATGCACCCCAAATTAAAAATGCAATCCAGGTATGAAGTCGAACGAAACACATTAAAAAGATATTAAATGAAACGCCAAGTGTACCAACAACATAAACAGCAGGAGTTCTAAACGGTCTATCTAGCTCTGGTTTTTTGTAACGAAGCATCATTACTGCGATACAAACCATTGCAAAAGCAAGCAATGTTCCCATACTGCACATTTCACTAACATTATTTATAGGCGTAACGGCTGCTACGATAGATATAATTGCACCGACTAAAATGGTACTTTTGTAAGGTGTTTTAAATTCTGGATGAATAGATTTAAAAAATTTTGGCAACAAACCATCTTTAGCCATGCCAAGGAATATTCTTGTTTGTCCCAACATCATTACGAGCATTACCGATGTTAAACCTGCTGTTGCGGCAAGTGTAATTATAAATACCGCCCAGGTCAAACCCTTCTCGCTAAACGCTGATGCTACTGGTGCCGCTTTGTCCAAAACTGAGTAAGGAACCATTCCGGTTAGCACTAGTGAAACTAAAATATACAACACGGTACAAATTACAAGCGAAGCAATAATAGCAAACGGTACATCTTTTTTAGGATTTATTGCTTCGCCAGCTTGGGTAGAAACGGCATCAAAACCTATGTAGGCAAAAAATACTATAGTTGCAGCAGTTAGCACACCGCCAAAGCCAAAATTCATTTTTCCAGTGGAATTACCCATTTCGTCTAAGGCAGGAATGGCTTCAGGAATAAATGGATGCCAATTGCTAGTATCGATATAAAAGGCGCCAACTATAATTACAAATAATACAACGGCTACTTTAACGACAACAATAATATTATTTGTACTTGCTGCTTCTTTTATACCTTTTATTAAAACGCCAGTAACAATCCATGTAATTAAAAATGCTGGCAAGTTGAAAGCAAAGCTAGGTAAATCCAATAATTGAGTCGGAAATTCTTTATTGTGTTCGATTATTTTCTCAGTAGCAGTAGCCAAGTCGTTACACAACCAAATGGGAATATCAATACCAAAAAGGTGTAAAAACTTTACAAAATAGCCACTCCAAGCTACGGCAACAGTTGTGGCACCCATCATATATTCTAAAATAAGATTCCACCCAATAAACCATGCAAAAAGTTCGCCAACCGTGCCATAGGCGTAGGCGTAAGCCGAACCCTCAACAGGTAAAACAGAAGCAAATTCTGCATAACACAATGATGCAAACAAGCAACCGATGCCAGCTATAACAAATGATAAAGCTAATGCAGGGCCAGCATAATCATGGGCTGCAATTCCTGTTAATGTAAAAATACCTCCACCAATGATTGCGCCAATTCCTAACGAAGTTAAGCCCCAACGGGTAAGAATGCGTTTTAAGTCACTTTTTTTCATATCTGCCTCAAAAGCAGCAACAGGTTTAACTCTCCAAATAGACATAAATAGTAAGTTTAATTAATAGTTTTCAAATATAGTTTTTTATGGTTCACAAAGAAAAAAAAAATAGTTTTTGAGGTTTTTAAAAAAATCTTAAAACCAAAATCCCACACTGACAAAAGTGAATCCTTTACTCAGTTCGGGCGACCAAGTATATTTCACCTCAATGGGACCAATTATTGACTCTAAGGCATAACCAATAGCATAGCCAGAGTAGCTTGGTTTTGAAAGCCAATTACCCGTAGCAAATAAGTTGTCTTCCACATTGGCATAATTGGCAGCAAAATTTACGTGATTTTTTTTATAAAATTCATAGTCAAAAGTAAAACATGATTTGATATAACTATTGCCCGAAATACTAAGGAAATCATATCCATAAAAATGTTTGAAATTATTGATAGTGTTAAAGCCATAACCTCCCAAGAAAAAATCTAAGAAATTAACACTTTTTTCTCCTAACGCAAATCCAGCTTCGGTGTCAACTTTAACGGCAATTTTTTTAAAAAAGGTTTTAACTAATCCTATTTCTCCTTTTGCAATGGAAAAGCGATTAAACTGGTTGGTATAATCAGTAGAATAAACAAAAGATTGTATATCTCCTGCAAAAAACCATCCTTTTTTTGGAAATAATTTATTGTCATAGGAGTCATATTTGAGGTATCCAAAAATACTAGCGTAGGAACTATTTTCAAATACAGGGTTGATAACGCTTAAATTTTCGGAATTGATTTTCAATTTTTTAAACTCTATACCTGCTCCTATTAAATATTTTTGAATAAAAATAGTTTGAACATACACTTGATTAGTAAGGTCGGCATAATCAATATTTATAGAGTTTAAACCTAGTTGATTTAAAATTTCACCGTTGCTAAAATCATTAGAAAGATTTTTATTGAATTGATTGTATCTTGATTTTATTCCAAAACTCCAGTGAAAACCATTGTCAACATAGTAATCAAAATTATACCTAATGTTATCTCCAAGTCCGGCATCTAAAGAAAGGACATCATTTTTCAAGAGATTTTTTTTTCGAGTAAGATTCACTAAAAGAGCGCTTTTATATAGTTGGTCGTAGTGCAATCCAAATTTGAAATAGGTTTTGATTGGATTTTCGGTTAGACTTAGTTTTAATTCATCTCCATCTTTATAAGGTTCCAGAGTATAAATTATTCTGCTAAAGTTTTGAGTAGCATTGATATTATTGATACCTGTTTTTAAATCGTCGTAACTTATTTTCTTTCCTATTTTAAAACCCAATTTACCTATAATATATGATTTTGTATAATTTTTAATTTGATTGAGAGTCACACTTTTTATTATTAATGAATCTTTTTGAACTTTTAAATTATTGGGTTGTGTCTTTTTAGCAATTTGACTTAATTCGTTTATTTTTGACAGGTTTAACAAAGCTGCCTCTTCTCCTTTTTTTATAATTTCTTTGCCTTGATTAAAAGAAATAACGCCAAACTGGGACACATCTGGTTTAATATAAACATCAGTAATTTTTATATTTTCTTCCATTCTTTTTATCATATCCAAATTGGTAATTTGAACAAGAATTCGAGTAGCATCTGTTAGTGATTTTCTGTCTTTTAAGTCGTCTTGAACATCAACACCTATGATAATATCGGCACCCATTTTGCGCAATTCTACTACGGGATAGTTGTTGATAACACCACCATCAATTAATAGTTTTCCGTCAATTTCTACTGGCGAAAACAGGGAGGGAAAGGCAGAACTAGCCAGCATAGCTTGAGCTAAATAACCACCATTCAAGATTACTTCTTCTCCTTTTTCTATATCGGTAGCAATGCATAAAAAAGGAATGGGAAGTTTGCTAAAATCGCGAACATGTCTCACATTGTGGGTTAGTTTAGTTAGTAAACTATAATTGTACATTCCTTTGGAAAGCGCTATGGGAATGCCTAATTTGAATTTGTGAAATGGTAAAACAACAGCATAGACTTCGTTATTCTTTTTTTCGTAAAAATTTTTGGAAGACCGCGGAATATAATCTTGTAATAACTCGTCAAAATTGGTGTTGTAAAATATAGAATCTATTTGTGTGGCGCTATAACCAGATGCATATAAACCGCCTACAACAGCACCCATACTTGTTCCGCCGATATAATCAATTTTTACGCCAGCTTCTTCTAGAACTTTCAATACTCCAATATGAGCAAAACCTTTGGCACCACCACCACTGAGGACTAAACCTATTTTTGGGCGTTTACTTGTTTCGTTGTTTTGGGAATGTAAATTGGGAGCGAATAGAAAATAGAAAATAGAAAATAGAAAAAAGACTGTATCAATTGTCGTGGAAACCGATATTTGCTATAGACTAAACCTATTTAGCCCTGATTTCTTCACTAAAGAGTTTATTTTATATTGGAGTTCAGAGAATGTTATTTGCAATGAAAATCCTTTAAAAACTCCTTTTAAGTTTTTAAAGATTGAAATCGAAAGCAGGAATAGGGTTTGCAAAAATGCTTTTACCATTTGCTTCAAATTATAATTATTTGTTTTGTGTGTAAAATTCGTAAATTTTTTTGGCTTTTAAGGCACCAACTACTTCAGATATTTCTTTTTCGGTAGCCAATTTTATTCTTTTTACACTTTTAAAATGTTTCAATAGCGTCAACATTGTTTTTTCACCGATGCCCGGAATTAGTTCTATGGTCGAATTCAAGGCCAATTTACTTCTTTTATCTCGATGATGGGTTATCCCAAAACGATGCGCTTCATTACGTAGTTGTTGTATAATTTTGAGTGTTTCACTTTTTTTATCCAAATACAATGGCACAGAATCGCCAGGGTAAAATAATTCTTCCAATCTTTTGGCAATACCAATAATGGCAATTTTACCTCGCAACTCTAAATCATCTATACTTTTCAAAGCTGATGATAATTGCCCTTTTCCACCGTCAATAATGATGAGTTGAGGCAAAGGTTGGTTTTCGTCGAGCATTCGTTTGTATCTTCGGTAAACCACCTCTTCCATCGAGGCAAAATCATTTGGTCCTACGACGGTTTTGATGTTAAAATGGCGGTAGTCTTTTTTGCTTGGTTTCCCGTCTTTAAAAACCACACAAGCCGAAACGGGATTGGTTCCTTGAATATTGGAATTATCAAAACATTCTATATGTCGTGGCTCCACAGAGAGTCGCAAATCCTTTTGCATTTGAGCCATGATTCGGTTAGTGTGTCGCTCTGGATCTACAATTTGAATTTGTTTTAGCTGTTCTAGTCGTTGGTATTTTGCATTGCGGTGTGACAATTCCAGAATTTGTTTTTTATCGCCTAGTTGCGGCACAGTAACTTTAACGCTATTGCCAAAATCCAAGTGGAAAGGTAAAATTATTTCTTTTGAAGTCAAATGAAAACGCTCTCTTAGTTCCACCACAGCCAATTCTAATAAATCTTCATCGGTTTCGTCTAATTTTTTTTTCAGTTCCAATGTATAGGAACGAATTATTGCACCGTGAGAAATCTGCAGGAAATTGACATATGCCATAGTCTCATCAGAAATAATGGAAAAGACATCAATATTTGATATCTTAGGATTTAAAATCGTAGAGCGCGATTGATAATTTTCTAAAACTTCTATTTTTTCTTTTATTTTTTGGGCAGCTTCAAAATGCATATCATTGGCCAATTCTTGCATTGTTTTTTTGAAATCGCGCAAACTGTCTTTGAAATTTCCTTTTAGAATTTCACGAATGGCATCCACTTGTTTTTGGTAATTTTCAAGAGTTTCGTGGGCTTCACATGGTCCTTTGCAGTTGCCAATGTGGAATTCCAAGCATACTTTGTATTTTCCTGATTTAATATTAGCATTGCTTAAATCATAGTTGCAAGTGCGCAACGGATACAGTGCTGCAATCAAATCTAAAATGATATTAACTGTTTTGAAATTGGTATAGGGGCCAAAATATTCTGAGCCGTCTTTGATCATTCTCCTTGTTGGGAATATTCGAGAAAAGGGTTCTTTTTTGATGCAAATCCACGGATAGGTTTTGTCGTCTTTGAGCATCACATTGTAGCGCGGTTGCAGTTTTTTGATGAGGTTGTTTTCGAGCAATAGAGCATCGGCTTCTGAGGAAACCACGATGTGTTTTATTTCAACAATCTTCTTAACCAAAACATTGGTCTTGGCATTATCGTGTACTTTATTGAAGTAAGAAGTAACTCTTTTTTTTAGATTTTTGGCTTTGCCTACATACAAAATTTTCCCTTCCTTATCATAATATTGATACACGCCAGGACTATCGGGCAATGATTGTATCTGAAGTTCTAAATAAGGATTTGTTGTCATTGCGATGAACGAAGCAATCTTTTTTTGATTGATTTCAAAGTTATAAAAATTAAAGTACTTTTGGAATATGAATAAAAAAGACCTTCGTAAAAAATATAAAGAATTAAGAGATCAACTTTCTGTGGATGAAATTGAAGCTAAAAGTATGGCAATCGCAAACCGTCTACTACAACTAGATACAATACCTAACGGCAGGCAGGTTTGGGAGCAAACTTATTTCCACTTATTTTTAAGTATTGAAGAACAGAAAGAAGTAGATACTGAATTTATCCTTCAAATTTTAGCTGGAAAGGACAAAGAAATTGTAGTAGCCAAAAGCAATTTTAAGACGTTAGAAATGACTCATTATTTGTTGACTGATAACACTAAATTCCAGAAAAACGAATATAATATTTATGAACCAGTAGATGGTTTGGAAGTGCCAGTATCAAAAATTGATGTTGTTTTTGTACCGCTTTTAGCATATGATAAAAAAGGAAATAGAGTTGGATATGGAAAGGGATTTTATGATAAATTTTTATCAAAATGTCGAGAAGACATTATCAAAATAGGTTTGTCTTTCTTTGAGCCAGAAGACGCTATTGCAGCTGTTTCTCAAACCGATATTCGTTTGGATTATTGTGTAACGCCTATGACCGTCTATAACTTTCAACTATAGTTTTTTTAGCGAAAGCTTTTTTATTAAATACTATTAAAATTCCAACACCAGTTGAAATGGCCATATCAGCAATGTTAAAAATGGCGTTAAAAAATTTGAATGGTTGTCCGCCCCAAATGGGTAACCAACTCGGAAGGGTTCCTTCCCAAAAAGGGAAATAGAACATGTCAACTACTTTGCCATGAAACCATGTTCCATAAGGATTTTCAGAAAACAAAGTTGACAAATGGCCATAACTATCATCAAAGATAACACCATAAAAAACCGAGTCAATAATATTCCCTAATGCTCCAGCAAAAATCAAAGAAATGGCAACCAATAAATAATTAGAACTGTGTTTTGTGTTGGCATCATAAAGCCAATATCCAATTCCAAAAACAGCTAAAATTCTGAAAACGGTTAAAAATAATTTACCATATTCGCCCGGAATTTTCGTTCCCCAAGCCATTCCTTCGTTCTCAATCAATAATATTTTAAACCAACTAGCTACATCAATTTGTCCTGCTTCTCCATAAATAAAATTGGTTTTGATGTAAATTTTTAGAAATTGGTCAACCAATAAAATAATAGTAATGATTAAAATGGAATTTCTTAGAGACATTTTATAAATTTTAATGAGACAAAAATAATCTTTTTTTCTAAAAAGTAACGCTCCAAAACGGAGCGTTACTTAATATCATGTAAAATTGTTATCGTTGCAAATTTTTTGCTTCAATACTCATAGTGGCATGAGGAACAATTTTCAATCGTTCTTTAGAAATTAGCTTACCAGTAACTTTACAAACACCATAGGTTTTGTTTTCCACACGAAAAAGGGCATTTTTCAAATCGCGAATAAATTTTTCTTGACGAATTGCCAATTGAGAATTTGCTTCTTTAGACATCGTTTCGCTTCCTTCTTCAAATGCTTTAAACGTAGGTGATGTATCATCAGTTCCATTGTTTAAGTCATTCATATAGGCACTTTTAATCAACTCTAAATCGGCTTTTGCTTTTTCAATTTTATTGACAATAATTTCCTTGAACTCTGCTAGATCTGCTTCTGAGTATCTCATTTTTTCTTCTACCATCTTTTTACTATTTTGAGATTAATATTTTTGTTTTTATTTGGTCAAATTCTATTTCTGTTCCATTTTCAAATTCGGAAACAAACTCTAATGATTTTGTTAATGTTTCTGATTTGATATAATTTTCATTTGCTAATACTGCTTTTTCTAATGTTGCTTCTTTAATTAGTTGTACTTTTATTTTATCAGTTACTTCAAATCCACTGTCTTTTCTAAGATTTTGAATTCTGTTCACTAATTCTCTTGCAATTCCTTCGTTGATTAATTCTGGAGTTAGTGTAATGTCTAAAGCAACAGTTATGCCATTGGCATTGGCTACCAACCAACCCGGAATATCTTGAGAAGTGATCTCTACATCTTCCAATGATAAAAGTATACTTTTTCCTGAAATAACAAGTGCTAGTTCACCATTGGCTTCAATTTCATTAATTTGTTGTGATGTAAAGCTTTGTATTTCTTTGGAAATCAACCCCATATCCTTTCCAAAACGTGGACCAAGGGCTTTAAAATTGGGCTTAATTTGCTTCACTAAAACACCCGATGCATCGTCTAAAAGTTCGATTTCTTTAACGTTTACTTCGGCTTTTATGAGGTCAGAAACAGCTTCAATTTCAGCTCGTTGATTCTCGTCAAGTATTGGAATTAGTATCTTTTGCAACGGTTGACGCACCTTTATCATTTCCTTTTTACGGAGCGATAAAACTAATGACGAAACAGTTTGTGCTTTCATCATTTTGCTTTCAAGTGATTTATCAACAAAGTTTTCAACCGAATTTGGAAATTTCGCCAAATGTACACTTTCAAATTCTTCTGAATTAGTAGCTTTTGTTAAATCTCTGTAAAGTTTGTCCATAAAAAATGGTGCAATTGGAGCAGCCAGTTTTGCTACAGTTAACAAGCAAGTATATAAGGTTTGATAGGCCGCAATTTTATCAGTTCCATATTCGCCTTTCCAGAAACGTCGTCTGCACAAACGCACATACCAATTACTCAAATTTTCTTGAACAAAATCAGAAATGGCTCGAGCTGCTTTGGTTGGCTCATAATCGGCATAAGCATCATCAACCACTTTTATCAAAGTATGTAATTCTGATAAAATCCAACGGTCAATTTCAGGTCTTTCGTTCAACGGAATTTCTCCCGAAACTTCGGGAGCTGAATAATTGAAATTATCAATATTAGCATACAAACTAAAGAACGAATACGTATTGTATAATGTACCGAAGAATTTACGGCGTACTTCGGCAATGCCTTCGCTGTCAAATTTCAAATTATCCCAAGGATTGGCATTCGAAATCATGTACCAACGTGTAGCATCTGGACCAAATTCTTCTAAAGTTTTAAATGGATCAACGGCGTTTCCTAAACGTTTGGACATTTTTTGGCCATTTTTATCCAAAACCAATCCATTTGACACTACATTTTTATACGCTATTTTATCAAAAACCAATGTTCCAATGGCGTGTAACGTATAAAACCAACCACGAGTTTGATCCACACCTTCTGCAATAAAATCGGCTGGAAATGCTTTGTTTTCGTCAATCTTGTCTTTATTTTCAAATGGATAATGCCATTGTGCATAAGGCATTGCTCCGCTATCGAACCAAACATCAATTAAATCACTTTCGCGTTTCATAGGTTTTCCAGAAGCGGAAACTAACGTTATTTTATCAACTACATTTTTGTGTAAATCAACTAAATCATAGTTTGCTTCATTCATATTTCCAATTTCAAAACCTTTAAAAGGATTTGCTGTTTGAAAACCAGCTGCAATTGATTTTTCAATTTCAGAATATAATTCTTCGACTGAACCTATTATGATTTCTTCTCCCGAACCTTCGGGACCATCTTCAGTTCTCCAAATAGGTAATGGAATTCCCCAAAAACGAGAACGCGATAAGTTCCAATCATTAGCATTTTTCAACCAATTCCCGAAACGTCCTTCACCCGTTGCTTTTGGTTTCCAGTTGATGGTTTCGTTGAGGTCGAACATTCTGTCTTTGATTTCAGTTACTTTAATGAACCAAGAGTCTAACGGATAATATAAAATGGGTTTGTCAGTTCTCCAACAATGCGGGTAACTGTGCACGTATTTTTCAACTTTGAACGCTTTGTTCTCTTCTTTTAATTGAATAGCAATTTCAACATCCACCGAGCGTTCTGGAGCTTCACCATCGTTGTAATAGTCATTTTTAACGAATTTACCAGAATAATTTCCTAAACCTTGAATAAACCTGCCCTGCAGGTCAACCAACGGAACAGTATTCCCATTATCGTCCAAAACCAACATTGGTGGCACTTCTGGCGTGGCTTCCTTGGCAACTTTTGCATCATCAGCACCAAAAGTTGGTGCGGTGTGTACGATTCCAGTTCCATCTTCTGTAGTCACGAAATCTCCTGCAATTACTCTAAAAGCATTTTCGGGATTTTGATAGGGTAAAGCCAATTTCATTAATTGTTCATAACGAATTCCGACTAAATCAGCACCTTTGAAAATTAAATTCCTTTCAATTAATATTTCTTCAATAGAGAATACCTTTAAATCAAATTCTTCAAAATTGATATTTGAAAAATTTGCTTTCTTTAAACATATATATATACCTGAATTAAATCCATTTGATTTACAAACATCTACAAAATCTGAAACATAACTAACATCAGAATTGCTTTTATATTCAATTGGAATACTTAAAAGGTTACTCTCAATTACAGCATCAAATCTAAATTTATTATTTGTTTTTTGTTCAAAAGTTATATTTTCATAACTTATTTGTAAAACCTCTTCTAAAATCCAAATTATAGTTTCTTTCTCTTTTAATGTATTACTTATAAGATTAAAAGCGAAAACTATATTGTTTTTTCTTTCAGTATACTGATTAATATGATTCTTAACTAAAACATAATCTATTTTTGGGCCTACGGTTAACGCTGTATTTGATGGCAACGTCCAAGGCGTGGTTGTCCAAGCTAAAATATGAACATCGCCAAAACCTTGTAAAAAGCTTGGTAACGTTTCTGGTTTAGTTTTGAATTGTGCTACAACTGATGTATCAGTTACATCTCTATAACTCCCTGGTTGGTTCACTTCGTGGGAAGATAATCCTGTTCCAGCTTTTGGAGAATAGGGTTGAATGGTATACCCTTTGTATAGTAAATTTTTATTGTAAATCTGTTTTAACAACCACCAAACGCTTTCCATATATTTGGATTTGTAAGTCACATATGGATGTTCCATATCAACCCAATAACCCATTTTTTCGGTCAAATCGTTCCACACGTCGGTATAACGCATGACGGTTTTTTTACATGCTTCGTTGTATTCTTCGATGGAAATGGTTTTCCCGATATCTTCTTTGGTAATTCCTAATGCTGCTTCGGTTCCCAATTCCACAGGTAAACCGTGAGTATCCCAACCTGCTTTTCGCTTTACTTGAAATCCTTTTTGAGTTTTATAACGACAAAAAATATCTTTGATAGCACGCGCCATCACGTGGTGAATTCCGGGTAAACCATTAGCAGATGGTGGCCCTTCAAAAAACACAAATGGAGTTGCTCCTTCTCGTGAAGTGACGCTTTGCTCAAAGACATTATTTTCTTTCCAGAACTCCAGCACTTCGGATGCCACAGTAGGCAAGTCAAGTCCTTTGTATTCAGTAAACTTAGTACTCATTTTTGTCGTTTTCTTTAATCAGTTTGCGAAAGTAAGGAATTTTGAGAAAAGAGAATAGAAAATTGAGAAAAGAGAATAGACTTTTGCCAAAAATTAAGAAAGACAAATGATTTTTCAATTTTTTATGCAAAAACATCCTTTAAAACATCCAAAGATTTTGGTTTTCGAAATCCATCTAAGTGGAACGAGTAATAGTCAAGTAGAATTTTGAGAAGGATTTGTCTTTCGATTCCGACAAATACTTTTTGGTCGCTATCAAATTTTAAATCGATGAGTTTTTTGAACAAATGCGTTTCGTGTACGGATAAACAGCTTGTTCCTAGAAACGGTGTAAAAAAACCTTCTTTCATTTCGAAATGCTTGTCTTGGATTTCTGAGATGTCGGGATAAAAACCAAGGAACTTAGTAGCTTCGAGCATTAGAATTAAATGAAAATTGGAAGTTTCTGAGTGATTATCGAGCCAAAGCAAAGCTGATTCTAAAAAGAGAAACAAGTTTTCGTTTTTTTCTTCTTCTTGAATGCTATGGTGCAAAATTTCGGAGAGAAAAATAACTATGGTACTTTTAATAATATCGGTATTTATGGTTTGATAGGCATGAGCTAATTTTATTTCTTTGAAATGTTCTAATGTGCCTTTGTTCTTATGATTGGCTTCTATTTCTAGCAGTGTTAAGGGTTGGAAATAGGCAATTTTTTTACCGAAGTCTCGGGATGATTTTTTCGCTGAAAAAGCACTTTGTACAAAATAGCTTTTCAAACCATCGCTTTGTGTAAAGCATTTTACAATCAAGCTTTTTTCATGATATTTTAAAGAAGAAATAACAATGGCTTTGGTTTTTACCAACATTTGGAATTTGGAATTTTCGAATTGGAATTTTATCGGATAATCATCACTTTTTTAACAGCGGTTTCGGTAGCGTCATCGGCAGCGATGAAGATCATATAAACTCCTGAAGCCACTTTGTATTTTCCAAAGGCGGTGGTGTCCCATTCAATAGTTCCGCCTTCGGAAGTGGTTTCGTAAACTAGATTTCCTTCGATATCGGTGATTTTAATATTGGCTTTAGAAATTAATCCTGCAACTTTCACGGTTCCCACAAATTCTGGGCGAACAGGATTGGGATATACATATACATCTTGCAAGTTTTCGGAAGGTTTTGTTGATGTGCCTTGAAAGGAAACCATTCCTTTATCGGTGGCAAAAAAAACTTCACCTGTGGTAGCGTTTATTTCTACATCATTGACTACATTACTTGGTAATGGCGAGTTGTCTTTGGTAAAATGATAAATAGTTTCTTGCCCATTAAAAGAAAAAAGGAAAACACCCGAGTCGGCTGTTGCAATCCATTTTTGATTGGAGCCATTTACAGCAATATCGGTAATGAATTGTTCGAATAAAAGTTCTTGAGCCAAGTCATTTTCTTCAATAATTATTGAATTGGCTTTCATTTGATCTTCGCTATTATAACTTCCTGTACTGGATAATACTCGAAGACCTCTGTTGGTTCCTATCCAGACTTGATTTCTGTTGTCAATAGCTATAGCTCGTACATCTCTTGAGGGAAGATTTCCGTTGTCAACACCTTCGGTTATTTTTTTAAAAACATTAGAATTTTCATTAAAAGCAAACACACCGTCAAGATAAGTTGCTATCCATTTGGTTCCGCTTCTATCAATTACAATTTTATTTAAATTACTGGAAACCGGACTGTCTAATATACTTGCCATGTCAAATGATTGCCATTGACCATTTGGCTTTAGAACTTTGAGTTGTTTATTAATTTTACTATTTGTTACCCAAAGATTCCCTTGTCTATCAAATGCTGTTCCATTTATCCTCAAACTAGGATTACTACCACTATCTAAGGTTGGCTCCAAAGCACTATTGGATTGATTGAAAAGTTGAGTAGGCACATCGTTTTGTAGTTCAAGTAGCCCGCTATGGTATGAACTTATATAGACTTGAGTTTCATCATTAGGATTTACTGAAATTTTTGATAAATCTTTAGCACCTAAAACTTCAGAATAGGGAATGTTTAACCAACCATCTGCATTGTACTTGCTTATTCCAAATTGATTTAAAGGGAAAGGATTGTAAAAAATATCATATTCACCATACACAGCCCACAAATTTGCAGAGGAAGCATTAATTGATACAATATTATTTTTAACTGGACCATCGGGCATGATTATTTCAAAGTTAGTTGGAGCAATTATAGGCGATTCTAAAAGACCGTTTTCATTGGTGCCAATATAAATTTTTTCATTAATAACCGTTGCGCATGAAAAAGTCACTGAAATAGTTGCAACCTGCGAATTTTGAATAGTTGAAATTTGACCTAAATTTGTATTGTATATAAACACTTTGTTTGATGTAGTGATGATTAAATAATTTAAAGTTGCTCTTATATCAATACCAGTTTGTCCTATAGTGCTAAATTCTTCAAAGAAAAAACCATTGTATTTATAAAGTTTATTATTGGTGTTCATCCCAATTAGTTGGTTATTAAACGTAGCTATTCCGTTCCAAAAACCGTTATCAAAAACTTGCCATTGAGTAAAATCATTTAGATTAGGATTATTTATCGCTGCTTTTCTAATGCCAAAAATTTGTGTAACGGCATATATGTCATTGTTGAAAATAGTAGTTTGATATACTTTTATTTCTTGTCCGTTTGGACCAATAAAATAGGTGTCGCCAAATTCTAACGTAGCTAGTTTATATTGAACAATTCCAAAATCACAGGAAACATATACAATTCCGTTAAATTCTAAGAAATGGTTAATTTTCTTGATGTTTGATGGGATATTTTTATTGATGATATCTACCACGTTTAACATGGAACCATCAATATCATTGATGACAATCATTAAGCCGTTTTCATAACCTACGATTGTTTTGTTGAAAGAGTCGCTGTGGTAAAGAGCCGAAATAGTTTGCCCTGACAAGCCATCTACTGTATTTATACTTTGAATATCATTTGAAGTAAGATTTTTGATAAACAACGCGTTTTCGGCTGCAGTATACACTTTATTTGAGGACTCGGAAATATCATTTATTTGATTGTATGAAAAATAGCCTTTCCAGTTTTGATTTTGTTGGGCAAAACCGATTTGAGAAAAGAAAATAAATAACCAGAAAAAATAATTTTTCATTTATAAACAATTTGATTTACAAATATAATACAAACGTAAATAATATTGTTTTGGTATAATGGTATAAAAAAATGCCTTCATTCCTGAAGGCACTTTTATTGGTTTAGGTTGGTTGTATTCTAAATTATACTATTCCTTGTGCAAGCATTGCATCGGCTACTTTTACAAAACCCGCAATATTAGCTCCTTTTACATAATCTGTAAAGCCATTTTCATCTGTGCCATATTTTACACAGGCCTCATGAATGTTTGCCATGATGTTTTTTAATCGTTGGTCAACTTCTTCTGAAGTCCAGCTTAAACGCAAAGAGTTTTGTGACATTTCAAGACCTGAAGTAGCAACTCCACCTGCATTTGATGCTTTTCCTGGAGCGAAAAGAATTTTAGCATTTAAAAATTCTGTGATAGCTTCTGGAGTTGAAGGCATGTTTGCCCCTTCGGCAACGCAAATACATCCGTTAGCAATAAGTGTTTTTGCTTCGTCACCATTTAATTCGTTTTGAGTAGCACATGGTAATGCGATATCACATTTTACTTCCCAAGGACGTTTTCCTGCAATGAATTTTGAGTTTGGATATTTACTCACATAATCTGAAATTCTGCCGTAGTTTACGTTTTTAATTTCCATGATGTACGCTAATTTTTCAGCATTGAAACCTTCAGCATCATGAATATATCCTGAAGAGTCTGAAGCTGTAACTACTTTTCCTCCTAGTTCAGTTGCTTTTTGGATAGCATATTGCGCTACATTTCCAGAACCCGAAACGACAACGGTTTTACCTGTGAAACTATCACCTTTGGTTGCTAACATGTTTTGAGCAAAATACACATCGCCATAACCGGTTGCTTCCGGACGAATTAATGAACCTCCAAAAGAAATTCCTTTCCCAGTTAAAACGCCAGTAAACTCGTTTCTAAGTTTTTTATATTGACCAAACATATAACCCACTTCTCTTCCTCCAACACCTATGTCTCCTGCAGGAACATCAGTATCAGCACCAATGTGCTTTGATAATTCGGTCATGAATGCTTGACAGAATTTCATAATTTCGATATCTGATTTTCCTTTTGGATCAAAATCTGCTCCGCCTTTTCCACCACCCATTGGTAATGTTGTTAAACTATTTTTGAATGTTTGTTCAAATGCTAAGAATTTTAATATGCTTAAATTTACAGATGGATGGAAACGGATTCCTCCTTTGTATGGACCAATAGCAGAGTTCATTTGAATTCTGTAACCACGGTTTACTTGAGTATTTCCAGCGTCGTCAATCCAAGCTACACGAAACATGATCACTCTTTCTGGCTCTACCATTCTCTCCAAAAGCATTTTGTTTTGGTATTTTTTATTTTGTTCAATAAATGGAATTACTGTTTCAGCAACTTCCACGACTGCTTGCATAAATTCTGGCTCGTTAGCATTTCTTTTAGCAACCAACTCGATAAATTCGTTAATACTTTTTGACATAAATTATACTGTTAATTTTTTTAAGAAAACGTTTTCGTAAAATCGCACAAATATACATTTTATTAAAATATTGAGACAAATTTTTTTAGAAACTCATTTTTATTTAGTAATATTCCCAAAAGCAATAGATTTAAAAGAAAAAAAAGTAATTTTTTATTCGAAAAAAAATTCAACAACCCTTCTTATTGTTAAAATTTAATTTAAGATTAGTTACTATTTGTGTTGATTTATTTAAATATGGCTGAGTAAAATTAAAAATATCTTTTTAAGTAATTAAAGATGTATTTTATTTTCTTATGAAAGTTGATTATTCTATTTTGAATAGAAAACCCTAAAGATATTATTATTTTTTCGTACTATTTTGTCTCAATTATTGATTTTATTTTTTTATGAAAGCTATTTTTATATATTTGCGCATGATTAAGCTGAATAATACAAATAATATGTTCAAACGTATCTTATCAACTATCTTATTTTTATTTATGTTTACTAGTGTAAATGCTCAATATTCTGATGCATTTTATAAAGACATTGGAATTACTGTTGGTTTAGTAAACTTTAAGGGAGATTTTGGGGAAAGTGGAAACACAGAAAATTATATTAATAATAGCGGATACATAATTACTGGTGTTTACTATTTGTCAACAAATACTAATTATCGCCGTTTTATAGATTATTTCAAATTACGATTAGAGGCGTCTTATATGAATTGTGACTTAGCCCATTATGGTAAATGGGTTGATTCAAACAATCAAGGCCTTTTTGCAACCCAATTACGCGCCATGAAAGGAAGTGTTAATTCAATAAGTGCGGGAGCACAAATAGAATTTTATCCTTTTGACCAAGATGAGTATGGTGCGGATAATTTTTTACCATACTTGAGTTTTGGTGGTCAAGTGAATAGTTATAACTCAAAAATAACCTCAAGTTTAGGTCCTATAGGTTCGCCAATTAGTACTCCAATAAAATATTTAGACGGGGCTAAATCAAATAGTAGGGGTATTGTTCCTTCGGTTTCCTTGGGAATAGGTACACGTTATAAATTATCAACATACACGTCTTTAGTATTTGACTGTCGGATGCAATACTATTTCTCTGATTGGGTAGAGGGTATGAGTCCAACTAAATCAAAATATCCTGAAAACAAATCGAACGATTGGTTAACTTCTTTTAGCTTGGGTTATATTTATTATTTAAAATAATTAATCGTTATTTATTATATCTTTGTTATCAGTATATAAAAATTTATTGTAAGGGAAACGTGTAATGTGAATTTCCCTCACTGTTTCATATACTTTTTCTCTAAATTCCTCAAAATTTTCTTTGTTTATTGCCGAAATGAACAATGCGTTTTTTTCTCCCACCTTACTCATCCATGTTGTTTTTAATTCTGCTAACGTAAAATGTTTGGATGTTTTTTCGGTAATTAAATCATCAGAATCAATAGTCAAGTGTTTGTATGCATCAATTTTATTAAAAACCATTATCACAGGTTTGTTATTACTTTTTATATCTTGTAAAATTTGATTAACAGAATTAATGTGTTCTTCAAAATCAGGATGTGATATATCAACTACATGCAGTAATAAATCGGCTTCACGAACTTCATCAAGTGTGCTTTTGAAAGACTCGATTAGTTGAGTAGGTAATTTTCTAATAAAACCAACGGTGTCAGATAGTAAAAAAGGTAGATTTTTGATAACCACTTTACGAACAGTTGTGTCGAGAGTTGCAAATAATTTATTTTCCACAAAAACCTCACTTTTACTGATAACATTCATTAAGGTTGATTTACCAACATTAGTATAACCTACTAAAGCTACACGAACCATGGCACCACGATTACCTCTTTGAACAGACATTTGCTTATCAATAGTTTTTATTTTTTCTTTGAGTAGTGCAATTCTATCTCGCACAATTCTTCTATCAGTTTCTATTTCTGTTTCCCCAGGGCCACGAAGACCAATTCCTCCTTTTTGTCTTTCTAAGTGAGTCCACATTCCAGAAAGTCGAGGTAATAAATACTGACATTGAGCCAGTTCAACTTGGGTTCGAGCATAAGAAGTTTCTGCCCTTTGTGCAAAAATATCAAGAATTAAATTGGTTCTGTCTAGAATTTTACAATCTAAAATTTTTGAAATATTTTTCTGTTGAGAAGGAGATAATTCGTCATCAAAAATTACAGTTGAAATAGCTTTTTCTTTGATGTAAACTCCAATTTCATCCATCTTGCCTGTGCCAAGGAACGTTTTTGGATTTGGTCTTTCTAGTTTCTGAGAAAATCTTCTAATAACCTGTCCTCCAGCAGTATAAGTTAAAAATTCTAATTCATCAAGATATTCGTTTAACTTTTCCTCATTCTGATTTTGAGTAATTATTCCAACAATAACTGTTCGTTCAAAATTTATTATTTCTTTTTCTAACATTTCATCTTATTAAGTTACAAAAATAGCGATTTGAAAATGAAATAAATTAATAATTGTTTAACGAAATAATGATGCTAAAAATTATTCTTATTACAAAAATTATAGTAAAGGTTTCTTATTTCAGAAATTTTACTAAATTTGGACTTCAAAATCCTAAAAAAACACAATCAAACAACTAAAATTTTCATTCATGAAAAAAATTACATTATTATTATTTTTCATTTTCTTTTCAATTACTGGGTATTCTCAGTTAACAGAAGGATTTGAAAACACCACAGGACCAGATGCTTTGCCATCTACCAATTGGACTCTTGGGTCTGGAAATTGGGCTGTATTTGATAATGCTGTAGGTACAGCGCAACGATGGGGTAATGCCCCTGTTGCTATCCCTTCAAATGCCTATCAAGGGGATAATGCAGCATACATAAATAGAGAAAACTTGGGTACGGAAGGACTGATTTCTCAGGACTATTTAGCTACTCCACTAGTTACAATTCCAGCAAATGGGCAACTACGCTTTTTCGCAAGGAGTTTTACGAGTGGTAATCAAGGAACTTTATATCAAATAAGAGTAGCTCCAGCAACGGCATCACAGACCAATCCTGCTGCTTATACTACTCTGGTTCAACAATGGGATGAAACTACTTTGAATACCACATTTAATGTTTACGAAGAAAAAATTGTCGACTTAACAGCATTTGCAACACAACAAGTATATGTTTCATTTGTTAGAGTTCATACGCAACTACCTGGAGGTATTAATGGAGCTGGAGATCGTTGGTTAGTGGATAATGTAAACATAGTGCAGCGGTGTTTAGATCCAACAACTTTAACATTCTCTGCCGTAACACAAAACGGAGCTTCGCTAAATTGGGCTAACCCAAGTGGTGCTACTTCATGGGAAATAGAAGTTATTTTGGCTACAGCAACTCCAACAGGTACAGGAGTTATATATAACGGAACTTTACCTTATATAGTTACAGGATTACTTGCTAACACTGCGTATAAATTTTATGTTAGAGCAATATGTACTACAGGATATAGTAGTGCTTGGACTGGTCCTTCTGCTAACTTTACTACAGGAACTGCACCACCAGAATGTGGCGGAAACTTTGTAGATGCTGGAGGTTCGACGGCAAATTATCCTAATAATTCAAATTCTACGACTACAATTTGTCCAACGGTTCCTGGCGATAAAGTTACAGTAACTTTTACCTCATTTAATACTGAGGCAACTTGGGATGGATTATATGTTTATGACGGGAATGGTGTTGTTCCTGCTAACCTAATTGCCAGCGCAAACCCTGCAGGAAATGTTCCAGGTGGTTTAGCCGGTTCGTATTGGGGGACCACAATTCCAGGACCATTTACATCAAGTGCTGCTGATGGATGTTTAACCTTTGTTTTCAGAAGCGATGGCGCAGTTAACAACCCAGGTTGGATTGCAAATATTACATGTGCGCCACCACCAGCTTGTCAACAACCAACAACATTGGTATCGAGTGCAGTAACTTCTAATTCTGCTACTTTAGCATGGACTAATGTTGGAGTTGCAACTACATGGGAAGTCATTGCTTTACCTTGTACAGCTCCAGCACCAAATGCCTCTACGACTGGTTTTATAGCGACAAATACAAATCCATATACGTTTACCGGATTGGCATCGGCTACATGTTATAATTTATATGTTAGAGGTAATTGTAGTTCAACTTCTAATGGAGTGAGCGCTTGGTCGGGGCCAAGGACAGTAACAACTCTAGTTGCGCCACCAGAGTGTGGTGGAAATTTTGTAGATGCTGGAGGTCCGACAGCTAATTATCCTAATAATTCAAATACAACAACAATAATTTGTCCAACTAACCCCGGAGACGTGGTTACAGTAACCTTTACTTCCTTTAATACAGAGGCAAATTGGGATGGATTATATGTTTATGATGGAAATGGAGTTGTTCCAGCTAATTTAATTGCTAGTGCAAACCCAGCTGCTAATGTTCCTGGAGGTTTAGCCGGTTCGTATTGGGGGACAACAATTCCTGGTCCATTCACATCTTCAGCTGCCGATGGATGTTTAACCTTTGTATTTAGAAGTGATGGCTCAGTAAACAACCCAGGTTGGGTGTCTAATATTACTTGTGCACCACCACCACCTTGTCAACAACCAACAGGGTTAGTATCGAGTGCAGTAACTTCTAATTCAGCTACTTTAGCATGGACTAATGTTGGAGTTGCAACTACATGGGAAGTTATTGCCTTGCCTTGTACTGATCCAGCACCAAATGCTTCTACTACTGGTTTTATAGCGACAAATACAAATCCATATACATTTACTGGATTGGCACCCGCTACATGTTATAATTTATATGTAAGAGGCAATTGTAGTTCAACTTCTAATGGAGTGAGCGCATGGTCAGGACCAAGAACAATAACAACAGAATTAGCTCCACCAGTTTGTGGTGGAACTTTTGTAGATGCTGGAGGACCTACTGCCAATTATCCAAATAATTCAAATATTACAACAACGATTTGTCCTACAAATGCTGGAGAAATTGTTACTGTAACTTTTACTTCCTTTAATACCGAGGCAAATTGGGATGGTTTGTATGTTTATGATGGAAATGGCGTTGTTCCAGCCAATTTAATTGCCAGCGCAAACCCAGCAGGAAATGTTCCAGGTGGTTTAGCCGGATCGTATTGGGGAACCACAATTCCTGGACCATTTTCATCTTCAACTGTAGATGGTTGTTTAACCTTTGTTTTCAGAAGTGATGGGGCAGTAAACAACCCAGGCTGGGTTGCCAATGTTACTTGTGGCCCTGCGCCAAATTGTCAAAAACCTATCAGCTTAACGGCAACTGATATTACTTCTACATCGGCTTTATTGGGATGGACAGAACCTAATAGCTCTGTAATTCAATGGGAAGTTATAATATTGCCATTTGGTTCACCCGCACCAACACAATCGGCTACTGGCACTATTGTTACGGTTAATCCGGCCCAATTTACTGGCTTAAATCCTGGAACACAATATACCTATTATGTAAGAGGAATTTGTCCTACAAGCGGAACTAGTGCTTGGTCAAATGGATTTAATTTTAATACATTGGTTATAAATGACAATTGTTCAGGTGCAATTTTTGCTCCAGTTAACCAGTCTTCGATATGTCAGCAAGTTACAGCCGGGACACTGACGGGAGCAACAGCTTCTCTACCTGCCCCTGATGCACCATGTGTTGGAACAGCTGATGATGATGTTTGGTTCCAGTTTGTGGCTTCCAATCCATTTTTGACTGTATCTTTACAAAACATTGTTGGTCCAACTACTAATTTAAATTTTGCGGTTTATTCAGGTAACTGTGGAACGCTGACGCAAGTATTTTGTAGTGCTGCATTCACAACAAGTGGTGTTGTAAATGGTTTGACTATAGGACAAACCTACTATATTAGAGTGTATTCTAACGCAAATACACCACAAAACGTAAACTTTAATTTGTGTATTTCAACTCCAGCAAGTTGTGTTTCTGGTCAAGCAGCTTGTCAGAATTTGAGTTATCAAAACACTACAGGAGTAGCTAGTCAAGGTACAATAGGATGTTTGAGCTCTTCGCCAAACCCAACCTATTATACAATAAATGTTAATCAAACAGGACCAATTAATTTATTGTTAACGCAATCTACTTTTCCAACCGTAAATGGTGTTCCTGGAACCCCAAACTTGGATGTCGATTATGCTGCTTGGGGCCCATTTAACAGTCAAACAGCTGCCTGTGCTGCCATTGGTAATCCACCAACATTGGCTCCGGGTATAGGAGTTCCTGTAACTACTACAACCGGATGTAGTTTTTCTGCGGCGCCTATAGAAAATCTAAACATTGTAAATGCAGTAGCAGGACAGATTTATGTTATATTAATTACCAATTTTTCAAACAATCCAGGTTTTATTAGCTTAACGCAAACTAATTTTACAAGTCCTGGCGCAGGTCAATATCAGTGCTGTCCTGATGCGTTTTTTACCTACAATCCGGTATCTTATTGTAAAACACCAGGAGCACCAAACCCATTAGCAGTAGTGTCTTTAGGATCTACAGCAGGTGTCTTTTCCTTATCTCCAGCATCGCCAACAGGACTAGTATTTGCGAATACAGCAACAGGAGAGATTGATTTAGCAGCGAGTGTACCAGGCAATTATCTTGTTTTAAACACTGTAGCGGCTACCGCATCTTGTATTCAACAGCAACGTGGTTATAACATTAGTATTGTAGCACCAACCTCGGCAACAATTTCGTATGGTCCAACTGCTTTAACTTCTTTTTGTAAAAGCAATACAGCGATTCAGAATGTAACTCTTACAGGTACCACTGGTGGTAATTTTTCTGTAAATCCAAATGGTGGATTAAGTATTGATACTAGTACAGGAGCAATAAACCCGAGTTTAAGTGCACCAGGCATCTATACCATTACTTATAATTTGCCAGGGTCAACAGTTTGTAATGCTGCAAATCCACAAGCCACTGTAGAAATCCTACCAATCCCAAATATTATTCAACCGGGACCGATTTCTGGCTGTGGTTCAACTACACTTCCTGCTTTAACTGTCGGGAACTATTATTCACAACCGGGAGGTTTAGGAACTCCTTTGGACCCTACGATTCCTCTTACTACATCACAAACAGTTTATATTTATGCTATTAATGCGAATGGCTGTTTTAACGAAAAATCGTTTACGGTAACTATCAATAGCATTCCCGGACCAATTCAAATAACGCAAACAGTATCATCGTGCAATAGTCCAACAGGAACGATTACGGTTACTAACCCAACTTCAGTGGCTGGTTCACCAGCAGGAAATTTATTTATTTCTGAAGTTACTGATGCCGGTGTTGGATCATTGTCCTATATTGAACTGTTTAATGGAACTGGAGCTACGGTTAACCTAGCTAATTATAGATTGAGGGTTTATTACAATGGTTCACCAACCTTACAAACAACTTCTGATTTATTATTATCTGGAACTATGCCGAATAATACAGTTAAAGTAATTGCTATAGGTTCAACCGCTAATCAAGGAGGTGTAGTTCCAAATTTAGTTTTTGCTAGTTGTAATGGCGTTAATAATAACGACAATATTATTTTAACTACAACAACAGGTACCGTAATTGATAATTGGGGCGCAACAGACGGTTCGGTATATACTCCGAATGGCGGAGGATACGTATACAGGAGGAATGCTAGTGCAACCCATCCAAGTACAACTTGGAACCCCGCAGATTGGACGACTATCGTACCGGAAGATTATACCAATGTTGGGACTTATTTGTTATTTGTTTCAAACTATGAATACAGTATTGATAATGGTGCTTTCCAATCGAACCCACTTTTTACGGGCTTAGCTGGTGGACCTCATATTTTGGTAGTTAAGGATACAAACACCAACTGTACATCATCATTAAATGTTACTATTGATGTAATAGGTGGAAGTACCTTGACTTCACTAACCGGAGCAACTCCAGTATGTTCAGGAGGAGACGCTGTATTTACTTTAACAGGTACCCCAAATGCCACGGTAACTTATACTATTAATAGTGGCGCTAACCAAACGGTTGTTTTAGATTCAGCAGGAAACGCAACAGTAACTATAACTGCTATTACAGCTGATACCGTTTTCCTGGCAAGTCAAATTAGCTTAACAGGATGTGTTGTGCCAATAAATAACACAGCAACTGTGGCAATTACCTTAAATCCAGCGATTACAAGTTTATCAGCTACAACCCCAGTATGTTCTGGAGGAAATGCTGAGTTCTCTTTATCAGGAACTCCAAATGCTTCGGTAACCTATACTATTAATGGAGGTGCTGACCAAACGGTTGTTTTAAATGCAACAGGAAATGCAACAGTAACTATAACTGCTGTGACGGCAAATACCACTATTTTGTTAAGTCAAATTAGTTTAGGAACATGTAACGCAACGATAACTGATACAGCTACAGTTGTAGTTAATCCAAATCCAACGTTTGGAAATTTAATTGCTACAACCCCAGTATGTTCAGGAGGAAATGCTGTGTTTGGTTTGACAGGAACTCCAAATGCAACGGTAACTTACACTATTAATAGTGGTGCTAATCAAACGGTTGTTTTAGATGCAGCCGGAAATGCAACAGTAACTATAAATAATGTGACAGCAAATACGACTATTTTGTTAAGTCAAATTAGTTTAGCTTCTTGTACTACTTCAATAAGTAATACAGCAAGCGTTGTAGTTAATCCAAATCCAACGTTTGGAAATTTAACAGCGACAACCCCAGTATGTTCTGGAGGAAATGCTGTGTTTGGTTTGACAGGAACTCCAAATGCAACGGTAACTTACACTATTAATAGTGGCGCTAATCAAACGGTTGTTTTAGATGTTACTGGAAATGGAACAGTAACTATAAATAATGTAACAGCAAATACAGTTATTCTGTTAAGTCAAATAAGTGTAGCAGGATGTAATACAACACTTAGTAATACTGCAACAGTTGTAGTTAATCCTCTACCTCAAGTAGTTATTGCAGGTGATTGTGTCGGTTCTGCTTACACGCTAACTGCCAATCCAGTTGATGGTTCTTTCGATCCATTAACAGCAACTTATTCTTGGGAAGATAGTTCAGGAAATCCAATTGGAGGTAATACACAAAGTATAATTGTTACTCAGCAGGGAGAATATACGGTGAATGTTTTTTCTGTTGGCTGTCCGGGTTCTGCAATGTTTTCAGCAGATGATATAGCTTGCGTTATTCAAAAAGGGATTTCTGTAAATAACGATGGCAAAAATGACACTTTAGATTTAACAGGGTTTAATGTTAAAAATTTAAGTATTTTTAATAGATACGGAGAAAAAGTGTATACTTACCAAAATTATACTAACCAATGGGGCGGACAATCTAACAATGGAGATGAGCTACCAGATGGAACTTATTATTACGTAATTAATCGC
>NZ_JBKCVI010000169.1:0-8697 GCF_046317795.1 Flavobacterium sp. | reverse complement strand
GTCCAATATCGCTCCCATGGGAATATTAGTTGGGACTTGACTTGGACTGGCAGTTGGGGCAGAGGTTGGTGTGGGAGCAATAGTTGGGGAAGAGGTTGGTGTGGGAGCATGGGTTGGAGCAATTGTTGGCATTGGAGCATTGATTGGAGCCTTGGTACCGTCGCATGGTCCCAGACGGGTCCAAGCAATGTAATCATATTGTTTACCAGGAGCGAATGTGACTTGATTGCAGTACCCTGAGTTTGGCCACTCCCGACATTGGTACATAATCTTTTGCAACGGAGTGGAGCTGATCGTCTTACTCACTATACTTCCTGCCTTGTAAGAGTTGATTGACGAAATATTGTAGTCATCTGGGCAACCACCAGGAATCACTGACAGTGGATCAAAGGTTGGACTTGATGTTGGAGTAAAGGTTCCAGTGCAATCCCCACCATACGTCCATCCCATATGACCACATTGAACATACTGCAAAAGTTCGAATACGGCCATGGCTTGCACTTGAAGACAGCTTGGACTTTTACTGGAGTAGTAGATACAGTCACACTCACTTGATCATTCACTTGGTACTTTTGGTGGTTGCCGAAAGACCATTCCTCGGGGCATCCACGATCCTCGAGCGGACCTGGAATGGGTGCCTTGGTACCAGTGCAATACCCAACGACTTGCCATGCATGCTCCCAGTTCCTGCCTGACGTGGATAGGAGACTTGGTTCAAAGCCTTTCTGAGAGCAGGATTGACTCTGGGGCCAGCTCTTGCATTCCACAACAATATTCATCGGAATTCATAAACTCATAAACCGAAACACCTAATTCGATTTCGAAAACCCCTTGATTTTTGATGTTACCTGAAGCCGAAATTAATTTGGTACCTGTAGAACGACCAATCCCGATACCTGCATAATCAGCACCAGAATTGTTTACAATCCAAGGCACAGCGGCAATCGTTTCAACATTATTTACCACGGTTGGGTTTTGCCAAAGACCTTTCACAGCAGGAAATGGTGGTTTCAATCTTGGGTTGCCGCGTTTTCCTTCTAAACTTTCTAATAATGCAGTTTCTTCTCCACAAATGTATGCGCCACCACCAATTTGAACGTATAATTCTAAATCGTAGCCCGAACCTAATATATTTTTTCCTAACCAACCCGCAGCTTTTGCTTCGGCGATAGCATATTCTAAAATTTTGTATATCCACATGTATTCACCACGAATGTAGATGTAGGATAGGTTGGCACCCAAAGCATAACTTGAGGTAATCATTCCTTCTATTAAAAGATGCGGAATGTATTCCATTAAGTAACGGTCTTTAAAAGTTCCCGGTTCCGATTCATCGGCATTACAAACTAAATGTCTAGGATTTCCCGATTTTTTATCGATAAAACTCCATTTCATTCCGGCCGGAAACCCTGCGCCACCACGACCACGAAGTCCTGAAGTTTTTACTTCTTCAACCACTTCATCCGGGGTCATTTTTTTTAGGGCTTTTTCAACAGAAGCATAACCGCCTTCTTTGCGGTATACTTCGTAGGTTTTGATGCCTGGAACGTTAATCTTGTCTAATAATATTTTTCTTCCCATTATTTTAAATATTGGTCTAAATCCTTTAATATGCTTTGAATATCTTTTTTAAGAGGAACCATATCTATAGTTGCTATTTGATATAATAGTGTTTCATCAATTCTAAAATATTCATGTGAAATAATATTTCTTGTTGAAATAATTTTTTTCCAAGGCGAAGATGTTTTTGTATTATGAAGCACCTCTTCAGAGATATGATTAGTTGCTTCTCCAATAATTTCAAGTAATCTTTCGATCGCTAGTTTTTTTTCTAAATTGTTTGAAAAATCTTCAAGTGAAACACCTCTTAAAATGATTTCTATATTTTCTATAGCTTCAATTATGTGAATAATTCTTTCTCTATCGCCTAGATTATGCTTCATATATTAAAATTTTATCATTATTAATATACTTTTCAATCAATGGTGATATGTATTTTACAGAGACGAAATCAACATCTTTATTTAATAAATTTTTTATTTCTTCCCACCATCCTGCATAATTCAATCCAATATGTTGACTGTAATCCCAATCAATTAATAAATCTACATCGCTATTTTCGTCGGCTTCACCTCTTGCATAAGAACCAAATAAATATACTTTTTTCACAGGTTTATTCGTGAAAAATGTTTTGATTTGGTTTATCTGTGAGGATGTTAATTCCATTTTTATTTATCGTGCAATACTATTTTTCCGTCTTTGCAATCATCAATTAGCTGGTCTACTTTTTCCTTCGTTAAATGCTCTTGGTAGAAATCACCCAGTTGCATCATTGGCGCATAACCACAAGCACCAAGACATTCAACTCCTCGAACTTCAAAAAGTCCATCAGCAGTTGGTTCACCAATACCAACGCCCAATTTTGAACAGGTGTAATCCATCAAATCTTCCACGCCGTTTTGACAACAAGCTGCGGTTTGACAAAACTCGAACATGTATTTTCCAATGGGTCTTTGGTTGAACATGGTGTAAAAAGTAACTACCTCATACACTTCGATGGGTAATATTTCTAAAATCTCGGCTACTTTGTTTTGCAATTCGATACTCAACCAATTGTCGTGAGCATCTTGAACTTCGTGTAAAACTGGTAATAAAGCCGATTTTTGTCTGCCTTTTGGATAATGACTGATTAACTCATTGATTCGGTTCATCAACGATTCGGTTATGTTTATCTCTTGTTTTATATGTGTTCTTTCCATAAGCCCCACCCCAACCCTCCCCAAAAGGGAGGGAGGCATAACGTGAATTTATATGTTAATACTTTTTTTCATTTTTATTTTAAAACCTTTAGTAGCCCCTCCTTTGGAGGGGTTGGGGAGGCTTACGCATCCAATTCGCCCGCAATTACATTTAAACTTGATAATATTACGATAGCATCAGAAAGCATGGCACCTTTTATCATTTCTGGATACGCTTGGTAATAAATAAAACAAGGTCTTCTGAAATGTAAACGGTATGGTGTTCTACTTCCGTCGGTAACTAAATAAAATCCTAATTCTCCGTTTCCACCTTCTACTGCGTGATAAATTTCTGCCACAGGGACTGGAACTTCACCCATCACAATTTTGAAGTGATAAATTAAGCTTTCCATATTATTATAGACATCTTCTTTTGGAGGTAAATAATAATCGGGAACGTCAGCATGAATCGGTCCTTCTGGCAATTTGGCTAATGCCTGACGAATGATACTTAAACTTTCCCAAACTTCGGCATTGCGAACACAAAAGCGATCGTAAGTATCTCCTGATTTTCCAACGGGAACAATGAAATCAAAATCTTCATAAGAAGAATAAGGTTGCGCCACACGAACATCATAATCTATTCCGGCGGCACGTAGGTTTGGACCAGTAAATCCATAAGCCATGGCGCTTTCGGCAGTGATAGGACCTACATTTACGGTTCTATCGATAAAAATTCTGTTTCTTTCAAAAAGGTTTTCGAATTCTTTCCAACACACTGGAAATTCTTCCAGGAAAGTATTCAATAATTCAAAAGCTTTTGGCGACCATTCTCTTTCGAAACCACCAATTCTTCCCATATTAGTTGTTAAACGGGCACCACAAATTTCCTCGTAGATTTCGTATATTTTTTCTCTGAATTGAAATACATAAAGAAAACCTGTATAAGCTCCAGTATCAACACCAAGGATTGAATTACAAATTAAGTGGTCCGTTATTCTTGCTAATTCCATCACGATAACCCTTAAATATTGAGCACGTTTGGGTACTTCAATATCCAATAATTTTTCCACGGTCATCCACCAAGCCATGTTATTGATGGGAGAAGAACAGTAGTTCATTCGGTCTGTCAACACATTTACTTGGTAAAAAGGGCGGTTTTCGGCAATTTTTTCAAAAGCACGATGAATATAACCAATAGTGGGTTCAGCATCCAATATTCTTTCTCCATCCATCAATAGAATATTTTGGAAAATACCATGGGTTGCTGGATGTGTTGGCCCAAGATTTAATATTGAGAGTTCGCTTCCGTCTTCGTTGCGCGTTTGTTCAATAATTTTGGCATATCGATGCTCTGGTAATAATAATAAGTCTGACATTTTATAATGTTGAATTATTTATTTTGTTTTATAACTTTTGCGCAGTTCTTCCAAAGAAACGATCGTCTTTGTCGGTTCTTCCGCTATCTTCCATTGGAAATTCTTTTCGCATCGGGTGAGAAATCATTTCGTCCATATTTAAAATCCGTTTTAACTGTGGATGTCCTTTGAAATTTATTCCGTAAAAATCCCAAGTTTCTCTCTCCATCCAATTGGAAGTGAGAAATAAATCTGTAATTGTGTTCACTTCGGGATTTTCACCTGCTAAAAAAGTGGTTATTCTAATTCTACTATTTTCAACCCAATTGTGCAAGTGATACACCACAGCAAATTGGTGATTTTCATCATTATCAGGATAGTGAATACCACATAAGTCAGTTAGAAAATGAAAGTTAAATTCTTCGTCCACTTTCAAAGTTCGAATGACTTCGTGAATAGCATCTGGAGTAGCTTCAAAAGAAAAAATATCTTTACTCATTCCAAAATTCAGTACTTTGTTACCAAATTTTTGAGTTAATTTTTTTTGTATAATTGCGTTTTCTAAAGCCATATTAAAGATTATAAGAAGCTAATAATTCTTTATATTCTGGAGAGCTTCTTCTGCGCACCGATTCACTTCTCACTATATCCTGCAATCGCATCACGCCATCAACAATCTGTTCTGGTCTGGGCGGACAACCTGGAACGTACACATCTACAGGAATTACTTTGTCAATCCCTTGTAAAACAGAATAAGTATCAAAGACACCTCCTGATGAAGCACAAGCGCCAACGGCAATTACCCAGCGAGGTTCTGACATTTGTTCGTAAACTTGACGTAAAATAGGCGCCATTTTCTTTGAAATAGTTCCCATTACCATCAACATATCCGCTTGACGAGGAGAAAAACTAACTCTTTCTGAACCGAAACGAGCCAAATCATAATGCGAAGCCATGGTTGCCATAAACTCAATTCCGCAACAAGAGGTGGCGAAAGGCAATGGCCAAAGCGAATTAGCGCGAGCCAATCCAACTACATCGTTAAGCTTGGTAGCAAAGAAACCTTCTCCAACAACTCCTTCTGGTGGAGCAACCATATTTGTTTTTATTTCACTCATAACAATTGTTTTTTATTCCCATTCTAGAGCTTTCTTCTTAATTATATAGAAGAAACCAACCAAAAGCAACATCATAAAAATAACCATCTTGATCATACCCTCCATCCCTAAAGCTTTAAAATTAATCGCCCAAGGGTAAAGAAAAATCACTTCCACATCAAAAAGTACAAAAAGGATAGCTACTAAGAAATATTTTACTGAAAAAGGAATTCGGGCATTACCAACAGATTCAATACCACACTCGAAGTTTTTATCTTTGTTTGCGGAGTGTCTTTTAGGCCCTAGAAAGCTAGAACCAACTATTGTTAACACAACAAAACCTACAGCTAAACCAGCTTGCATTAGTATCGGTAAATAATCTAATTGATTAGATTGCATAATGCTAAATATTAAGAGTTTTTTAAATAGGCACAAATATACATCGCAATATTTAAATCGCAAAAATCAAAAGTTAAACGTTTGTTATTTATTTCAAAAAAATGGACTATTTAAAATGATTATGAATAGTTAGTTCATGATATAAAAAAAACGTCCCGATTCAATCGAGACGTTTTGTTACTCTAGGTAATCAAAAAATAATATATATTAGTCTTCGATAGCTACTACTTGAGCGGCTACTTTACCTTTTCTACCTTCTTCTTCTTCGTAAGATACTTTGTCCCCTTCGTTTAAACCTTCCGATTTAACTCCAGTTGCATGTACGAAAATGTCTTTTCCAGTTTCATCATCTGTGATGAAACCATAACCTTTAGACTCGTTGAAAAATTTTACTGTTCCTGTGCGCATTTTATATTGTAAAAATAATTAATAATGGTCAAAGATATACTTATTTCTGACATGACAAACAAAAATAATTTAAAAAAATAAAAATAAAAGCTTAAACTAAGATTATAATCAAATGATTTTCAATATAATATTTGAATCATTCTAAAAATAGAAGCTTAAATAGTAATCATTTATGAACAGTTAAATGTATGCTCAACGCTAATTTAAGAATATGATATTTATGACGTAAAATCTATTTTAATATGTAATTCATTCAATTGTGACCCGTCAATCACCGATGGTGCATCAATCATGACATCTCTTCCTGAATTATTCTTTGGGAAAGCAATAAAATCGCGAATGGTTTCTTGTCCGCCAAGAATTGCCACCAATCGATCCAATCCAAACGCTAAACCTCCGTGTGGTGGCGCACCAAATTGAAAGGCGTTCATTAAAAATCCAAATTGTTCCTCTGCTTGTTCTGGAGTAAATCCTAATAATGAGAACATTTTGCTTTGCAACTCTCTATCGTGTATTCTTATAGAACCACCGCCAATTTCATTTCCGTTCAAAACCATATCATAAGCATTGGCACGAACTTTTCCGGGTTCAGTTTCAAGGAGTTTGATATCTTCTGGTTTTGGAGAGGTAAACGGATGGTGCATCGCATGAAATCTATTGCTGTCTTCATCCCATTCTAATAATGGAAAATCGACTACCCATAGCGGAGCAAAAACTTCTGGCTTTCTTAAACCTAATCGTGTTGCCATTTCCATGCGCAAAGCAGAAAGCTGTGTTCTCGTTTTGTTTGTTTCTCCCGAAAGAATTAATAATAAATCGCCTGACTTTGCCTTGCATTTTTCTGCCCAAGTTTTTAAAACGGCTTCATTAAAAAATTTATCTACCGATGATTTTAGCGTTCCATCCTCATTATAGCGCACATAAACCAAACCTTTTGCACCCACTTGTGGTCGTTTAACCCAATCGGTCAATTCGTCTAATTGTTTTCGAGTGAAATTTGCACAACCTTCTACATTGATAGCTAAAACAATTTCAGAATCATCAAAAACAGGAAAACCTTTGGGCTCAAATGTTCCCCCTTCGGGGATTAGGGGGCAGAATCGCATATCAAAACGAATGTCTGGTTTGTCGTTTCCATACGTTTTCATGGCGTAATCGTAGGTCATTCTTGGGAATTCAGCCACATCAATGCCTTTTATTTCTTTTAACAAATGACGCGTCAATCCTTCAAAAACATTCAGGATATCTTCCTGTTCCACAAAAGCCATTTCACAATCGATTTGTGTGAACTCAGGTTGTCTGTCGGCTCGCAAATCTTCGTCGCGGAAACATTTTACAATTTGAAAATACTTATCCATCCCACCAACCATTAATAATTGTTTGAAGGTTTGTGGCGATTGTGGCAAAGCATAAAATTGTCCTGCATTCATTCGGCTTGGCACAACAAAGTCACGCGCACCTTCTGGTGTTGATTTGATTAGATAAGGAGTTTCTACCTCACAGAAATCCAAATCAGAAAGGTATTTACGCACTTCCATCGCCACTTTATGACGAAAAAGCAAACTGTTTTTTACCGGATTTCTTCGAATATCAAGGTATCGGTATTTCATTCGGATGTCTTCACCACCATCGGTTTCGTCTTCGATGGTGAATGGAGGCGTTAAAGCGGCATTAAGTAGGGTCATTTCTGTAACCAAAATTTCAATGTCACCTGTTGCCATGTTTTTATTTTTGGCTTCACGTTCAATCACGGTTCCTTTTACTTGGATAACAAATTCTCTTCCAAGGGATTTTGCTTTTTCAAAAACAGTTTTGTCTGTACGCTGTTCGTCAAAAATTAATTGCGTTATTCCGTAACGGTCCCGTAAATCAACCCAAACCATAAATCCTTTATCTCTTGATTTTTGAACCCAACCCGCAATTGTAACTTCTTGATTTATGTGTGAGGCGTTTAGCTCGCCGCAATTATGACTTCTATACATTTGTAATAAATTAGTTTAAAAATTAAAAAAATATTCAATTTGTATGCAAAAGTAAAAAAACTAATATGAAATGCTGGTATTAAATGGGTTCCCTTTTTCAAAAAAACTATGATAGTTAGTGGAAAATTAAAACGCCCTTAACGAATTAACGAGAGTTCTATCAAATAAATTTATTTTTTTATTGAAACTAGTACCATAGTTAAGTGACTTAAGTATTGAAGTGAAAAATAGTAGAAGACAGCTGATTTTTTCAATTTTAAAATCATAGTTTTTATACAATTAAATTAACGTTATTATTTTTTTATTTTTTTGTTAATAAGTTTTTCTAAATAGGAGCAAAATGAGTTAAATGGAATAAAAAATTGAAAACAAGATTGCTCTATTTACGGCTATTATATGCACATTTTAACGTTTAACGGTTACTAAGTTACTCAATAGCTACTTTTTTAACATTTTGTCGATTTTTTTTTTATATATATAATAAAATGATTACTTTTGTAAAATATAGTATAACTATTAAAATTGTTTTTATTTAATTGATAGTCAATACAGTTACTATAGAGTAGTTTTTAAATTATTTTTTTATATGTTTATTATTATTTATTAATGCTACAGATTATGAAAAAGACTAATACATTTAATAATAAGAATTTTTGCTTTTTTAATAAAGCAATGTTCATTTTGATTTTCATGGCTTTTGGCTCTGGAAATCTAC
>NZ_JBKCVI010000168.1:0-11305 GCF_046317795.1 Flavobacterium sp. | reverse complement strand
GGATATATTTTTAGAGCCCCTAATGATTATCCTCCAGGGCTTCCTGATCTTACTCCGGCAGTATCTTACACGGCTCCTTTCTCTGGAGTACCCAATAATGGTACCATAACTTTACCTGTAGCAGGTGGTGCCAGTCAGTTGAACTTATTGGGTAATCCATATCCAAGTGCTCTTAGTGCGGATGCCTTTTTATTAGACCCTGCCAATTCGGCTACTTTGAGTGGTACAATTTATTTGTGGACACACAATACGCCAATTGCCAATAATATTTATACGGGTAGTGATTATGCCATATACAACTATATGGGAGGAACTGTAGGTGGCGTACCAACAGGTCCAGCATCGAATCCAGGAGCCAACAACGAGATACCTAATGGTAAAATTGCCTCGGGACAAGGGTTTTTTATTAAAGGGCTTTCTAGTGGTGTTGCTACGTTCAAAAACAGTATGCGTATTGCGGGTAATAACGATCAGTTTTTCAGAATGTCTAGTAATACTACAACTACTAGTACTCCAGAAAAACACCGTTATTGGTTAGAGATTTCCAATACACAAGGGGCTTTCAAACAAGTCTTGGTAGGGTATGTAGATGATGCTACTTTAGGTCTTGACCGTTTGTACGATGGAGAAATGGTGGATGTGGGTAACGTTGTTACCCTCTATACTTTGGTTGATGATACAAAACTGACTATTCAAGGGCGACCAACTTTTGCTGTTACGGATACGGTTCCTTTGGGTTACAAATCAACTATTGTGGGTAGTTATTCTATTCATCTTTCGATGTTTGATGGTTTGTTTGAAACCCAAAACGTTTATTTAGAAGATACTTTATTGGGTGTTATTCATGATTTAAGACAATCCGATTATACGTTCACCACCGAAATAGGGTCGTTTGATACTCGATTTGTTTTGCGTTACACAACGGAATCTTTAGGTACTGATAATCCTATTTTCAATGAAAATACGGTAGTAGTATATAAAAACCAACAAGGATTGCATGTTTCTTCGGGTAATGTGATGATGGAAAATGTTACTATTTTTGACATTAGAGGAAGACAAATTGCAGTACAAAAACATGTAGGAGATACTGAAACGGTATTTACTACGTTGCCTAGCACCCAACAGGTGTTGTTGGTTAAAATAACCAGTGTTGATGGTGTGGTGGTGACTAAGAAAGTAGTGTATTAGGAAGTACGAAGTACGAGGTTTGAAGTACGAGGTACGAGTTTAGAAGTACGAGGTACGAAATATCAGGTACTAGTTAGGAAATACGAAGTACGATTTAGTATAAATTTAAAAAGAGTTTTCAGTTTTCTGGGAGCTCTTTTATTTTTGTTAGGGGTTTGCAAACCTGCTTGAAGGGAGTTAGTTTTTGCTACAAAGTCGCGAAGTTTTTGTTTGGGGTTCACAATGTAGCGCAAAGTTTTCACCATGTTTCACTAAGGTTTTGTACGAAGTTTAAATTTTTTTTTGCTGCAAAGTCGCGAAGTCGCGAAGTTTTTAATCATTTAGATGTTGTTGTTTTTTTGTTAATCCGTTTAATCTGTGGTAATCTGTGGCTTATTTTTTTGGTTTAACTACAAAGGTTTTCCATTAAGTTGATGAGTTTTTTTACTGCAAAGTCGCGAAGTCGAGAAGTTTTTGTGAGGGGTTCACAATACTGCCTGCCATGCCAAAGGCAGGTAAACCGGCAGTCAGGGTAGCGCAAAGTTTTTACCATGTTTCACTAAGGTTTTATAGGAAGAGACGGCTTCTCGATACTTTTCAAAATTTGTAATTTTGAAAAACTCGAAGTGACGTGTTATATGACGTCGGTTCGAGTGGTTTTGTGTTTAAAAAATGCAATTTTTTAAATACAAAATTGTATCGAGAACTCGATACGCTGCGCTACTCGAAGTGACGGTGATAGGATACTCAAAGTGACGGTGGAGTGGTGCTACTCCAAGAGACTTACCTATATTATGTTTTTTATTTGATAGTGTAACATCCCTAAAGTCCACTCAAGATGACAATTGCTCTGATGTGTTTTTTTAATTTTATTTTATAAATGTAGTTAAAATTACATTCAATATGTATTTCATCGATTTTTTGCGTTTTATATCGTTTTTATGAAATATATGTTAACAACATATTATCATTATTATTACTTTAACACATTAATTAACTTAATTTTTTTTATATTATGATGAATAACTACAATTCTCTGAGTTATCGAAAATTTTCGAAACTCAGCTCGCAAGAGCCAGAAGTAGTTGGGAATTCTTCCAATGCTAAAGGCAGTATGCGAACGTCGTGGCTTATGAGTGTAGTGCTATTTTTTCTACTTGTCTTAGGGAATGAAGCATTTGCTCAAGTAACCACTTACTCGTTCGCGCAAAGTTCAGGAACGTATACGCCAATTACGGGTGGTACGGTACTCGCCACGCAGACAACCCCAAATGGCACCTCTGCTGCTGCATTGGATGATGTGAACTATACGATTGCTTTACCATTTAGTTTTGTGTTTAATGGTGTTACCTATGCTTCAGGTAGCAACATTTATGCAAATACAAATGGATTTGTATCCTTTGGGACTACTGCTCCCACCGCGGGAACTTATGGTCCAATTGGTAGTACTAACGTTTACGATGGTGCTATCTCTGCCTTTGGTTTGGATTGTAATGGTGGTTACGCTGTAGTTGGAAGTGGTACCGCAGGTAGTGCTGTATTAACAGTTACGACAGGATCTACAGGACCTATTTTAATTGGTGCAACAATTTCTGGTACAGGTATTCCAACGGGTTCTACAGTCGTTTCAAAAACTGCAACGCAAGTGACAATTTCTGCTAATGTAACTTCGACAGGTTCAGGACGAACTTTTCATGTTGCTATGGGTCAAATTCGCACTGAAGTATTGGGTACTGCACCCAATCGATCTTTAGTGATCCAGTATAGAAATATGCGTCCTTACAATACGTCTTCAAATACTCTGGATTATCAAATTGTATTGAATGAAACGACCAATGCTGTTTCTGTAATTTATGGAACTGCTGTAGGGAGTACAACTTCTACTGCACCACAAGTGGGGCTAAGAGGGACGACTAACGCAGCTTTTAGTAATCGGTCAAGTACTACTTCATGGGCTTCAACTTTAGCTGGAACAGTCAATACTTCCTCTGTTACCTATAGTAGCACAGTGTTGCCTGCATCTGGTTTGACATTTACTTGGACGCCACCATCTTGTTCTGCTCCTGCATTAGGTGCAGTGTCCAATTTGACCAGTACTTCATCTACACTTAATTGGTCGGCGGCTTCTCCAGTTCCCTCTGGTGGTTATCAGTATGAAGTACGAACCTCAGGTGCAGCGGGTTCAGGAGCAACAGGTTTAGTTACAAGTGGTTCAACGACTGGTTTAAGTTTTAACGTAACTGGATTAACTGCAAATACAGCATATACATACCACCTTCGGTCTGATTGTGGGAGTGGAGTCTTTAGTTCTTGGAATTCATCCTCTTTTTTTACAGGGTATTGTATAGCTACTTCAACAGGTCAAGCTTCCTGGATTAGTGCTTTTTCAACTTCGGGGGGGACGGCAAATATCAATTATTCTTCACCCACTGCTGCTACAGGCACAGGTGGTTATCAAAATCTAACTGCAACGAATTCTGTTAGTGGTTTTGTTGGAGGTAGTTCAATTGGGCTATCGATGACTGCAGGTGGACCTACTTGTGGGTTTGGTGTTTGGGTCGATTGGAATAATAACTTCACGTTTGAATCAGGAGAGCGCGTTTTTGTGACCTCCGGTTTTGTTACGACAACTACAGGTAGTTTTTCTATTCCAGGTGGAACGGCAATCGGTACTTATCGTATGCGCGTTTTGGTAGATTTTAATGTCAGTGCTCCTGCAAGTGCTTGTGGAAATATAACTCGTGGAGAATATGTAGACTTTGCTTTTAATGTAGTGGCCGCGCCAAGTTGTACGCCACCAGGTGCGGCAACTTCGAGTGGTTTAACGGCAAATGGTGCTACATTAACATGGACAGCGCCAACTATTATTCCTGCCGATGGTTATGAGTTTTTCTTTGCTACGACCAATACAGCACCTACTGCAGGGACTACACCAAGTGGCACAACGGCGGCTGGGGTATTAACTACTTCGCTTTCTGGTTTAACACCACAAACTCAGTATTTCTTTTGGGTTCGTGCTAATTGTTCTCCTTCTGACAAGTCAGGATGGTCAGGGCCTACAACGTTTACTACTCCATGTGTGGCAGTCGCGATGCCTTACAGTGAGAGTTTTGAAACTGCTGTTGTGCCTAATTTACCAGCTTGTGTTACAAGTTCGCATCCTTTAACGCGTTCTACAACAACAACAGGTGCTGCTCCTAGACCAGGTACAATTTATCAAAATATTCGTTGGACACCAACGGTAAATAAATATGTTTATTCAGCTCCTCTTGCTTTAACTGCAAGTACCTCATATGATATGGGTGCTTGGTACTTAACAGATGGTATATCAGGTTGGACATCAATTAAATTATTTGTTAATACAAGTCCAACTGTTACAGGAGCTACTTTATTAACAACAGTTTCGAATGCAACAAATACTACCTATCAAAAAATACAGGGTAGTTATATTGCTCCAACAACAGGAACCTATTATTTCTTTATTGAAGTAATTCATACGAGTGGTCCAAATGATATGTCTATTGATGATTTGTTTGCTGTTATAACTCCAACATGTTTTGAGCCAACACCATTAACACCAACTACTACTCTAAATTCTGCAACAGTTTCATGGACGGCATCATCAAGTACTCCTGCAAATGGTTATGAATACATATATTCAACTACCAATACTGCTCCAACAGCTGGTTCTACGCCTACAGGTTCAGTGGCAGCTGGTGTAACAACAGCTACTTTTTCGGGTTTAACTATAGATACCAACTACTTCTGGTGGGTTAGAGCCAATTGCGATGGTGTTGACAAATCTGCTTGGGCTGCAGGTGCAACATTTCGTCCTGGATATTGTGTTCCAGTATATTCATTTGGTAAGACATCAGGAGATTTAATTTCAAACATTTCTATCACTGGTACTACTTTATCAAATAATTCAGGAACAGCGCAAACTAATCCTGCTTATACCTATTTTACGGGTCAACCTAACTTCACTGGAACGCTTCAAGCGGGTTCCTCATACAGTGTTAATGTTACTGTCGGTACATGGGGTGGTCAAGCTGTAAGGGCTTGGATTGATTATAATGATAATGGAGTGTTTGAAGCATCGGAAATTATCGGAGCTAGTACAATTGCTCCAGGTCAAGGAAATGCTGGGCCTTTTCCTCCTGCTTCATTTAATATAACTTTGGCTTGTAACCCTCCACTTGGAGTGCATAGAATGAGAGTTAGAAGTGTTTGGAATGTTGCGCCAACTACTATCGATCCATGCGCAAGTGCAGGTTATGGTGAAACAGAGGATTATGATGTTACTATTTCTGCTGCAGACCCATGTCCACAACCTTCTTCTTTAGCTGTTAATACAGTTACTCCAGTAAGTGCTAATTTAACATGGACTTTAGGTTGTGCTGAAACTAATTGGGAAATAGTTGTTCAAGCTGCTGGTGCTGGTGCGCCATCAACCGCTCCAGGAACGGGAATTGCTCTTACAACTACCTCTTATGCAGCTACAGGATTAAACCCTTCTACAAATTACGAGTTTTATGTACGTGCAGCATGTACACCAGGATCGCTATACAGTTCATGGACTGGTCCGTTTGCTTTTTCAACTCTTTTTGTAGCGCCTACGCCTTACAGTCAAAGTTTTGATACAACAACCACACCTGCAGAATGGTCGCTTACCAGTTTTACAATTGCTGCAGTTGCTAATTTAGCTCCTTCTACAAATGCGGTTTCAATAAATTTATGGAGTTCAACTCCATCAGGAAGTATATCAACCGTTAATATAGGTCCAGTTTTAGCAGATCAATTCTTATCTTTTGATTACAGATTGATAGATTTTGCTGCTGGTACTACTACCGTGCCAGGTGCTGGTACAGGTGATTATGTTGTTCAAATTTCAACAGATTTTGGAGCTACTTATACAAACCTAGAAACTGTTGCCAATGATGGTATCGGTGGATGGAGAAATAAATTGTATAATTTATCTACTTATGTTGGTCAATATATTAAAATTAGAATTAACGCAACTTGGGTTTCTGGTGACTATTATTTAGGTTTTGATAACTTCAAAGTTGGGCCAATATGTTCAGGAATACCAAATGGTGGTACTTCATCTCCTATTAGTCAAAGTGTTTGTCCTAATTTACCGGTGCAGCCATTTACTGTTGCTGGAGCAAGTAGCGATATTGGTATCGTTTACCAATGGGAACAATCTACAAACAATGGCGCAACATGGGCAAATGCAGTAGGTGGTTCTGGTGCAACTTCATTGTCTTATACACCACCAGTTTTTACAGGTACTACTATACAATATCGTTTAAAAGTTACTTGTACAAATGGACCAACTGAGAATTATTCAACAGTTTCAGAAATCAATACAAATTCTAATCCGCTGCCTTTGGCTCAACCATTTACTGTATTAAGTACATTGGGTGGCTGGACACAATCAGGAGGTTATTCAATAGGAACATTAAGAGGAGCAACAGGAAATCCTGGAGCTAATGCTTTTTCAAACTTAAGTTCTACAAATACTACCAATACTTTTACATCAGCTAAGTATGGTCCAGTTTTAGTGGGTCACACTTTGTCTTTTGATTTAAAAATATCAGACTTTGCTACACCATTTGGACCTCCAGCTGCTGGTTGGGGAACAATAGATGTTCAAGTAAGTACTGATTGTGGTATTAATTATACTACAATAGGGACTATCAATGATACACCAACAGCGTCTTACAGAAACTACAAATATTACTTAGGTGCTTTTGTAGGTCAAGGGGTAACTATTAGATTAACTGGAAACTGGTTAGCTGGTAGTTATGATGTATCGATTGATAACTGGAATATTGATATTCCAGCGCCACAAGTTACCGGTTTTACAACCACTCCTTCACCACTTTGTAGTGCTAGTAGTGGAACTGTGACGATTACTGGTTATGCTTTCAATGGTACTACTAACGTAACTGTTGGTGGTACTCCTGTTGCATTCACATTAAATAGTGATACTTCAATTACGGCCACAATACCAGCTGAATTTAATGCAGGTACTGGTACTATTGTAGTAACAACACCTTTAGGCACAGGAAGTAGCACAAACCCATTAACTATCAATACAAATCCTACCGTGTTACCAATTACTGGTGGTACAGAGTTGTGTATGCCAAATATACTAACATTATCATCTTCAACGGGTGGAACTTGGAATTCATTAAACCCAACTATTGCAACGGTTAACGCAAGTGGAGAAGTTACTGGAGTTTCTGAAGGTGTAGCTACAATAACCTACACAGTAAATGATGGTTGTTCAACAACAGTTTCCGCTAACATTAATGTTAGAGAAAAAGTTACCATCACCAGTAGCCCATCTAATGTAGTGGCGCTTACAGGTACAAATGCTCAATTCTCTACCTCTGCAACCGGTACAGGTTTATCATTTGTATGGCAGGAAGCTACTGACGGAAATGGAGATTTTTCTAACGTGACTATCGCTCCACCTTATAGTGTTTCTACTAGCACTGTTGGCAATGTTACAACTTCAACTTTAACAATTTCTGCTGTTCCTGGTGGTGATATCCCAACAGGTTACAATGGTAGAGAATACCAATGTGTGGTTTCAGGAACAAGTCCTTGTGGACCAGAAACTTCTGGAAGCGCGTTATTGGCTGTAGGTAATACTGGTATTGTTTCGAATCCTGTTTCAAACCCTGGTCTATGTAATACAGGAAATACTTCTTTCTCAATTGAAGCTTCTGGTGATGTTGATGGATATCAGTGGTATTTAGATAGAAATGATGCTAACCCACCTGTTCTTTTAACAAACGGATTAGTTGCCAATGGTATAACTTATTCTATTACTACATTTGACCCAACACCAGCTGCTTTCAATAATTTGAATTCTACACTTTCTTTATCAGGTATTGATTATGCAAATGGCGTTAATGGGTATACCTATTATGCAATTGTTTCGGGTCCTGCGAATAGTCCAACAAGTTCATCAGCTACCTTAAATGTAAGTGAGGGTGTATCAATTGGTACTCAACCATCTAATGTCTCTATATGTAGAGCATTGGGTACTGCTAACTTTAGTGTTGTTCCCTTAGGATCTGCTGGTACTATTCAATGGCAGGTTTCACCAAATGGAACTACTGGTTGGACAAATGCTGGAACGGGAGGCACTTTAGCTGTTCCGATTACAGGTTCCACCAGCGTAGGTGTTACCTACTATAGAGCAATTGTTAACGGTGTGTCACCATGTGGTTCAGTTACATCCGATGTAGCTACTTTAACGGTAACTCAACCAACAATAACGGTAACACCTAGTTCAGCAAGTTATTGCGTTCCTGGTTCTCCAGTAAGTTTAACGGCCTCAGGTGCTTCAACCTATACTTGGTCACCTGCTGCAGGTTTATCAGATACGACAGGTGCAACAGTTACGGCTTCACCATCAGCTAATACTACTTATACAGTAACCGGTACAGATGCTTCTGGATGTGTAAATTCTACTACAGTAAATGTAGTGGTAGGAAATGCAGTTTCTGCGCAAGCAACTGCTTCTGTAAGTGAAGTTTGTACAGGAAGTCCTGTTCAGTTAGATGCTGCTGGAGATCAATTATTTACTCCTTCCAATATTGGAGCTTATACACTTGATAATACAACATCACCATTTCAATCTATTGTTGGTGGTGCTGGAACTGTAGCGGTTACTTTATCCTCAACGGATGATAGTAACTCAGCCGCTCAAACTATACCATTTACGTTTAATTTTGGCGGAACTCCTTATACTCAGTTTATAATTAATTCAAATGGTTTCGTAAGTTTAGGAAATACCGCTCCTACTACAGACAATTATTTTGCTTTAAATGGTGCAAATAATAATGTTATTGCTGTATTTAACAGAGATTTGAATGGTAATAACACCACGTCAACTTCTTATTATGTTCAAACTACTGGAACAGCTCCAAACAGAATTACCAAAATAGAATGGGTAAATGTTAGAAGTTGGAGTGGTTCTGTAAATCCAAATACTGCAAATTTCCAAGTTTGGTTGTATGAGAGTTCTCATGTTGTAGAAATGCGTTATGGTTCTTTCACGTCATCTTCAGGTAGAACGACCGCCGGTACTGTTCAAGTTGGATTAAGAGGTGCAAGTGCTGCTTCTACAAATGTTAGATCTTTATCAAATACTGGTGCATGGTCTGCTCCAACATTAAGCGGAAGTAGTACTTCTTCTTGTGCATTAGGCACTTTTGCAGCTCCGCTTTTACCAGACAATGGTAGAGTGTATCGTTTTGCACCAGGAAATACACCATCATACACGTATGCTTGGTCATCTGTTCCTGCAGGATTTACTTCAACATTGAAAAATCCAAGTGTAAACCCTACAGTTAGTACAACCTATAGTGTTGTTGTTACTTCAACAATAACAGGTTGTAATGCTACAGCATCAACTCCGGTTAATGTTGTTTCAGATGCAGTAATTACTACTCAACCATCTGATCCGGCACCTATTTGTCAAGGAGGTACAACTACTTTATCAGTTGTTGCTTCAGGTCCTGGTTTAACTTACCAATGGAAATTGAATGGTGTTAATGTTGATGGAGCTACATCTGCAAGTTATGTAATAACTAATGCAGCAGTTGCGCAATCAGGAAATTATACTGTTTTGGTTACTCCATCTTGTGGAACTACTGCTACTAGTGATCCAGTAAGTTTGTTGGTTAATCCTACACCAACAGCTACTGCTCCTGCTCATCAATCCTATTGTTTTGGTTCTCCTATCAATGCTATACCTTTATCGGGTTCTCCAAGTGGTGTTGTATTTGATATTACAGGAGGTTCAAGCATAGGTTTAGATGATCAAACAGATGTAACAGAAATTCCTTCTTTTACTGGTATTGTTGGTACAGCTATTGTAACAATAACTCCAAAAGCAAATGAATGTACAGGAACTCCTGTTACTTATTCGGTAACAGTCAATGCTTTGCCAGAGGCACCAACTGCTGGTTCTAATTCACCACTTTGTGATGGATCTGGCACTATTAACTTAACAGCTTCTACGGTATCCATTCCAGGGTATTCTATAAATGCTAGTAGTGGTGTGGCATTTATCGATATCAGCACTTCAGGTACTTCTGTAGGAACGATTGCTGATGATAGCGAACATAACCTTACTATACCGTCTTTCACATACAATAACGTGACTTACACTACGGCAAGAGTTGGAAATAATGGTGTTTTAGCTTTTGGTTCTACTGCGGGTGATATCAACTATAGTAACAGAAGTTTACCTGCACCTCTAGGTGCCAATAATCTTGACCAACTTACAGGTGGTTTAATGACCAATGTTGGAGGCGCATCTCTGACTGCTATCTGTGCATATTGGGATGATTTAACACCAGGAACAGGAGGTTCAATTAGAACACAAACTGTAGGTAATAAATACATAGTTCAATGGACTAATGAAGACAGTTTTGCTGCTACAGGAACTGGAACTATTACATTCCAAATTCAGTTGGATTTATTATCAGGTCAAATACATTTAGTATATTCTGACGTTGTTTTTGTAGGAGCTACGGTTAATGATAATGCAGGTTCAGCTACTGTTGGGCTTAACTATAGTGCAACTGCAGGTCAACAATATTCATTCAATACTGCTAGCATAGTTTCTGGTCAAAGTATTTCGTATACACCAAATGTACCTACTTATTCATGGACAGGGCCTAACGGATTTACTTCATCATTGCAAAACCCTACGCTTCCTGCTACGGTTGCCGCTAGTGGTGTTTATTCTGTGAAAGTTGTTAACGGTTCTAATGGTTGTCAGTCTGCTGTTGCTACAACAAGTGTTACAGTAGGACCACAACCAGTATGGTACACCGATGCTGACAATGATGGTTATCCATCAAACGCGGCTACGGTACAAAGTTGTACACGTCCACTTAATGGTAAGTTGGCTTCAGAATTGACAGCCCTTACTGTTGATTGTAACGATGCTGTTGCTACTATTAATCCAGGACGCACAGAAATCTGTTGGAACAACATCGATGATGATTGTGATGGTTTATTATCAGAAGGATGTGCACCAGTTGTGGTAAACATGGCTACTGCCAATAATACAGTATTGCCGTCATTTGCTACAGCCGTTTCGGCT
>NZ_JBKCVI010000167.1:0-5569 GCF_046317795.1 Flavobacterium sp. | reverse complement strand
CATTTAGTATTAAGATATGAGTATTAAGAATTAAGACTTTATATGCTGATTTATATGTTTTATAATCTTTTTTCTATCCGTTAAATAATCAAACCAAATGGCATTTTCAGTTCGTTTAAACCAAGTCAATTGGCGTTTGGCAAATCTTCGCGTATTTTTCTTGATTTCTTCAATGGCATTGCCGAGCAGTCGGGAATCTTCAATATTGGAATCAAAATAATCAAATAATTCACGGTAACCTACAGTTTGTAATGCATTTAAAGCTCGGTTTGGGTATAATCTTTCAGCTTCCGCTACTAGTCCTTGATTAATCATATTGTCAACACGTTGATTAATCCTTTCATATATAACTTCTCTGTTAGCTTCAATACCAATTAAAATAGGAGTAAAGCTTCGTTCGTTTTTCTTCTGACCTAAAAAACTCGAATACGGTTTTCCTGTGCCAAGGCAAACTTCTACAAAGCGTTTCATTCGTTGCGGATTTTGTAATGTTTGTGGGTTTTCGCAGTATAGTTTTTGGAAAAAATCATTATCTAATTCCTTTAACTTATTTTGCAGATAATCTATTCCAAATAACTCAAAATCAGCATTTAATTGTTCTCTTACAGTATCTTTAATCTCAGGAAAATCATCAAAACCTTTCAGCACCGCATCAACAAATAAACCTGAACCGCCAACCATAATTTGGATATTATTTTTTAAAAATAATTCGTCTAATTTGGCAGTGGCTTCATTTTCAAAATCGCCTACTGAGTAATTTTCAAAGATGGATTTGTTTTGAATAAAATGATGTTTGGCGGCAATTAATTCTTCGTCTGATGGTACTGCCGTTCCGATTGTCATTTCTTTATAAAATTGTCGACTATCGCACGAAATAATATCACAATTGAAATGTTGCGCCAATGCAATACTCAGAGATGTCTTCCCAATGGCCGTTGGACCAATGATTGTGATTAAATAATTCATTAAAATTTGACAATTTTCATTACTTTATTACTTCTTAAATAGCATTGAATTATAGTTCTAGTATCACGATTATTTTGCATAGTAATAATAATATTTTTTAGAATTTCAACATTATTGATTTGATAATTTAAATCAAAAAAACAATATCCTTTATAAATTCCGTTTTCAATCAAAACAGCACTGCGTTCATCAACTGTTCTGCCTCTGTCAATGACGACCATGTTTTCGTTTTGAAACTTCATCTTATGAACGAATTCCTCCACACGTTGATTATATATTTCTGGAAGTTCTTTGCCTAAACAAGCTCCATTACATTCTTTTATTTTATGTTGAAAACAACCATTTTTCGTATCATATAAACCATTTATTTTTTGACATAAATGGTATTCGGCTGTAATCTTGAACAACAAATTTTTTCCTTCCTGAATGCTTGTAAATGAAGTAATCTCTTTTTTTCGTCCATCTGCCTTTTGGATTTGTAAAGCTAAATAACCCTGTGTATCTTTCTCTACATATAAAGCATATTGAAAAATACTCTTACGTTGCGCTCTGTTATAAATGGGTTTGTTAATTTTAATTTCTTCGCTTTCTTTTAACAAAGCAATCAATTCACTTCCAGTTTCTTCATAAGTTACTGCAAAAACTTCCAATTGAATTTTTTTAGCTTTTCTGGAAGTTCCTGTAAAATGTTGGTTTACTCTTTTTTTGATGTTTTTGCTTTTGCCTATATAAATCATATCCCCTTTTTCGTTATGGATATAATAAATTCCTGTTCTGCTTGGCAAACTTTCAACTAAATCTAACAATTTTGGTGACAACCCTCTCTTAATCTCAGCTTTTATTAGACTGATAAGAATTTCTTTTTCAGTGTCTTTTGCCAATAGCATTTTGAATAATTTTACTGTTGCCATAGCGTCTCCACTGGCTCGATGTCTATCTGTTACTGGGATTCCCAATGCACGAACCAATTTACCTAAACTATATGAAACTTGTCCGGGAATTAATTTTTGAGATAATTCAACGGTACAAAGAGTGGGTTTTACAAAATCATACCCTAATCGATTAAACTCAGTTCGCAAAATTCTATAATCAAATGAAGTATTATGTGCTACTAAAATGCAATCTTTAGTGATTTCTACAATACGTTTGGCCACTTCATGAAATTTTGGAGCAGAACGCAACATAGCATTATTGATTCCCGTTAATTTTACCACAAAAGGTTGTATCGGTTTTTCAGGATTAACCAAACTAATGAATTGGTCAATTACTTCATGACCATCAAATTTATAAATGGCGATTTCGGTAATTCCTTCTTCATTGAATTGCCCTCCAGTGGTTTCTATGTCGAGTATTGCGTACATTTTCAATATCAATATCAAAAATCAATTTCAATAGCAATAACAAGTTTCAATATTGAATTTTGCCATTGATATTGACATTGACATTGAATCATTTTTTATTAATTATCATTTTTGAAGCTATTGCTATTAATTCTTCAACTTCTTTTAAAAGCAACGCTCTACTATTTTCGTCTCCTTCTTTAATATAGTTTAATATTTTTAAAGAATTTCGAGATTCTTTTAACTCTTTTACTGATAAACCAACTTTAAAAACAAAATCTCTATCACTAATTGTTCCTTGAGCTTCTCCAAAATTTAATGATGAACTTCCAGAAGATCTAATTAATTGATTTTTGTAATATTCATTTTCAAAAGACTTGTTCAAATTTCTTGTGTAGAAAATACATTCTCCAGCAAAACGGACTAATCGATCTTCAAAATTGAATATTTTCTCGCTAAAAATATGATTTTCTTCCATTATTTAATTTTATGAAATTTAAAATTCCAATTGATATTGTAATTGATTTTTTGAAATTGCAATTGATATTGACTACCTTCCACCAAATATACTACTTCCAATGCGAACCATAGTACTGCCACATTCAATAGCAAGTTGATAATCTCCTGACATTCCCATGGAGAGTGTTTCAAGTTTCAAGTTTGAGGTTTCAAGTTTTTTATATTGGTCAAAAATTGATTTCAAATGGTTAAACTCTCTTTTAATTTGCTCATGATTATCAGTAAAAGTAGCCATTCCCATTAAACCAACTATTTTAATATTTGTCATTCCGTTTTTGTCATTCTTAACGAAGTGAAGAACCTCTTCCAATTCATTTTCATCAAGACCAAATTTTGTTTCTTCTTCGGCAATGTGAATTTGCAATAAGCAATTAATGCTTTTTCTCCAGCGAACGGCTTGACGATTGATTTCTTTCAATAATTTCAAACTGTCTACTCCGTGTATCAATTTCACATACGGAACCATATATTTCACTTTGTTGGATTGTACATGACCAATCATATGCCACTCAATATCTTTTGGCATTTGCTGCCACTTTTCGGTCATTTCCTGGATTTTATTCTCACCAAAAATGCGTTGACAAGCATGGTAAGCTTCCATTAAATCTTCGACTGGTTTGGTTTTGGAAACTGCCACGAGTGTAACGTTTTCTGGAAGTTGGGATTTTATTTTTAGAAGGTTATCTTGTATTGACATTTTATTTATTTTTATCATATTAATGGAACACAGATATAAGAAATTATAGAAATTTTTAAAATTTTATTGATTTTTTTATCTGTGTTTTTAAAATAAACATTCTATTTCTTTTCTAAATGTTCTATTTTATAAAATCTACAATTCATAAACTATCAGTCCACTTCTGAATTTAGGTTCGATGTACGTACTTTTTGGAGGCATTATTAAATCGTTATCTGCCAATGCTTTTATCTCTGATATATCAGAAGGATATAACATAAAACCAACTTCAAATTCGCCTTCGTCCACCAATTCTTTTATCGTAGCGATGGATTGTTTTCCCGGAATGTATTCTATACGTTCGTCGTTTCGTAAATCTTCTATTGCTAGTAAGGGTTGCAAAACTTTAGCGTACAAAATTTGTGAATCAAGGTTTTCTAGGATATTTTCCCTCGACTTCGCTTGGGAGGACAAAGCAGTGCTTTCTTGCTTATAAAACAAAGCGTAAAAATGACCGTCAAGATACATTCCAAATTCAAATTTGCTTTGTGGTTTCCATAATTCTTGTTCTTTATCTTTGATGATAAAATGTTCTGAAAGTTTTTCGAGAAAATCGTCTTTGGAATAGCCATTCAAATCGCGGATAATTCGGTTGAATTCATAAATTTTGACCTGACTTTCAGCAATTAAGAAACTCATAAAATAGTTCAAATTCTCATTCCCTAGATGCTTGTCTTCATCATAAAGCATTTCCGCAGAAGCCGAACGGTGATGTCCATCTGCAATATATAATTCGGGAATACTTTCAAATTGTTTGATTAGCCATTGAATTTCTTCATCACTATCAATTTTCCAAAGCTGGTGTTTCTCTTTATTCGTTGTGGAATAATTGTAAATAGGATGGCTTTTTTTCTTTTCAGCAATCCATGAGTTCAAAGTTTCATTATCTGGATAAGTGATTAAAACGGGTTCGGTATTGAAACCTGTTTGATGCAAATAATCCTTGAAATATTCCACGCGATATTGCAACGTATCTTCGTGTTTTTTGATGACATTGTTTTTATAATCTTCTAAGGAAGTTCCTGCCACAATTCCGGTGAATGATTGGGTTTTAGTTTTTATTTCATATAAAAAGAAAACAGGTTTTTCTTCTTCCATAAAAACGCCATCCTCTTTAAAATCTAGGTATTTATGAGCCACACCTTTAAAACGTTTGTCTAAAGTGATTTTTTGCGAATGCACATAGGCGGGATGAATAACGTGTAAAAACGAATACGGATTAAAACTCAACCAGGCCGCAAGCTCAGCCGAACTGTAATCATCATAGTTTCTACAAGTCACCAACCCAATTTTATCTGGAGTGGGGCGAACGGCTTTAAAGGGAATAATTTTGCTCATATTACTTAACCATGAAGGTCAATAAGTTTTTCACGAAGGTCACGAAGATTTTTGTGTGTTTTGTGCCTTCTTCGTGCGCTTTGTGGTTAAAATTTTATATAAACTGCTTTGAAACTTTCTCTGCTTTTTTACTTTCCGAATAATCATAAAAACCTTCTCCCGATTTTACGCCTAATTTTCCAGCCATTACCATATTTACTAAAAGTGGGCAAGGAGCATATTTTGGATTTTTAAATCCGTCGTACATTACATTTAAAATGGATAGACAAACGTCCAACCCAATAAAATCGGCTAATTGCAATGGTCCCATGGGATGCGCCATTCCGAGTTTCATTACGGTATCAATCTCGCTAACACCAGCAACACCATTGTATAAAGTTTCAATACTTTCGTTAATCATGGGCATCAAAATTCTGTTGGCTACAAAACCAGGATAGTCGTTTACTTCGGTTGGTGTTTTACCAAGTTTAACAGACAAATCCATAATAATTTTTGTTACTTCATCAGAAGTGTTGTAACCCCGAATAATTTCAACTAATTTCATTATTGGCACCGGATTCATAAAATGCATTCCAATTACTCTCTCTGGATGAACCACTTGTGCCGCTATTTGTGTAATAGAAATGGAAGAAGTATTGGTTGCTAAAATCACATTATGATTGCAAACTTC
>NZ_JBKCVI010000166.1:0-6902 GCF_046317795.1 Flavobacterium sp. | reverse complement strand
TCTATACTGTGTTACTATTCCTAAACAAATGCGTTATTTAAATATACCAAATAAACTAGCGAAAAAAAGTTTGGTTGCTAAAAAACAACAATACCAAAGAAGTCACTTTTGAACCCAAAAGAAACAGTTTTAACGTAAAGAAAATATCAACTTTCGTTTCTGCGATGGACGAAACCACCAACAAGGAATGGAAATTTTTCAACTTTGATGATGTCAATCACTTAGCTATTTTTTACTATTTGTTTGACCAAAGTGTGAAAAAAGAATTGGTTTTATAAAAAAAATATTTTTTATCTTTACTCCTATCATTCATAAACCAATTTAAAATATCATATCATGGCAAAAGGAAAAGACGTTCAAAAAGCGGTGAAAAAAGAACCTCTGAAGACCGCAAAAGAAAAAAAAGCTGAAAAACGCGAGAAGAAGAATAGTCCTAAAAGAGACTAATTTATCCACAAACCGCCGGCAGGAAAACACTAAGAATGCAAAAAGCTCACAGGGAAATAGATCTTTGTGAGCTTTGTGGTTTTATTACTTTGTGTACTTTGTGGTTAAAAATAGTATTTAAAGTTCATCAGGGAAAATCTTCCCAGGATTTAGAATATTATTGGGATCAAAAACGTGTTTGATGCGTTCCATTAATTCCAAATGTACTTTGGAGAAAGCAATATCCATAAAATTCTTTTGTACGTAACCAATGCCATGCTCACCAGAAAGTGTTCCTTTCAATGAAACCGTTAATTCAAATATTTCACGAATACCCATTGGCACTTGAGTGTTCCAATTATCATCCGACATAGCTGTTTTAATAATGTTTACATGTAAATTTCCGTCACCAGCATGTCCGTAACACACCGATTTGAAACCATACTTCGCTCCTATGCTCTTGATTCCAGCTAATAATTCTGGCAATACATATCTAGGAACAACCGTATCTTCTTCTTTATAAATGGAATTTGATTTTACAGCTTCACCAACAGCACGACGCATTTTCCAAAGTGCATTTTTTTGGTCTTCAGTATCGGCAAATAAGACCTCATCGATTTCAAATTCCTCTACAACGGTTAAAATCTTTTCCGCTTCGAGCATCAATATTTCAGGATAATTCCCATCTACTTCAATCAACAAATGCGCTTGATGTTCTGGCTTTATAGTAACGCTAATTCCTTCAACAAATCGGACTGTCCAGTCGATGGCGTCGCGTTCCATAAACTCCAGAGCACTAGGAACAATTCCGGCACGAAAAATAGCGGATACCGCCTCACAAGCTTCGTGTGCTTTGTAAAAAGGAACCATCATTAACACATTGTGATTATTTTTTGGCAATAATTTTAAAACTGCTTTGGTGATTACGCCCAGTGTTCCTTCACTTCCTACCATCAATTGAGTAAGATTATAACCTGTAGAGTTTTTTAACGTATTGGCTCCAGTCCAAATGATTTCACCATTGGGTAAGACTACTTCAAGATTGAGCACATAATCTTTGGTTACGCCATATTTTACCGCTCTTGCTCCACCTGAATTTTCGGCAATATTTCCTCCAATCCAACAACTTCCCATACTGCTTGGATCAACGGGATAAAACAATCCTTTTTCGGATACAGCTTCCCGCATTGCTTGTGTAATTACAGCAGGTTCAACTGTAACTTGTAAATTTTGCTCATCAATTTCCAGAATTTTATTCAAACGTTCCATTGACAAACCGATTCCTTCATAGATTGATAAAGCGCCGCCGCTCAGACCTGTTCTGGCTCCGATTGGTGTAGTTGGAATTTTAAATTTGTTGGCGAGTTTTAAAATTTCGGAAATCTCTTTAGCATTCGCTGGTTTTACCACTACGCTTGGCGGAAAAACATAATCTTCGGTTTCATCATGACCATAATGGTTTCGAGTTTCTTGATCGGAAAAAATATATTTTTCTCCAACTATGGTGGTAAGTTTTTGGAGTATTTCGGGTGATAGCGACATCGATAAAAAAATTATGAAGTAAAAGTACTAAATCCAAACTTTACTTCTTCTTCAAATTGGGCAAAAAATAACAAATAATTCCCATCAATGGAAGAAACGAGCATACGTGATAGACGTATTGAATAGAAGTTGCATCAGCTAAGACACCCAACAAAGCAGAACCCAAAGCACCCATTCCGAAGGCAAAACCATAAAAAAGTCCGGAAACCATTCCGAGTTTTTTAGGCACCAATTCCTGAGCATAAACAATAATGGCTGGAAAAGCTGATGAAATAATTATTCCAATAATGATCATCAATACATCGGTATAAAAAAGATTGGCATAAGGCAACAAAAGTGCAAATGGCGCAGCACCAAAAACGGAGAACCAAATAATGTATTTACGCCCAAATTTATCGCCTAATGGTCCGCCTATGACAGTTCCAAGCACATAGGCGATGAGATAAATAAACATGTGAAACTGAGCTTGCTGTATGGAAAGATTGAATTTTTCTATTATATAAAACGTGTAATAGGTAGATAAACTCGCCGAATAAAAGAACTTAGAAAAAATAAGGATTAGCAATACACCAATAGCAAATTTGACTTTGCTTTTTGACAGGTTGTGAAAGTTAACAAACTCTCCTTTTTTATTGTTGCGCAACTCCAAATGATCACGATACCAAAACGCGATTTTGGAAATTATGCCCAAAGCAATAACGGCTGCTATAACAAACCAAAGAATGTATTTTTGAGAATTGGGCACCACAATTAAAGCGACCAAAAGCGGTCCAAGAGCCGATCCAAGGTTGCCACCAACTTGAAAAATAGATTGTGCCAAGCCACGTTTTCCACCTGATGCCAAATTAGAAATCCTTGCCGATTCTGGATGAAAAATAGCGGAGCCAGTTCCTATCAATACAACAGAAAGTACTATCCAATAAAAAGTAGAAGCAAAAGACAGCGATACTATTCCTGCCATTGAAAACAACATACCGTAAACTTGTGAAAAAGGTTTTGGATACTTGTCAGTATAATAACCCACAAACGGTTGCAAAATCGAAGCCGAAAACTGAAAAGCAAAAGTGATTAATCCAATTTGCGAAAAAGAAAGATTGTAACTTTGCTTTAAAATGGGGTAAACCGATGGAATAATGGCTTGAATTAAATCGTTGAGCAAATGAGCAAAACTGATAGAAAATAGAATGGAGAAAATCGTTTTTTGAACTGATTCGGATTTATTTTCTAATATAGATGTTTCAGAAGCCACAATACTTATTTTGTTGCTGTAAAAGTAAAGTTTTGCTTCGAAAGCATGAACGCTTTTTTAAAAAGAATTAACAACAAAATAACAAAGAAATAATTCCATCTTCGTAGTAATTTATTTTTAATGTAAATTTGTTTTAATAAAAATTCAAAATTAATTTGAAACCATCCTCAAAAAAATCGGCACTTACGGAAAAAGATGGCATTACTCAACCAGGGAGTTTTAGTAAATCCTCATTGGAAAAAATTGTAGAGAGTCGAAAAGTACAACCCACTTCAAAGGAATTATTCGAAGGGATTTTGGCTGGAAATATAACTTCATTAAGCCGAAGCATCACGTTAGTAGAAAGCACTAATCCAGCCCATTTGGCAAAAGCCAATGAAATAATTAACGCTTGTTTGCCACATGCTAATAAATCGATTAGAATAGGAATTACTGGCGTTCCAGGTGTTGGAAAGAGTACGTTTATTGAAGCGTTTGGAAGTTATTTAACGTCGGTAGGAAAGAAAGTTGCAGTCTTGACAGTTGACCCTAGTAGTACCATTTCGCACGGAAGTATTCTTGGCGACAAAACAAGGATGGAGGAATTGGTAAAAGATAAGAACGCCTATATACGACCAAGCGCATCGGGAGAAACACTTGGTGGTGTAGCTAGAAAAACTCGAGAAACTATTATCCTATGTGAAGCAGGAGGTTTTGACACCATTATTATAGAAACCGTTGGTGTTGGCCAAAGTGAAACTGCCGTTCACAGCATGGTTGATTTCTTTTTGTTGCTCAAAATTTCTGGTGCAGGCGATGAATTACAAGGAATCAAGCGAGGCATTATGGAGATGGCCGATGCTATTGTCATTAATAAAGCCGATGGCGATAATGTCAACAAAGCCAAATTGGCCAAAACTGAATTTAACCGTGCCTTGCATTTATTTCCTGCAAAAAGTTCCGGTTGGACGCCAATTGTGTCAACGTGCAGTTCAATTACAAAAGAAGGAATTGATGAAGTTTGGCAAACGATTACTGATTATTTTCAATTGGTGAAAGCAAATCATTATTTTGAAGAAAAACGCAAAGAACAAAACCAATATTGGATGATGGAAACGATAAATGACCAGTTGAAATCAAACTTCTATAATCATCCTGAGATTATAAAACTTTTAGAAGAAAACAAAAAAGCTGTTGCTACTAACAGAAAATCACCTTTTACAGCAGCATTAGATTTAATTTCTGCTTATTTTAAATAAATTCTAAATTTATACCCTATCTACTTCAATAATAATAAAAAATCATATTTTATATCATAAAAGGTATAAAATTTCAATAAAATTAAAAAATATACTATTTTAGGTATAAATATTTAAAAAAATAGTATATTTGGGCTTTAAAAGGTATAAAAATGAAAGAAAATCTAAACGGCATTAGTGTTTACGTTAAGACAAAACGCAAGCAAAATAAATTAACACAACCCGAATTAGCACTAAAAGCAGGAGTTGGTTTGCGATTTGTGAGAGATTTAGAACAAGGGAAAAACACCTTACGAATGGACAAAGTGAATGATGTTTTGCGATTATTTGGAGAAGAATTAGGCGTAGTTCAAATGGATAGAGAAAAATTATTGAAGTAATGAACAGAAGCGGAAATGTATATGTGAAAAATGTTTTTTGTGGCGTTGTGTGCGAAACAGACGCAGGTTATTCCTTTGAATACAATAAAGACTATTTACAAAACAACCAAGCTCAAGCCGTGAGTTTAACATTACCATTAACCGAAAAACCCTTTCAAAGTAAAACATTATTTGCTTTTTTTGATGGGTTAATTCCCGAAGGATGGCTTTTGGATATAGCCGAAAAAAATTGGAAAATAAATTATAAAGACCGAATGGGTTTGCTCCTAACCTGCTGCAAAGATTGCATAGGAGCCGTAAGTGTTGTGAAAAATGAAGAATTATAAAAAGAAATATTTAGCTCAATTAGAGAATTCTACCAAAGAAGTACAAGAAAAAAGTACTTTTTATGGTAACCGTTGCTTGTATTGTTATGAACCGCTTTTAGATACCACTTCCGATTTTCATGAAGCTTGCAACAAACGTTTTTTTGGACAATTAAAAACACCTCAACTTGCCTATAGTTTGGATAATTTGCAAGAATTGGCAACACAAGTTATCCAAAGTCAAATGGCAGTTACGGGAGTTCAAGCTAAGGTATCGCTGAGTTTGTATAGAAAACAAGAAAAAAATGTAACCAAAAAACTGACTATTGTTGGGCTTTATGGCGATTACATCTTAAAACCACCTTCTGACCATTTTGCACAATTACCCGAATTAGAAAGCGCAACGATGCACATGGCAGCGGTTTGTGGCATAAATGTAGTGCCAAATAGTTTGGTAAAACTACAAGATGAAACCTTATGTTACATCACAAAACGAGTAGATAGAACCCGAAAAGGAAAACTACACATGGAAGACATGTGCCAGCTGAGCGAACGCCTAACCGAAGATAAATACAAAGGAAGTCATGAGCAAGTTGCCAAATTGGTTTTGAAATATTCTAGTTCGCCATTGTTGGATGTGAGTAATTTTTATGAGCAAGTATTGTTTAGCTTTTTTACAGGAAATAGCGATATGCACTTGAAAAACTTTTCGCTTTTAGAAAAAGAAGGTCATGTAATGAGTTTTTGTCCTGCTTATGATTTAGTACCAACAGCATTGATAAATCCTGATGATACCGAAGAATTAGCACTAACATTAAATGCTAAAAAAAGAAAATTGAAATACCAAGATTTTTTGGCAGCTTTTGAAAACGGAGGTTTGAATAAGAAAGTTTTGGATAACACTTTGGAACTATTTGTTTATGCCAAACCTGAAATGCTTGCTGTTTTAGAAAAAAGTTTTGTGACTGAAGAATACAAAATGAAATACGTGAGTTTAATGGATAGTAGGTATAGGCAGTTGGGATTGGAATAGAAAAACCGCTAGAAGCGATTTCTTTTAGCAGTTTTTTATAATTGTAATTTTACTGATTACCTAGTTAATTCATTATGTTCGTATGCAAATCCTTGTTATCAGGTTTATTAGCAAAAACTAAATCAATCTTCAAACTCACTCATTTCTCTATCATAGAATTCTCCCGCTAGCGTAATTAAGTGCTCCATTTCGGATTCTAATTCTTTCTCATCTTCTCCTTCTAAATCCTCTAAAAACTCCACCTCATCATCTTTTAAGTTGATAATAAAACGAGGAAAATCGAGGTGAATAATAAATATATCATCTGGAAAATCGGAGTTATCGGCTAGAACAAATTTTGGTAATTCCATTTTTAATTATTTGTTTTTGGTTTGTTGTTTATGGTTTATGGTTTGTTTTTCAACTCTAAACAACAAACAGTTACTATTTATCCGACAAAATAACCGGCGCACTTCCTTTGCCCATAAAAATAATTTTGGCATTAGACGAAGTGGCAATTTCTTTTTGTGCTTTTATTTGTTCGTATTGCAATTGCTTATCAGTCAATCCAATTGAAATAATTCTCTGGTAATCTGCAATACCTTGTGCTTCTACTCTTTTACGCTCGGCTTCTTGCTTTTCTTTTTGTAGTACAAACTGCATTTTTTGTGCTTCTTGTTCGGCATTAATTTTACTTTCGATTGTGGTTTTTACAGATGCAGGAAGATTAATGTTTCGAATTAATAATTG
>NZ_JBKCVI010000165.1:0-19094 GCF_046317795.1 Flavobacterium sp. | reverse complement strand
AAATTATTAGAGGCAATTTCTCCAAAATTAGCAACTATTTTTGCTGCAAAATTATTCACGACTCCAATAAAACATAAAATTCCCAAGCGAGAATTGACAATGGATGCCAAAAGCGATAAAGAAAAAATTTGGATACCAAGTATAAAAAAAGAAATTCAAGTATATCAGTATGGCAAAGCCGAAAAGAAAATACTATTAGTTCATGGTTGGTCTGGTCGCGGCACACAATTAGTAAAAATAGCCGATGAATTATTGGAAATGGGGTTTAAAATAGTAAGTTTTGATGCACCAGCCCATGGCAAATCAAAAGGAAGCACAAGTTTAATGCCTGAATTCATCGCTTCCATTCTTGAGCTTGAAAAACAATTTGGGCCTTTCGAATTTGCCATTGGCCATTCACTTGGTGGCATGTCAATTTTAAATGCAGTAAAACAAAAACTAAACATAAAAAAAGCAGTCATTATAGGAAGTGGTGATATTATTCAAGATATTATTGAAGACTTCATAAATAAACTCCAACTAAAACCTAAGATTGCTATTATGCTAAAAAACCATTTTGAAAAAAAATATGGAGAATCTATGGAAAACTATTCTAGTCATACCGCTGCAAAAGAAGTAAAAATTCCAATTCTAATCATACACGACAAAAACGATGATGATGTTCCTGTAATAGCTGCTTATAACATTCAAAAGCACTCACCAAATAGCGAACTACTAATCACCGAAGGATGGGGACATCGAAAGATATTAGGTGAAACAAAGGTAATCGAAAAGATAAAAGAATTTATTTCAAGTTCAATACAAACATGATTTACAAAAAATTAGCACCCAATATTTATGAATGTTCTTCTTGTCCCACTCGCTGTGACGGAATTTCAAAAGGTATCTATGATTTCGAAAAAGATGTAAGTTTTTCAGAAGCCATTGAAGACAAAATAATCCGTGAAATAAACTATGCATACCCAAGTCTATTCGCCTTCAAAACCAAAAGAGAAGGTTATCCCGATATCGAAATCATATCAAAAACAAGTGTAAACAAACCTATCGCCTACATCGAAATAAAAGTTCAATCCAGAACTTTTATGTCCGTAGAAAAGTTTTTACCCAACAGCAATCTACAACCATCCGAAACTTTAGCACTCAATCTTAGCGATTTAGAACGCTATTTTAAAGTCCATCAAAACGAAAAAACACCAACATTCATTCTTTGGTGTTTAAAAAATAGAAAATGCATCAACACTGAAAACACCGATTTATATTTTCATCAAAACATCATAGAATTAGAAAAAATAAGACTAAATGACGTTACAAATTCTAGAAAATTTAAAAGAGCTACTGGCTTTGGAGATGTCGCTGACGGTATTCACAAAGGAGTTTTAGTCAATTATCATTTCAGCATTAATGAATTAATTGAAGGGATACCAGTATTAAATTCCGCCCACTAATTCGATAAATCATAAATCTGTTGCAATAAAAAAAGCCCCAAATAGAGTCTAACTTTTTGGGGCATGTCCAGTTTTCAACCCGTTGAAAAAAAATCAAAAAAAAATTTGCGAATTTGCGGTAAAGTAACCCGCTTGTTGTCATTCCGTAGAAATTTATCCCTTTTATTGTCATTACGACGAAGGAGAAATCTCATAACATCAACAACCCAATTTTATAAAATAATTTACCTTAAACCCTGCTCTGTGAAGTCTCATATCTTAACAAAGTAAACAAATAAAGGTTGTAATAACTACCAAAGTCAAGATACGTTTTTATCAAATCCCAATCATTTGTTTCAATGGGATTTTTTTATTTATTTTGTATGAATTATACGTCTATTACTATTTTAATTTTAAAAATCAACAAATTTCTTATGAAAAAATTATTGCTTACCACATCGTTACTTTTAATTACTGTTGTATCCTTAGCTCAAAACACAAAAGAAGCAAAAGAAAGTAAATTAGAGTTCGTAGCCACCGGAAAACTGGGATGGGCTAAAATAAATCAATCTGGTTTTGTGCCTTTAAATGCCAATTCTAATGCTGGCGATTTGTTATTATCCTACAAATTGGGTAAAAATTGGGGGTTATCCTCTGGGGTTAGTTTTATGGAACTAAATACTAACCTTAATCAAAATGGAGCTACGGCAAGTCTACAAAATTCCTACTTGCAGATTCCACTAAAAATAGGAGGCGATTATGTTATGTTTAACATGGATCAATCAAATTCAAAAATATTTTTAAATGTTGGTGCTGGATTTTATGCTAGCACATTGCTAAAATCAGAACTTCAAACCATTACCGGAAGTACTACTACAAAAAACTTAGGTTGGAATTTTGGTATAGTTTTTAATACCGGGGTAAAATTTTTAATTTCGGATAAAACAAGTATCGGAATTGGATTTGAAGGTCAGGGCGACATAAGTAAAATGAAAAAAGACGGTGTAGAACGAAAAGTTGAACAGCTTAATTCAATTTATTTCAGTTTTGGGTTCAAGTTTTAATAGCTACTATTGACTATTCATGAAGATTAAAAATCCTGCTTAAAGATAAGTAGGATTTTTTGTTTATTGAAAAAAAAACATAAATCATTTATTGCAAAAAAAAAAAAAAAAATCTTAATTTCGTTTTTCAGTAATCGAAAAAGTAGCATTTAAAAGTCGCAATACGTTGACTATAAACCATATTCAAAATCATGAATAAACGATATTGCCACATATGGGTTTTGAAAGTAAATTATAAAAAAACAAAACAATCATGAAACAAATCAATCTCTTCGTAATTTTTATTTCCTTTTTAGGAATAGTTAGTTGCAAAAAACAAGAAGTTACCAATCCCGCAGATGCTATTTATTTTGGCGGGGATATCATTACCATGGAAGGCAATGAGGCACAGTATGCCGAAGCTGTTGCCATAAAAAAGGGTAAGATTGTTTTTGTAGGAAGCAAATCGGAAGCAGAAAAAATGAAGGGCGATAATACGGTTATGAACGACCTGCAAGGCAAAACATTATTACCGGGTTTTATTGACTGCCATAGCCACTTATTGACGATTGCCGATGGTACGATGCAGGCCAACCTCAGTCCTGCACCGGTCGGGACTGTAGCTTCCATACCCGACATTGTTGCTGCCCTAAAAGCATTGAAAACAAAACAAAAATTCAGTGATACCAGCTTATTAATTGGCTGGGGATATGATCAGGATTTTTTAAGTGAAAAAAGACATCCCACTGCAGCCGAATTGGATGCTGCTTTTCCAACAAATCCCGTGGTATTAATTCATACATCGGGCCATATGCTGGTAGCCAACTCATTGGCTTTTAAACTGGCGGGTGTTTCAGCAGCAACAAAAGATCCTTCTGGTGGTACATTTATTCGCAAAAAAGGAAGCAACGATTTGGAAGGCCTGGTACAGGAAATGGCCATGGTGTCTTTTATGCCCTTAACCAAAACGGTATTATCAGATGAACAGGAATTTAAAAAAATAAAAGCGGCTCAGGAATATTATGCCAGTTGTGGGGTCACTACTGCGGCAGAACATTTAGTAACACCAGAAAAAATGCCTTTACTAGCAAAAGCTGCTGCTGCCAAACTGCTGTTTATCGATTTGGAAGCAGCCCCATCTTTTCAAATGGCGAAAGAGTTATTGGGAACGGGAAAAATTAAATGGGGTGTTTATAATAATTATTTGAAATATTGTGGGCTGAAAATTGCTACTGATGGCTCACCACAAGGGAAAACCGCCTTTCTTACAAAATCCTATTTAACGCCTGTACCGGGATGTAGTCACGACTGTAAGGGCTTTCCAAATCTGACACAAGAACAAATAAATGAACTGATGCTGGGTTGCTACTCCAATAAAGTGCAACTGTATTCACATTGCAATGGCGATGCCTCTATTGATATGATGATAAAAGGTCATGAGTATGCCATGCGAAAACTGAATGACAGTACTGCAGATCGACGCACTGTGATTATCCACTCCCAAATTATGCGACCCGACCAACTCGATAGTTATAAGAAATATAAAATGTTGCCAAGCTTTTTTACCAACCATACTTTCTATTGGGGCGATGTGCATATTGCCAATTTGGGAATGGAAAGAGCGAGTTTTCTTAGCCCTATGAAATCGGCAATGGATATGGATATCATTGCAACCAACCATACCGATGCCAGTGTAACCCCAATGGATCAATTGTTTTTATTGTGGACTTCGGTAAACCGAATTTCCCGTAATGGGGTTGTAGTGGGCGGAGCGCAACGAATTGATGCTTATCGTGGGTTGAAGGCACTAACCATCAACGGTGCTTATCAGTATTTCGAAGAAAATACTAAAGGCAGTTTGAAGGTGGGAAAACTGGCCGACATTGTAATATTGGATAAAAATCCTTTGAAAGTAGCACCCATAGAAATTAAGGATGTAAAAGTGGTGGAGACCATTAAAGAAGGTAAATCAATTTATAAAAAACAATAACAACTAAAAAGTCATAAAATGAAAAAATCAATTATCGCATGCTTTTTACTAGTTTTAGTTAGCTGCAAAAAACAAGAAGTTACCAATCCCGCAGATGCTATTTATTTTGGCGGAGATATCATTACCATGGAAGGCAATGAGGCAAAGTATGCCGAAGCTGTTGCCGTCAAAGAGGGCAAGATTGTTTTTGTAGGTAGCAAATCGGAAGCAGAAAAAATGAAGGGTGATAATACGGTTATGAACGACCTGCAAGGCAAAACATTGCTCCCTGGTTTTATTGATGCCCATGGGCATATGGTTTATTACGGGAAAAACCTAATGGATCAATCCTTAACTGGTGTGAAAGATATTCCGGAAATTATTAAGCGCATGCAATCGCATATTGCTCAGGTTCCTGGAGATGGATGGATTGTGGGTATGGGGTATGCTCCGCTAAAAATGAAAGAGCTTCGACATCCAACTGCGGATGAATTAGATCAAATCTCCATGGATAGACCCGTACTTATTGTTCATGCTTCGGGGCATGGCGGTTCTATGAACCATGCGCTGATGAAACTTTTACATATAGACGAAAAAACAGTTGATCCTGCCGGTGGAGAATACATTAGAGAAAAAGGCAGTAAAAAGCCCTTAGGTCCCATGGAAGAAACTGCCCTTATTGATGTAAGAAACCAACGTCCCGCATTTACAGGAGAAGCTGCTGATAAAGTAATTAAAGGAGCGAGTGAGTTTTGGGTTAGTAATGGACAAACCACCGCTATGGAATGCGGATTGGGTTTAGGGGCAGACGATATTTCTATTGTTGAAAATGCCATAGAAAAGAAAATATTGCCTATAGATTTGGTGGTTTTTTCTAAAGAATCTGCAACGGATGATGTCGTTAATGCTGCGTATGGAGTTAGCGAATCCTATTCACCTAAGTCAACTAAAAATGCAACCAAATTACTTAGCAAGCGTGTTGACTTAGATAAGCGATATATAAATCGAGTAAGATTGGGGGGAATAAAATTATGGTTAGATGGAAATCCGGTTATGGCCTGGATGTCTGAAGCATATGCCACTCCTCCGCCCGGAAGAGAGCCCGGCTTTAAAGGATATGGACAGATTCCGGATTCACTAATTTTTTCGTTTTTTGACAAGTATTGGAAAACCAATATGCAAATCAATATGCATGTGATGGGTGATGAGGCAATTGAGCAGGCGTTGAGGGCTATTGAAGCTGCCATTAAAAAACATGGCATGAGCGATCATAGGCCGGTTTTTGTTCATTGTGGTTATGCAAGGCCCGATCAAATTGCCCGAATGAAAGCAGTGGGTGCAATCCCGTCTTTCTTATCTTTTGGCTTATATGGACAGGGAGATGAGATAGAAATAATTTGGGGAACAAAACGTGCCTCCAATGGGATGGCAGCACAGTCTATGCTAAAAGCCGGCGTTCCTTTCACGCTTTCTCATGATGCGCCAATTACTCCACCTATGATAATGCCCCTGATATCTGTAGCCGTGAATAGAATAACAAGTTCCGGAAAAGTGTTAGGTGCCGATCAGCGAATTTCTCCCTATCAGGCACTGCAAGCAGTTACCTCAGCCGCTGCTTATCAAATTAAGGAAGAAAAAAGCAAAGGAACCCTTCAAGCCGGTAAATTGGCTGATTTTGTTATTCTAGATAATAATCCCCTCAAAGTAACTCCTGCAAAAATTACAGATATTAATGTGGTTCAAACCATCAAAGAAGGAAAGTCTATTTTTAAGCTAAGTTCCCCTAGGGCTTATACCCCGGTTAGCATGAGCGATCATCACCACGAAACCGGCCAACAAAAGCCATTAAGTAAAAGCCAACAAAAAATAGTAGCTAGATTAGTACAAAGTGCTCAATAAAAGTTTTGATTATATTTTTGAAAATTAAAAAAATCAATCATACATGCTAACATTGTTATGAAAAAAAATATAATTATTTACTTCTTCTTGGTCGCTTGGTTCAAACACGGATTTTCACAAACTCCTAAGCCCATTTTCAGCTTAGCAAATAGTTCGGTAAATGTTTATTTTGGGGCAAACTTAAAAACAACGATGCTGCTTACTAATCGTAGACCAGCTCCAAGCACTGGAACAGCTTATTTGCTTTTACCAAAAGATGCTACAGGGGTAGAAGGAACCTTTGATCTCAATGCCCGTGCTAGTACCATTTATCTGGCTGCCGACGGACCTCAAATGGGTTCATTTAAGTTGGGTACAAAAATGGTTTTTTATGTTATTCGCGATTTGTCAGATCCTGCTTATGGCTTGTTACCCGCTATGATGTATGTGGATATGAAGAATGATCAGTGGAGGTTTGCAGTGGGCCAACAGGTAGATGTTTTTTCCGAGCGAATACCTAATATGATTGATGGGTATTTTGCCCTCGCCTCTTCGGGGTGTGTAGGCAATAGCTCAAGAGGACAGCTTCGGGCCACCCGATTTATTGAAACGGGAAAAAACAGTAAACTCTCTATTACACTCGCCGCTTCTCAGCCAGTTTCAACTTACTTTTCTAAAGACCTCCGAAACAATTCCGAAAACAATGGCGTTCCTAATTTAGAGTGGGCTGTTAAGTATGAAACCAAAAAAGATGATAATGCCTGGGTACCCTTCAACGCATTTGAATTAGCTATTTCGGGTATAACAGGTAGTTATAGAGTATTTAAAAATGAAACCCTCGGGGGAGTTATAGTAAATACCCGTATAAATAAACCTCAGGTAAATGGAATATGCGGTGAGTATGCTCTTCGTTTAGGAAAGCGATTCGGGATTCAGGGAGAAGTATATGCCGGTCAAGCCCTTGGCAACTATCTGGGAACTATACTGCAAACTACTAAAGGTGATAACGACAATGAAATCCGTAGTAAGGGATTTTGGACAGAGGCCACCTATTTCTGGCAAAAAAATCTACAAAGCCGGTTCGGATATGGACAAGATGAATGTAATAAGCAAGATTTAATGGGAGCTGGCGTTTGGAAAAACAGCACCTATTTTGGTAATGTTATTTGGGAGGTTAATAAAACGGTATCAACCGGAATTGAGCTAACCCATAAGTCTACTCAATACTTAGGGCTAAACGATAATCAAGGGGTGACGTTTATGTGGATGTATCAGTATTCGTTTTAATATTGAAATAGAAAACTATTGACCCCAAAAGATATTCAGATTATAGAAACCAGTAAAGAGGGTAAATGAATTTATAAAGAAACAATAAACAAATATTCAGGAAACTCTTTTTTATCAAAAGTGGCGGTTCATTGCTAACTTAGACTTATTTATGATTAGAAAACCACCTTCGCGTTCCTCGAAAACATTGACAGTCAATTATTAAACCAAAAAAAAGTGTTGTCTACCAAAATTATTAAAGAATAAAAAAAGGCATTTCAATTGAAGTGCCTTTTATACTAGTATCAAGAGTTTCTCATTATTGCAAACTAGCCAAACTCTGCTCTATAGTAGCAATCAATGCTAGAGAATCGGCTTCTTTTTTACGTTCGTTTGCTATCACTTGTGGTGGTGCACCAGCTACAAATTTCTCATTGGCAAGTTTGCTTTGCACGCTTTTCAGAAAACCTTGAGTGTATACCAACTCTTCGGTAAGCTTAGCAATCTCGGCAGGAATATCAATGTTGCCAGAAACCGGAATAAAATATTCGTTGGCGTTTACTCTATAGGTTAATGCACCATCAATCTTATCAGTGATGTATTCTAAAGAAGTGATGTTGCCCAGTTTCATAATTACACAATCAAAATAGGAACTTACTTTTTCGTTATTCACCACTTTCAAATCTATCGGCTCTTTCATCGGAATGTTTTTGTCTTTACGGACGGTTCTCACACCAGCAATAACTTCGGTAGCAAAATCGAAATCAGCAATTAATTTGGCGTTAAAAGAAGTTACTTTTGGATATTCAGCAATGATTAAAGCTTGTTCTGGAGTTCTCTCGGCAATATGTTGCCAAATTTCTTCGGTTAAGAATGGCATGAATGGATGCAACAGTTTCAAGTTGGCTTCAAGCATTTCTATCGCTTTATCAAAAGTCGCACGGTCAATCGGTTGTTGGTATCCGGGTTTTATTATTTCCAAGAACCACGAACAGAAATCATCCCAAACCAATTTATAAATACTCATCAATGCATCTGATAATCGGTATTTTTCGAAATGGTCTTCTATCTCTACTAAGGTTTGTTGCAATTTAGCTTCATACCATGCTATAGCGACTTTAGCACTTTCGGGTTGAGGAATATCAGCCACTTCCCATCCTTTGATTAATCTAAAGGCGTTCCAGATTTTATTGGCAAATGCTTTTCCGTTGTTACACAATTCTTCATCGAACATGATGTCGTTTCCTGCTGAAGCACTCAAAAGTAATCCAACACGAACACCATCAGCACCAAATTTAGTTATTAAGTCAAGAGGGTCAGGAGAATTCCCCAATTGTTTTGACATTTTACGACGTTGCTTGTCGCGAACCAATCCAGTTAGATACACATTGCTAAACGGTTTTTGACCCGTGTATTCATAACCTGCAATAATCATACGTGCTACCCAAAAGAATAAAATATCGGGTCCAGTAACCAAATCATTCGTTGGATAATAGTATTTAAAATCTTCGTTTTCAGGATCAGTGATACCACCAAAAACGGCTATTGGCCATAACCAGGAAGAGAACCAAGTGTCGAGTGCGTCTTCGTCTTGTTTCAGGTTGCGGGTTTCGAGTTGCGGGTTTTGAGTTTTTATCCTTGCAAGCTCGAGCGCTGTTTCGATGTTTTCGGCGACTACGAAATCTTCTTTGCTTTCTCCATAATAGTAAGCCGGAATTTGTTGTCCCCACCACAATTGGCGTGAAATATTCCAGTCGCGGATGTTTTCCAACCAATGACGGTAGGTATTGTCAAAACGGGACGGATAAAGCTTGATTTCTTTGGTTTCCAATACCGCTTTGATGGCAGGTTTTACCAAATCTTCCATACGCAAGAACCATTGGTCAGACAAACGTGGTTCGATAACCGCTTTGGTTCTTTCGGAGGTGCCTACTTTGTTGATATGATTTTCTATTTTTTCAAGCGCATTAATATCGTCTAGCTCTTTCGCGATTTCTTCTCTTACCACAAAGCGGTCTTTGCCTTGATAGTGCAATCCAAAACTATTCAGTGTAGCATCATCATTAAAGATATCGATGATTTCAAGCTGGTGTTTTTCGCCTAATGCTTTGTCGTTAATATCGTGCGCAGGGGTTACTTTTAGACTTCCAGTTCCAAATTCTATATCAATATATTCATCAAAAACAATAGGAACTTCTCGGTTGCAAATGGGGACTATGGCTATTTTTCCTTTCAGGTGCTGATAGCGTTCGTCATTTGGATGAAAACACAAAGCCGTATCACCAAAAATAGTTTCAGGTCTAGTAGTTGCTACTGTAACAAACTCGTTGGAGTCTTTAATTCTATATTTTACATAAAATAATTTTCCTTGCCGCTCTTCATAAATAACTTCCTCATCCGACAATGTTGTCTTGGCTTCAGGATCCCAATTGACCATGCGATACCCACGATAAATTTGCCCTTTATTATACAAATCCACAAAAGAATGAATTACTGAGGCAGACATGTCAGCATCCATCGTGAACTTGGTTCTCTCCCAATCACAAGAACAGCCCAATTGTTTTAATTGTTCCAAAATTGTTCCACCATATTTGTTGGTCCAATCCCAAGCATGTTTTAGGAATTCCTCTCGAGTCAAATCGTTTTTGTTGATACCTTCGCTTTTCAACTTAGCTACTACCTTTGCCTCTGTTGCAATAGAAGCGTGATCGGTGCCTGGAACCCAACAGGCATTGAAACCTTTTAAACGTGCTCGTCGAATTAACACATCCTGAATGGTGTTATTCAGCATATGTCCCATGTGAAGCACACCGGTCACATTAGGTGGTGGAATGGTAATGGTATAAGACGTTCTATGGTCGGGTTTGGAATGAAAATAGTTGTTTTCCATCCAGTAATCGTACCATTTTTTCTCTACTTCGGAGGCATTGAATTGGGCGGGAATCATATAATGTTAGATATAAGATTTTAGATATTTGATATTTGATATTTGATATTTGATGTTAGATATTTGATGTTAGATATTTGATATTTGATATTTGATATTTGATATTTGATATTAGATTTTAGATTTTAGATATTTGATATTAGATATTTAGATTTTTGAAATTGTTATTGTTATTGCAATTGATTTTTGAAATTGTTATTGCTATTGCAATTGATTTTTGATATTGTTATTGCTATTGCAATTGATTTTTGAAATTGTTATTACTATTGCAATTGATTTTTGAAATTGTAATTGCTATTGCTATTTAATTTGCTTTTGCTATTGATTTTGCAATTGAATTTTCTATTGGCATTACTTTTGTAAACTTAAGTGCAAAAGTAATTAATAAAGACTTTAGAAAAAATTAAGAAGTATTTTTTTGTGTTTTAATTTAAAGGGAGTATTTTTACTCAACCAAATAAAGAATTTGACCTATGAAATCGCCACTAACAACTTGTTTGTTGCAAACAAACACCTATAAAAAAAAGGCGATACCACCTGCCTGTCGGCAGACAAGTATATGACCTCTAACAAATACAATTTACATATATGAAAAAAGTTTTACTCATTACGGCAATCCTTATAAATGCTGCGGTTTTCGCCCAAGTTGGACCGAAAATTGAGTTTAAGGATAAAGACAATACTATTGATTATGGAAAGGTGAATAAAGAGGATGACAATGGTGTGCGTTCTTTTGAGTTCACCAACACGGGTGATGAACCTTTGATTATCAGCAATGTGCAATCGACCTGTGGTTGTACGGTTCCATCAAAACCAACAGAGCCAATTGCTCCCGGTAAAACGGGAAAAATTGAGGTAAAGTACAATATGAATCCAGGACCAATCAGAAAAACGATTACTGTTGAGACGAATGCTGTCAATGCCGAAGAAGGTCGTGTGGTTTTGAAAATTAAAGGAGAAGTCATTGCAAAACCTGTAGAAAATCTTTTGGAGAAAAAAACTAACAGTCCGATGATGCAATAAATGAAAGTCCTCTCGTTCCAAAAAACATGAGGACTTTTTTTATAGTATCTTTTTCAATTGGAATTTAAAAGTATAGACTTTCGAACTTCTTTCTATTACTATTTCAATTGTTTTTCCTTCTTCCGATTTGAGGATTTCATTAATTTTTTCGATAGAAAGTGTGTGCGCTTTTTGTTTGTTAATGGCAATGATTTTGTCCTTTGCACTTAATCCAGCTTGCGCGGCTGGCGAATCTGCCCTTACATTGTAAATTCTAAAAACAGGTTTAAGCTCAAATTTTATTTTTAGATTGTCTTGAACACGGATATCTGAGGTATACCCGTTGTAAAATGTCTGGCCTTTGCTTTGATTATCTTCATAGGTTTCCTTCACCCATTCTAGTCCGTCGTGTTGTACTTCAATACCACTCATGTTGTAGTTGAATGGCTCGTTACATTTTGAATTGGGTTTTGAATACAATTTCCCATTGGGATAATCAAAAACAATTTGAAATCTCGAAAGTATTTCTCCTCCAATAGAACCCGCACGGTCTTTTACAAAATTGAGACTTTTGATGGAAGTCGAATCGGGAAAAGTTCCAATTCCGTTTTCAAAAGTTGTACTCCCAAAAGTAAAACTTGGAATTCTTGCTCTTTGCCCATAAACATTACCACTAAAACCTCTTCCTAAGAAGTCTTGAATGGTTTTTGGAGGCAATTGCAATTGAGTTGGCTTGTTTAAAAACAACCATAAAGCATCGCTATTTCCTGTATCGAGTAACATTTTTGAAGGATAACTTAAAGTTGTTGTAGTTACATTGGAAACATAGTAGGGTTTGTTTTCTTCAATAGCAATAGAGTCTTTTTTAAAGTTGCGCATCAGTTTTTTGGAGAGCTTTTTATTGTCGGCGGAATACACAATTATCTTTTTTCTTTCATAGTCAATTTCGGTGGGATGACTCTTAAAAAAATGATACCCAATAATGCCATTAACCGGAATTCCAACTTGAGAAGAGAAATTAAATTCTTGATCTAGAATCAAATAAATTTCATGTTCGTCATCAACATAACCGTTGACTTCCATTTTGTTTTCTGACGATTTATAAGCTTCAACTGCATCATTACTTCCCAAACCTTTCAAATTAATTTTTTGAAGATGAAATAAACTTACCTGTTGTTTATCATCTAAACTAAAAAGAATAGTTTGTTCAACACCAGTATCCAAAAGAAAAGTAAGCGTCTCTCCATTTACTTTAATGGGTATAAAAATGAGATTATTAATCAGTTTAAACGGAATAACAATCCTCTTCTTGTTGTTTGCTAATTGAAAATTGGATTGGCTATAACTAGTCAAATAGGTAAAGAAACATAAGTATAGCGCAAATACAAATCTCATAGGTGGCGATTTTTTATAAATTTAATAAAAAAGAATAATCTTAAACTATTTTTTAACAATTGTTAAAATAAAAAAGAGATTGTTTTCAAACTAAAAAAGTCGCAAATTTGCACCACTAATAATTACACCATGCCAAAGATATCATTGAAAGGTCAGCAAATGCCTGAATCACCCATTAGAAAATTGGTTCCTTATTCCGAAATTGCCAAAAAGAAAGGTCATAAAGTCTATCATTTAAATATTGGTCAACCCGATATAAAAACCCCACAAGTGGCACTTGATGCTGTAAAAAATGCAGATATCAAAGTGTTAGAATACAGTCACTCCGCAGGGTTTGAAAGCTACAGAACAAAACTATCTGCTTATTACAAAGCACATGGTTTGCCAATAGAGGTAGCCGATATCATTATCACGACTGGTGGGTCTGAAGCGCTGCTTTTTGCTATGGGAAGCACTATGGATGTGGGTGATGAAATTATCATTCCCGAACCTTTTTATGCCAATTACAATGGATTTTCAACAGCTTCAGGAGTAAAAGTGGTTCCTGTCATTTCAACCATTGATGAAGGATTTACCTTGCCACCTATTGCCGCTTTTGAAAAATTGATTACGCCAAAAACAAAGGCAATCTTGATATGTAATCCTGGTAATCCAACCGGATATTTATACTCTCACGATGAAATCATGCAACTAGCAGCACTAGTTAAGAAACACGATTTGTTTCTCATTGCTGATGAAGTGTACAGAGAATTTATTTATGATGAAAATGACAAACATTACTCTGTAATGAATGTTCCCGGATTAGAAGAACATGCTATCATGATTGACTCTGTTTCCAAAAGATACAGCATGTGTGGTGCTCGAATCGGTTGTATTGTTTCAAAAAACAAAGATGTAATGGCAACCGCTATGAAATTTGCACAAGCGAGATTAAGTCCGCCAACGTATGCTCAAATTGCCAGTGAAGCAGCATTGGAAACACCTCAAAGCTATTTTAATGATGTTATTGCCGAGTATAAAGAACGTAGAGATACCCTAGTTGCTGAATTACAAAAAATTGAAGGCGTAAAAGTGGCTACCCCAAAAGGCGCTTTTTATTGCATAGCCCAATTGCCTGTAAAAAATGCGGATGATTTTGCCCAATGGCTATTAGAAACGTATGATAATAATGGAGAAACGGTTATGGTAGCACCCGCTGCCGGTTTTTATTCCACACCTAATGTTGGGTTGGATGAAGTGCGCATTGCTTATGTTTTGAAAAAAGAGGATTTAATTCGCTCAGTAGACATCTTGAAAGAAGCGCTGAAAGTGTATAACCAAAAGTAAGTTACTGTTTACTGTTTATACTAAGAAAGTCATGTAGAGGAAGTAAAAATGATATCCCTTAATTTGTCATGCCGTCTCGTCTTTTGGACGAGAGAGGCATCTCATCAAATTAGTCACAAAAAAAACGAAAGACCATAATCTATCGCTTTGTCATTCCCGCGCAGGCGAGAACAATCCTTTTATCATTCCCGCGCAGGCGGTAACACTCCTTTTGTCATTCCCGCGAAGGCGGGTATCTCATCAAACTAGAGAAGACTGTTAATTAATTTATTGCTACTCCTATACTTTTATAACAACTATTGTTATATTAGCAAAAGAATTAAAAATAGTATGCAAGCAAAACCATTTTTAAAATGGGCTGGTGGAAAAAGCCAACTGATTAACGATATTAAAAACGCTTTACCTAAAGATTTTACATCTCAAAAGTTTACCTATGTGGAGCCATTTGTTGGGAGTGGTGCTGTTTTGTTTTGGATATTGGAAAACTTTCCAAATGTTGAAAAAGCAGTTATTAACGATATTAATGCCGATTTGACCAATACCTATGAAGTCATTGCAGCAAAACCAGAAAAGTTGATACCTCTTACAGAAAAAATCTAGAAAAATAAATTCATCTAATATTATAAAAGAGTAGCATAAATGAAACAGCACGAAGCCGTTATTTTAACACTAGAAAAACTTGGAGGTGTTGCTACACTTGGCCAATTAAACCAAGATGTATTTAAAATATCCGATTGTATATGGAAAACAAAGACACCTTTTGCAAGTATAAGAAGAATTGTGCAATTAGATAAAAACATCTATAAAATTAAACCAGGATTATATGGGTTAACAAAGTTTAAATCCGAAAATGAAAGTAAAGGAATTATTCAAGAAACAGAAATGAATAAAAATTCCAAAGAAGTTATTGATTTTAATCATTCTTATTTTCAGGGACTTCTTATAACTGTTGGGAATTTAAAAGGATTAAAAACATTCATACCAAATCAAGATAAAAACAAGTTATTTCTAAATGAAAAGTTAGCAGATATTAGAACTTTAAATGAAATTCCTCAATTTTCATATTCTAAATTGGTACAAAGAAGCTCAACCATAGATGTCATTTGGTTTAATGATAGAGAAATGCCTCATTCTTTTTTTGAAGTTGAACATTCTACAGATATCCAAAACTCATTATTAAAGTTTAACGACCTTCAAGATTTTCATTCTCGAATGGTTATAGTCGCTGATAATAAAAGAAAAGATGAATATTTAAAAAAAATAAAATATTCCTCATTCACTGATTTAAATAAAGAAAATAGAGTTTCATTTATGGATTATGAAACATTAAGTAGGCAATATGAAAGCATTATCGAACAACAACAGTATAATTTTTTGTTGTAAATTAAAAAAAAGATAAAAATGAAAAAATACATATTTATAACACCAGAAGGCAATACAACCTCACCCAACGGAGATGAAATTGAAAATATGCAAGTAATAGGTATTGTTGAAGAAGTTACAAACGAAAACGAAGCGTTGAAAAAATTATTGATTGAAAACGCATGGATTTTAGATAGTGAATTTAATGTCGCGGAATTTATTTGTTACCAAATATTATAATTTCTAAATAATTATTTCAATGCCAAAAATCTCCCATCAATACCACAATCTTTTAGCACATTGGCATTCTCCTTCCCGTAAGCTATAAATACACTTGGTGCGCCCGGAGTTCCACCTTGTACCCCAGAAACATGATAAAACTTTATTCTCCCTTTAACAAACAGAATAGCATCAGCATCATTCCAAATATGCTCAAAAAAACATTTGGTTTCCGTTCTTGCAAAAATCAAAGCAATACCATTGCCGTGAAACTTTAATTTCTCCAACCACAATTCCATACCTCTGCCATAAGGCGGATTTAAATAAACCCTCCCAAACCATTCCTTAGCAAGACCATCATCAAGTGTGGTAAAGTTAGTTGTCGCATGTACAAAGGGTGCATTAATTGGACTACATGGGTCTAAATCAAATTTACCTAATTTTATTACTAATTCAGGTGGAGTTAGCCATTCTATGGTAGTGTTTTTTGAGCGTTCAAAAGTTGTATCCATTATTGACTTATTTATTTCTTCAAAGAAATTAATAAAAATAATACTATACAACACACAATAAGTGTGATATAGTTAAATTTCATCCCTGCCAAAAAAAGCGCTTGGGACAAATCAGAAGGATTTGATTATATCAATGATTTTAATCGTACTTGGTTAAAATTGGTTAGAGAGAAACTAAAAGACAATGGTACCATTTGGATAAGTGGAACCTATCATAATATTTTTTCGATTGGGCAATTGTTGCAAGAGTTGGATTTTAAAATTCTCAACGTAATCACTTGGGAAAAGAACAATCCACCGCCCAATTTCTCGTGTCGGTTCTTTACCCATTCCGCCGAGTTAATAATTTGGGCGCGCAAAAAAGAGAAAGTACCACACTACTATAATTATGAGTTGATGAAACAACTTAACGGCGACAAACAGATGAAAGATGTTTGGAAACTTCCAGCCATTGCTAAATGGGAAAAAACGTGTGGCAAACACCCAACTCAAAAACCTTTATCGGTTTTAACACGCATCATCTTAGCTTCTACAAAACCTAATGCATGGATATTAGACCCTTTTGCAGGAAGTTCCACCACAGGTATTGCTGCCAATCTTGCTAACAGACGTTATTTAGGTATCGATATGGAAGCAGAATTTCTAGAAATCAGTAAAAACCGAAAACTGGAAATTGAAAATGTAACTATAGCTGAGTCGTATCGTAAAAAAATAAATGGTTTTGAAACTAAAAAGCAGTTAGAACTTTATTTAACAGAAGAACCAAAACCCAAAGAACGTTTAGTCTTAGGATATATGAGAAGCATCGATTTAAAGAAATTAACACAGCTTGACACGTTCTATTTTCATGCTACCGACAAACAAAATAATTTTCTTGACTTTCCGTACGATTTATATAACGCAAAGAAATTAGTCATTTATTCAGGCGGTAGAGCCAAACCTTTTTATCTAACTTCTTATTATGGAGAAATAGAATCTATCAAACACAAACACAAGTCTAAAATAAAAGGAAAAGAAAAATCGAAAACAGCATATTATTTTGAAATTAAACTGAAAGATACCTTCACTGAAGATATTTGTATTGAAAATAACATGAAAATAAAAAACTGGATAAATGAATACAAATCCGAATATGAATTGAATAAAGTAGATTACTTGCCAATCTTAACTTTTACAGAGAATGTTTTTTAAATAAGAATTTTGCCTATTCTTCTTTTCTAGCTTTAACCACTACCATAACTATACCGTACCTACGGCACTTAAAAAAACTGCTATAAATATACTAGCCATATACCGTTCCTAACGGAACTAAATAAATCCTTACAATCCCAAAATCATGGAAAAAAACGAATATGATTTGTGTTAATTTGTGTAACCTGCCTGTCGGCAGACATGTCCGTGGCAAAAAAAATACAAACTAATAATAACCTTAGGAAACTAAAGTAACCCCCACATTCCCATCCTCTTTCAATACATACTTCACCCCATTAATTTCTTGATAAAAAGTTACACCAACAAAAGCAAATCGCTGCAACCCAACATCAGGCAAAACTTCAGGAAATAAAGAAAAATCAGTTACAACCACATTCTTTTCAAACACCACAGTTCTTCCTATAAACATCTTGTAAATTTTCAAGTCAAAATCCACTCCCAAAACCCCCAATTGCAACTCCACATGCGTTGCATTTTTAGGAAAACAAACCTTAGAAATATCAAAATCCATCACACTATATACACAAGTTACAGCATCATAACTAGCATTCATAGGCACCACAACAGCAACATCACATTTAGGTGTAAACTTAAATTCCTTAAACAATTGTAACCCTTTAGACGTAACAATACCTTTACCCACTTCTCGAGAACCTCTCACAGAGCTACTATCACAATCCTTAATCCTTTGAAACAGTTGCATCATCCTACCGTGCAAAGTAGTTTCTTTATAATATTTCAAAAAAGGAAAAAGAGCTATTCTAAATTCTTTCTTCACACTAGAACAATGCCCAAACTCCGAGTTATTTTCCCTAACACGAAACATACTTGGCTTTGTCTTTATCGCTTTTCCATTAAAACCACCACCCGCTTTTCGAGCTACAGCTTTACCCTTTCTATAATAAAAATTAATGTCTCCAAGTGTTCCTGTAAGTGATATAATTCCTTTTTGTGTTGCCATCTTTCTTTACTTTTAATAGATGTAAATATACTGCATTCTTATTATATATACCGTATATATGTCGTATATATACCGTATGTATATCGTATATTATTGTTTTAAGATACGTATGAAGTCTCTCTCTGCTTACTGTTTGCTCCAATAAAAAACCCATCTACACTTGGTGGATGGGTTTTTCTGTCTTGTTGTTCTCTTATCTCTTCATTGCAAAATGGGCTTTAAATTGTTTGGCTACGTTTTGTTCGAGATAATCCACAGTAAACCAATAATCATCTGATGGCAATTGTTGTCCGTTGTACGTTCCATCCCAACCTTGTCCTGTGGAACTGAGTTGTTTGATTAGTTTGCCATAGCGGTCAAAGATGTATATCTTGGCGTTAGGTTGTCCACCTAAACCTTTAATATTCCATGTATCATTATAACCGTCGCCATTGGGTGTGAAATAATATGGGTAATCGATGATTTGAACGTCTTCTATAACGAGTTCCTCACAGCTGTAATCGCCTCCTTCGGTATCCCAAACATGGATTACGTGTGTGCCTAATGATACGCCTTCAAAAATATTGCTCTCTTGTCGT
>NZ_JBKCVI010000164.1:0-6016 GCF_046317795.1 Flavobacterium sp. | reverse complement strand
AATCAAATACTGCGAGTGGTTCGTATCTTGGTACTCATCGACTAAAATATATCGAAAACGTTCTTGGTAATTGGCCAAAACATCGGGAAAACGGTTGAGTAATTCATTGGTTTTTAGCAACAAATCATCAAAATCCATCGCACCACTTTTGAAACATCGCTCTACATAGTTTTGATAAATTTCTCCCAAGCGTGGCTTTTTGCTCATGGCATCGGCTTCTTGCAATTCGGGATTATTGAAGTATGCTTTTACGGTAATTAAAGAGTTTTTATACGATGAAATTCTGCCCAATATTTGTTTGGGTTTATAAACATCTTTATCCAATTGCATTTCTTTGATGATGGCCGAAATCAATCGAACGCTGTCTTGCGTATCATAAATGGTAAAATTAGACGGAAAGCCCAACTTATCGGCTTCGCTTCTCAGAATTCGAGCAAAAACGGAGTGAAACGTTCCCATCCAAAGATTTTTGGCTTCGGCTGCACCCACAATATCGCCGATACGCTTTTTCATTTCGCGTGCTGCTTTGTTGGTAAAGGTGAGTGCCAAAATAGAAAACGCATCCACACCCAAACTCATCAAATAGGCAATGCGCACCGTGAGCACGCGCGTTTTTCCAGAACCAGCACCTGCAATGATGATCATGGGTCCGTCTTTTTGCAAAACCGGTTCTTGTTGCGCTTCGTTGAGTTGGGAAATGTATTGTTGCATTATTTGAAAAAGTGGCTAATTTATTGAGAATTTTTATTATAAAACTAAAGGTATTACTACTGAAACTTAAGGTTGGTATTAAAACCAAACATTTATAAAAGTAAAACAGCAAACTAAAACCATTAAGAAATTAAGCTAATTAAGGCTTAATCTAACTTAATTTCTTAATGGTTTTCTATCTATCCTTTTTTTTAATATAAAAACCCACTCAAATAGTGGTAGAACCGAATTTTAAAATTATAAAAGACAAATTTAACGCTACTAAACCTAAATTCCAATATATAATTCAGTGTATTTCTATTATATTTGTCAACAATTTAAGTCAATATTACTTATGAATTCTGATAAAATTCTTGAACTTGCTTTTTACACCTTACCTGCTTTGATAACGGGTGGTGTTGCCTATTATTTATTCCAATCGTATTTTAATGACCAACAAAATACCCGTCGTTGGTTGGTACAAAAAGAGAACCAAAAACAATCGTTGCCGTTGCGTTTGCAGGCCTATGAACGTTTGGCGTTGTTTTTGGAACGAATCAATGCGGCTAAATTGTTGATTAGAGTTGCTCCATTGAGTGATGATAAAAATGATTACGAGCGCTTATTGATACAACATATAGAACAAGAATACGAACACAATTTAACCCAACAGGTTTATGTGTCTGATGAGTGTTGGACCATTATCATAACAGCAAAAAATACTATTATTCAAAATATTATGCAAACCAATCTGAGTGAGAAAGTTGACAGCGCTCAGAAACTTCGGGAAACCATTCTCAATGATTTATTGGACAGCCAATCGCCGAGTACGATAGCGTTGAGTTTCTTGAAAAATGAAGTGAAAGGAATATTATAACAAAAATCCCAACATCAGTTGGGATTTTTTGTTTTATTTAAATTTACTAATTCCGTCTTTTAGCCAAGCTAAATAGTCGTCGATGTTTGGGGTGTAGCTAATGGGTTCGTTTAATTTTTGCTCGTTCAAATCGGTTAAAACATAATACGGTTGTGTGTTGGTTTTGTATCTAGTGATAACGAAATCAGTCCATTTATCGCCAATGGTTACTATTTCTGAACCCGTAGATTTAGAGATAAACTGTTCATTCTTTGGTAATTCTCGTTTATCATCTACATACAATGAAATTAAAACAACATCATTTTTAAGATGGTTTAACACTTTTTCATCAGACCAAACATTGATTTCCATCTTTCTACAATTAACACATGCAAAACCAGTAAAATCGATCATAATGGGTTTATTCACTTTTTTGGCAAAAGCAAAACCTTTTTCATAGTCAGTGAATGTGATAATTCCATGTTCGCCAATTTTTGCACCATCTGGTAAATCTTGCTTATTTTCGGATGAGCTTCCAAAAAAACCCATTGGGCTTTCGCTATAGGTTTGTGGCGGTGGAAACGCGCTAATTAATTTTAACGGCGCTCCAAATAAACCCGGTATCATATAAACTGTAAAAGCTAAAACCAACAATCCGAGTGACAATCTTCCCACAGAAATATGGGTTAGTGGGCTATCATGTGGTGTTGTTATTTTGCCCAATAAATACAAGGTCCAAGTTCCAAAAATGGCTATCCAAATAGCTAGAAAGACTTCTCTTTCTAATAAGTGCAATTGCAAAACCAAGTCGGCATTGGATAGAAATTTAAAGGCAAGTGCCAATTCTAAAAATCCAAGAGAAACTTTAACCGTGTTTAACCATCCACCCGATTTTGGTAGGGAATTCATCCAAGCTGGAAATAGTGCAAAAAACATGAATGGTAATGCAATTGCTGATGAAAATCCAAGCATTCCTACAATTGGCGCAATGCCACCTTTGGAAGCTGATTCGACTAAAAGTGTTCCCACAATGGGTCCAGTACATGAAAAGGAAACGATAGCTAAGGCCAATGCCATAAAGAAAATACCAATTATTCCAGATTTACTAGATTTTTTGTCAACAATATTTGCCCATGAATTTGGTAAGACAATTTCAAAAGCTCCTAAAAAAGATGTTGCGAAAAAAATTAATATTATAAAGAAGATGATATTGAATAAAACACTAGTAGATAAGGCATTTAAAGCATCCGCTCCAAAAAAACCTGTAATTAAAAGTCCTAAAGTAACATATATTAAAATAATTGATAAACCATATAAAATCGCATTTGAAATCCCTTTTTTTCTAGTTCCACTATGCTTGGTAAAAAAGCTTACCGTCATAGGTATCATTGGGAAAACACAGGGTGTTAACAATGCGGCAAAACCGCCTAGAAATGCCAAAAAGAAAATAGTCCACAATCCTCTATCGTCTGCTTTTTTTGGTGTGGCAATTTCGGTAACTGCTGTTGGTTTTACTGCTGTAGCAGCTATTTGTGTCTTATCAACCTGAGCTGTATCAGCACTTGAAACAGGTTTATCAATAGTTGATGCTACTGTTTTTGGCAATTGAAAAGTGAAGGTATTAAACTCGTTAATGCAAACATCTTTACAGACTTGAAAATCAATTTTGGTCTTAATAGAAGTAAGTTTTGGATTCGTTATTTTAATTTTCTGAGTAAAAGTGGCTTTCTTTTCAAAATAATACTCGTCTACTTCAAAGACATCGTTGTATTGTTTTTTATAGTCACTTTCCTTTACTTTTCCAACCAATTCATAGTTCCCTCTGGCATTTTCAAATTTGAATTCGGCTGGCAACGGCCCATTTTCTGGTGTGAATTGCGAATAGAGATGCCATCCTTCTTCTATCTTTACTTCCATTACCAAATTGAACTCGGAATCGGATAGTTGCTCTACTTTAGAAGTCCATTTTACTGGTTTTACAATTTGAGCATTGACATTGGCGAAAGCCAAAAAAATCAAAAGAAAAAAAAGTACTTTCTTCATTAGGTTTTATAATTTATTTTTAAAATTCTAGTTGTCGTTTCGGTTACTTTAAAACGATCGTCTTGCCTACTTCCAATAACCCAAACAATTTGATTATCCGAACATAAAAGCCAGGTATTTGATTTGTCAAGTAACGAAAATTTCTCGTCTTTAAAAAACTTACTGAGCTTCTTTTTACCATTCATCCCAAAAGGAAAAAACAAATCGCCTTCGTGCCATTTTCTGATTAATAAAGGAAATTGCAATGTTTCTTCGTCAACAAATATAGTATTAGTTGGCTCATGAGAAATGTCATCTACATTGCAAAAGGTAAGTTTTAAGGGAAATTTAACTTCATTTTGTCCTTTTTGTATCCAATAAACCACATCATTTGTAATCTCTTGCTTTGGAAACAATAGCAAAGTTTCTCTATTTTTTAGCAGCGTATGCGATTCAGAATGTACTTGTTTTCCTGATTGTGCGTGGATTAAATCATAAACAGCTGTCCAATCGGAAAAACCAAAGGGTTGCAACCAATCAAACAAATAGGACTTGTAATTTTCATATTTCAATAGTTTTAGCAAGTCGATTGAAATTTGGTTTTCGTTTTTGGTCACTACTTTTGAATACAAACTTTTTGAAGCATCTGCTGCCAATGATTGTGTTTGTTTTAAATGACTAAGAGTGTTTTCAAACGAAGCCAATAAACTCGGATTAATTTCCTTTAATATTGGGATAACATTATGACGGAATTTATTTCGCAAGTATTTATCCGAAGCATTGCTACTATCTTCTCGCCACTTAATATTGTTTTTAGTAGCATAATCTTCTATTTCTTCTCTAGAAAAAGGCAATAAAGGTCGGATAATTTTATCGTTTTGTTCTGGAATTCCAGTCAAGCCATCCAAACCAGAGCCACGTGTAAAATTGATTAAAAAAGTTTCTAAACTATCATCTAGATGATGAGCCGTTAGTATGTAATCGAAATCTTTTTCTTTTAGTTGTTCATAAAACCAATCATAGCGAAGTTCTCTTGCAGCAACCTGTATGGAAACTTTCATTTCTTTGGCATAACCCTTTGTATCAAGATGTCCAACCGACCATGGAATTAGATATTTATCGCCATATTTCATAACAAATTTCATATCACCATCGCTTTCTTTTCCTCGCAATTGAAAATTACAATGCAACAAAGCAAAAGGATAACCCATCTGTTGGAATAAATGAACCAAAACCATACTGTCTATTCCACCACTAACGGCAATAAAAAACCTGCTTTTTAGCAAAAAAGAGAAGTTGGTAATGATGTGATTTTGGAATTTTGTAAGCATAGTCAAAAGTAGTAATTATTTCTATTGAAGTACCTCAAACATGGCTTTGGCTTTCAACAAACATTCTTCATATTCTTGTTCGGCAATGGATTGTGCCGTAATAGCGCTACCTACAGAAAAGGATAAATACTTGTTTTGAGCATTGTATAAAATACTTCGGATGACCACATTGAAATCAAAATCATGGGTTGGAGTAAAATAACCCAAAGCACCGCTATACAAACCCCGTTTGGTTTCCTCTAATTCTTCAATGATTTTCATGGCGGATATTTTGGGTGCTCCCGTCATGCTTCCCATAGGAAAAGTAGTTTGAAGAATTTCAATGGGCGGTATTGTGCTTTCTACTTTGGAAACTACGGTTGAAATCATCTGGTGTACTTGTTTAAACGTATAAACGCCACACAACTCTTCCACTTCCACAGATCCTTTGGTAGCTGTATGCGATAAATCATTACGAACCAAATCCACAATCATAATGTTTTCGGAACGTTCTTTTGGGTTTTCTGATAATTCCTTTTTGGAGTTTTCATCTAAAACAGAATCCGAAAAACGCTTGGCCGTGCCTTTGATGGGTTGAGAAATCACTTTGTTTTCCTCTTTTCTCAAATAGCGTTCAGGAGAAGCACAAAGCAAATAATATTGGTTATTTTTGAAGAATGTTGCAAAGGGTGGTTTAGAAATACTATTGAGTTTCTGATAAATATTTGAAGGATCAATCGTTGCATTTTTGGCATAAAATTCCATACAAAAATTAGCTTCATAGATATCACCACGATGAATGTGTTCGAGCATTGAACGTACTTTGGAAAGATAGCTTTCTTTGGAAATGCGTTGTTTTATATCTAATGGCTTGTGGTTTTTGGTTTGTAGTTTACAGTTGATAATATCATGAAAATCGCTTTCTAGTTCGTCATCGCATAAATACAAGTAATGCATTTCGAGTTCGTTTCCTTTTAAAAAAAACAACTTCTTGGGCTGGAAGAAAAAAAAATCGGGGAATTCTAAACCGTCAAAATTAGTAGAATATAAATCTTCAGTGTCGTTTTTTAAATCATAAGACAAATAGCCAAACAACCAATCTTTGGTTTGTTGCTGGTATTGTTTTAAATCTTCGAAA
>NZ_JBKCVI010000163.1:0-9323 GCF_046317795.1 Flavobacterium sp. | reverse complement strand
AGATAATGGTGTTTTTAATTCATGAGTCATGCTATTTGTAAAATTCTTCTTAAGTTCAAGAATTGTTTTGTTTTTATTAATTGCCGCACTTAGAAACGCAATTGTTGTTAAAACTAGTAGCAAAAAGATAATTATTAGTATGATAGAATATTTCATTTTCAATAGCGTTTGCCATGTAACGCCACTTAGTAAAAGACCTATTTTCTTATTCGTTTTAAACCAGGAATATTTTGGGGAAATGGTATCTGAATAAATTCTTTTATCAAAGTTATTTTTTTGTGACTCGGTAAAAATTTTAAATTTTATATCAATGCCATTTTTTTTTAGATTACGCTTCAATTCTTTTTCCAAACCATTATAAAAAGTAGTGTCAGATACATTCATTGTTTGAATGGTTTGGCCTTTAAAAGTAGAATTAGTTGGAATGGTATCGACTTGAATTTGTATTTCAAATTTTGGTGACTTTGCATTTAATCCTGTTTCAGGTAGAGTGGATGAATAATTAGTACCTAACGAAAAATTACCAAGTTGCGAACTGAGTATTTTCATGTTTTCCGACATGATGGAAGCATTAAAGGCGGCTTCAACTTCTGTAAGAATCTGAAATTTCTTTGCATTATACTCATTAAAAAACCAATAGATTTGAAATAAAAATATAATACAACCAATTATCATACTTACTTTTTTAGCGTTATTTGATATTAATTTATTAAGTATTATTTTCTTTATCATACGTGAATTTCGTAGGTTTTTCAATTGTAACAAAGATAATATGTTTCAAGAATTTTTTTATCAATAATTAGTTATACCTATCGTTTAGACACTTTTCAAACATTTGGTTTTAAGGGTTTAAACTGCCAAATCAAATACTACCCTACTTAATTTCTTCATTATACTGTCTTAAAATTATGTTTCAATTTTTGTAATGTGTTATTATAGTATAAACGCCAACCTCTAACTGTGAAATACGTCAAATCATTTCAAACAAATATACCAAAATAGTTGTAAGAAAAACTTATTTTTAATTAATGCAACTAGGAAACTCTCTCCGATTCAGCACGAATACTTTTGTATTATATTCATTAAAATGAACTAAAATATTATTTTTTTATTATTTTTGGGTTAAATGGAAAAAAGGGTTGGGTAATAATGTCGATATTTATAGTTACTTGCAAAACAATTTGGTCATAATTTTATGAAAGAAATCAGAAACGAAATTAATCTTCTCTTGGAAAAATCCTATGCAATAAGGATTAATAACCTTAATGAAAGTATTAATTTGACCAATAAAGCGCTTGGTTTATGTAATGAAAATAAGATTGATGATTTAAAAGCTCGTTCGTTAACACAGCTATCGCTGTACTACATGATTACAGGCAAGAATGAAATTGCCTATAATTTGTCTCTAAAAAGCATTAAGCTATTTGAAAAGCTGGGAGACGAAAAAGGAATAGCCGACGCCAAATACAATATTGCTGGGTTTTATTATAAAACGAATAACTTTCAAATGGGTGTGGTATATCTTATAGACGCACTCATTGTATATAAAAATCTTAACGACTATCACAATATTTCGAAATGTGAAAAGTCATTAGCTACTGTTTATGACTTTACTGGTGATGTTCAAAAAGCTATTCAATCGTTAAAAAATGCTGTGAAAGCAGCCAAAAAGGTAAAAGAATTAAATCTTGAATCAAATGCTTACAATAATTTATCGGGCATTTACATCAAAAAAAATAAAATTCAAGAAGCCACAAACTATATCTTAAAATCTATTGAAATCAAACAAAAGACTAAAGATGTAAGAGGTCTTGGTTTTGCCATATATGGCAGAGGAAAGGTGTATTTTGCCCAAAAAAAATATACCGAAGCCATAGCCGATTTTAATGAAGCCATAGCCATTCATTCAGAAATGGGAGAGAAACTAGGATTGGTAATGGCTTATACCAAATTGGCTAAACTATATTTTGAGATTAACGACATTGAAATGAGCAAAAAAAATGCTAGAGATGGATTAGATATTACTAATACATTCAACATTTCGATGATTAAAATCAAATTGCTTCACTTATTTTATACCATCTATAAAACTGAAAATAATATAGATAAAACCCTAGAATACCTTGAATATTATGTTAAAGAAAAAGAAAGTGTCCTGAATGCTCAGAATATTAAGACCATAGAAAACTATGACTTCTTAGTGAAGATGAGGGCTATGCAGAAAGAAGCACAATTTCAACAAGAAAAAGCCATCATACTAGCCAAAAGTAATAAAGCAGAAGAAGCTGCTAGAATTAGACAAGAATTTTTGTCAACCATGAGTCATGAAATACGTACACCTTTAAATGCTATTACCACTATAACTACTCTCTTAAACGAAAATACCAAACCAGAAGATAGCATATTATTGGATTCATTAAAATTTTCTTCTAATCATTTGATGCAAATTGTCAATAACATTTTAGATTATACCAAGCTCGATTTAGGCAAAATGAGTTTGGATTTGAAATTATCTAATTTGAAATCACTTTTAGAAAATTTTTGGAACGCCAACAATTTTCAAGCAAAGGAAAAAGGAATTAAATTCAAATTAAAAATTGACAACGAGCTTCACGATTACTATTACTATGATGAAACAAAAATGTCTCAAATTTTAGGCAACTTAGTCAACAATTCGCTCAAATTTACTGATGTCGGTTCGATAAAGTTAGAAGTAAAGGTTGTAAATCAATCGTATAACTATGACACCCTGTTATTCAAAATATCAGATACCGGCATAGGAATTGAAAAAGAGAATATAGATAAAGTTTTTGAAAGTTTTTCACAGGTCAGAACAGGCACTACCCGAAAAAAAGACGGAACTGGTTTGGGTTTGTCTATTACCAAAAAACTCATTGAACTTCATGGAAGCACAATTAATATTCAAAGTAAACTTGAAAGTGGATCACTATTTTTCTTTGAATTGAAATTGAAGAAATCTAAAAATACTGAAGAAAATAAACAAGTTAATTTTGAAAATAATATTAATGGCTTAAAAGTGCTGCTTGTAGAGGACAATGCTATCAATGCAATGATTGCTCTAAAGCTTTTATCAAGATGGGGTATTGTTACGGATCATGCCAAAGACGGTCTTGAAGCTACCAATAAATCTCAAAATATTAAATATGATTATATCCTAATGGACATTCACATGCCTGTTCTTGACGGATACCAAGCTGCCAAAAACATTAGGACATTACCTAATATGAACCAAGAAACACCAATATTTGGTCTTACGGCTGATATTGCCGCAAAAGAAAACGAACAATTTAATTTTTACTTTACTGATTTTTTGATGAAACCCTTGGAGATTGAAAAATTAAAAGTTGCATTATGTTCTCTATAATATTATTGCCAAGCATTTTGTTGTACTAATTAAACTCAAATTTTCCCGAGTTGCACATAGTCTCCCGCCTTTTAAGCCATAAAAAAGTAAAGGAGTCTTCAGAAACCCCAGGCATCAGTATGTTTTACTTATCCAACACTTCCAAAAGCACTTCGCTTTCCGTAGCATTAGGCATGGTGATTTTTAGTTTTTGTGCCAGTGTTGGTGCTATTTGAGTGATTACTTTTTTGTCGTGGGTTTCCCCTTTTTTGATATTCCAACCATAAAAAATAAGCGGCACATGGGTATCATAACTATAGGTAGTCCCGTGAGATGTTCCAGTTGCGCCATATTCAATAAAACCGGGTTTGTCTAGAATAACCAAATCGCCATTTTGGGTAACGTCATATCCTTTGGCAATAAAATTTAAATAGTAATCGCTGCCTGAATTGGTTAGAATTTCTTCTTCGGTATAGACTCTTTTTACATAGTTTTGCGTCATTAAAAAGTCTTTGAAGGACTGTTTTACTTTGACTAACTCCAACCCTTTTGTCTTGATAATTTCTTTGTTGAAATACAAGTTGAAACTACTATAATTGAGTACCAAATCTTCGCCAAACGTCTCGTTAGAGAATTTCTTTAAGGCAGCTCTAATTTCTTTGGGTTCAATATTAGTCACTTCATATTTATTATCTTTTAAATGTTTGGCATTTTCAGCTCCGGCATGATCGGCAGTTAGGAACACCAAATAGTTTCCTTTGCCCACAGTTTTATCCAAATAGTTTAGAAAATCAGCAATGGTATTATCCAAACGCAAATAGGTGTCTTGTAGCTCCATCGAACGTGGACCAAGGATGTGGCCAACATAATCAGGAGAAGAAAAACTTATCGCTAAAAAGTCGGTAATATCGTCTTTTCCTAGTTGTTCTTTTTCGATGGCTAGTTTGGCAAAATCGTTTACATAATCATTTCCAAAAGGGGTTACTCGTATAACTCCCGCATCGTTTTTATCATACATGGCTTTTAAGTCATAGGGGAAAACGGGTTTATCTACTTTGTATAACTTTCCTTCATAGGGATTGTCATCGGGCATACTTTCATCATAAGTAGCTATAGGTTTTAATAAATTCCAACCTTGGTTGATGTATTTCATGTAGCTTTTTTGGGCATTAAATTCAGTTACCCAAGTTGGTAATGCTTCACCATAAAACGTACTCGAAATAAAACTGCCTGTTTTGCTATACCAAAATGCCCAATTGGCAAAATGTCCTGCCGGAAGTATAGCGCCTCTGTCTTTGATACTAATACCGATAACTTTTCCTTTGAAATTGGTTGACAATCGCAATTCGTCGGTAATGGTGGTGGTTTGTAAATTTTTGGGTGACATTTCGCCTTCGTCTTTTTTGCCATCGCCTATGGTTTTTACAGTGGCATCATCGGTACAATACACTTCTTTTCCCGCGGTTCGGCTAAACCATTCGTTACTCACAATGCCATGCATGGCTGGTGTTGTTCCAGTGTAAATGGAAGCGTGTCCAGGTGCGGTATAAGTAGGCATGAAATTATAGTGCATGTTGTGAAACGTATAGCCATCATTCATTAAACGCTTGAATCCGTTTTCAGAAAAATCATTTTGAAAACGGTATAGGTATTCCATTTTCATTTGGTCTACTACAATGCCGACAACCAGTTTTGGGCGTTGCTGGGCTACTAAAGATAAAGTAAAGAATAAGAAAAATAAAGGAAGAGACTTTTTCATGACAAATTATTTTAGGCAATTGGTTGATTGTTGTTTTTTATTTTTTAAACACATAGAAAAATAGTTTTTATGAAATAGAATCAAGGCGTTTCACTTTACTATAATGTGAACCATGTATGGTCTTTTCAATTCTTCTTTTCTATGTTCTATGTGGTCTTATTTTTTTTAATAGTACCTGATAGTTATTGAAACAAAAATACTATTTCAAAATGAAATGTTAGCATAAAAAACAAATGCATACCAACTACTGTATGCATTTGAAAAAAAAAACAATTATCTAACAACATTCAAAAAAAAACTATTTCAAAATCATAAACGTACATCTTCGGTTTGTGGCATGCTCTTCCTCGGTACAATCATTATTAGGACAAATTATCAATGGTTTTGTTTCGCCATAACCAACAGAGGTTAATCGCTTTCTAGGAATTCCATTTTGTACTAAATATTCTAGGGCAGAAGCAGCTCTTTTATTGGACAATCTCAAATTATACATTTCAGAAGCACGGGTATCGGTGTGAGAGCCAATTTGAATTTCCATATATGGGTATTTTTTCAAAAGCCCAACCAATACATTTAATACTTGCTCCGCTTGTGGTTTGATATTCCATTTATCCAAATCGAAATAAATATTTTCTAACTCAATTAGTACAGTACCATCCTCTTTCTTATTGATAATATCTTCAGCATCATAATACGATTCTACTTTCATTTGCAAGTCAAGATATACTTTCCCTTTTTGGCTGGTGTCAAACTCGGCTTCAGCTGGTATGTAAAAATCTTTGAAAGCCATTATTTTGTATTTCTTGTCGGGCTCGGTATTGAATGTAAAATCACCATCCTTACCCACTAAAATTTCCTCTAGTAGATTTCCTTTATCGTCAAATAGTTTTACTGTGGCACCAGGTAAAAGTTCTAACGATTTCATATCTCTTACTTCCCCTTCTACTAAGTATTGTACTTTGTTATCTTCTCTAATAAAAGTGTATAAGTTGTCATCACCCGTTCTGTTGGAAGCAAAATATCCTTTATCGTTGGCTTCATCCAAAATGAAGTTAAAATCGTCCATTTCGCTGTTGATACTGGAACCCAAATTCAAAGGTTTGTCATATTCGGTTTCGCTTAATTTTAAAGACATGAAAATATCTAAATTTCCATTCCCTTGGTGTCCGTCAGAAGCAAAATAAAGTGTTCCGTTTTCTGTAACAAAAGGAAATTGTTCACGGTGAATGGTGTTTATAGTTTCGCCTAAATTTCTGGGTTGACTGTAGGTTCCGTCCTCTAAAACATCGACGACAAAAATATCCATAGAACCAATTGTCCCTTTCATATCGCTGGCAAAATAAAGTTTCTTTCCATCTTTGGTTAAAAAAGGATGTTCAACAGAATATTCATCGCTAGAAAAAGGAACCATGGTAATATTTGTCCATTTGCCTTCTTTAAATTCAGCTTTAAATATCTTAACTGTAGCTATTCTTTCCTCTCCTATTTTCACTTGTTTATCACCTGTTCTATTGAAATACATCGTTTTACCATCGGCACTGAAGGTGGCTGAACTTTCGTGATTTTTGGTATTGATGATTTCAGGGAAAGGTTCCACTTTTACTAATTGCCCTTTACTATCCACAGAAGCAGAAAACAAGTCGAGATAAGGTCTTTCATTCCATCCATAGGATTTACTTTCTGCGTTTCTAACTGATGCAAATACTACTTTATCACCAAAGAAAGAAATACCAAAATCACCATTAGTTTTATTCTTGGACATCATTTCTAATTTGAAACTGTCTGGAAAATTTCGGGTAACATTTTTCATGAATTTTGGAGTGTTCTGCTCAAAACCAACATATTCAGACATGATGGCATCTCCTTTATCAAAGTCTTTAATTCCTTTCAATGCGCTTGCATATCTAAAAAAAACTTCTTTATCAATACTGTCTTTGTAGGTAAAAAACAATTGTCCGTAGGCACGAACCGCATTAGTCATTAGAAAGTTGAAATAATAGCAATCACCTAGATTTTGTAAAACTTCTTTCGATTGACCCAATTGCTCATAACCAACAGCAGCTTTGACATAGGATTTCTTTGCGAACAAACTATTAGCTTTTTTTATCGTTATCTTTTTCTGAGCAAAAAGAGTAGTGATACTACAAAAAATAAAAAGTATGTATAGCATTTTTTTCATCATTTCCATTTTAAAAGAATCGTGGTGATTTATCATACCCTTTTTTTGAAAGTCGATTTAAGTCTAAGTTGAACAAAATAAACAACTCATGCGAACCCGTATTAAAATTTCTCAGGTTGGTGAGAGTGTAATCATAGGCATACCCTATCCTTAATGATGGCGTTACATATAAACAAGCAAGTCCACTTACTGAGTCTCCTAACCTATATCCTATACCTGCTTCAAATTTATTGTTGATTAATACATTTGTTGTCAAATCTAAAGCTACGGGTGCTCCAGAAACTCCTTTGGCCATAAAAGCAGGTTTTACTTTAAAATTATCATTTCCATTAAAGGTAAAAACATAACCACTTGTCAAGAAAAAGTGGACTGCTTCTACACCTGTTGTAGTAATTCCGTTGGTGTTTTCGAGGTGTTTTGTAGTTAATAAATTTGGGGCAGAGAAACCAACATAGTAATTTGAACCGAACAAATAAGTTCCAGCTCCAATATTTGGAAAAACTTGACTTACATTATTTTGAAATGCCGGATCGGGTAAGGGATCAGTATATTGAAATCCATTAAAATTTGTATCAAAAAGGGTAACACCTCCTTTTACTCCAAATGATAATCGAGTCTCTGCTGAAAGTTGTAAAACATAGGCAAAATCAACAAAAATGTTATTTTCATTGACCACATCTCCAATTTCATCATGTACAAATGAAATACCCATTTCCACTTTTTTAGATATGGGTTTGTGTACAAAAAAGGATTGAGTAGTTGGTGCTCCTGTTATCCCAACCCATTGTGCTCTGTACATACCTCCCATGTTAATTATATCTGGAGTTTCAGTAGCATATGCTGGATTAATAACACTCATATTGTACATATAATGTGTGAACTGCGGATCTTGTTGTGAATGCAACAAGAAGGAGCAGAATACAAGAAGTGTTGCTAAAAAATATTTTATTTTACGTATCATAAATGTACTCATTTCTGCTTTATCTATTTAGATAAACTCTACCTTGAATGTCTTTTCTTGTTCCATCATTGAAATACAGTATATAGAAATAAACACCTGTAGGCAACAAATTATTACCTAAAGCAACTCCACTATCGGTAGCGGTTCCGTCCCAATTTGGTTTGTTTTTATTTCCAGTAAACATTAAACTTCCATAACGGTTATAAATTTCTAATTTGAAATTTGGGTATAATAATGCCAAGTTTGGAATCTCGAATGTGTCATTAATTCCATCATTGTTAGGAGAAAATCCATCTGGAATGATAACATCACAAATTGTTAAATCAACAGTAACCGGAAGACGTTGGCTTTCACAACCATTTGCGGAGAGTACAGCTCCATAATATGTTGTTCCATTTATTAATACCTCAGACGGACTGTATGCAGTTCCTCCTGTCAAAGCATTATACCAAATAACATTAGGTGTTCCAACAATATTTGCTGATAAGTCGGCAATGGTTGGTGCAGGAATATTGGTTCCGCAGAAAAGTTCTCCTCTATCATTCAACACCGGCGCTGGGTCTGATACGACATTGAAATTACCTGTAAGTGAAGTTGCTCCGGTTATTCCACAAGTATTGCTTGGAGAAGTTAGCGCAGTGATTTGAATTGTTGATTGTCCATTATTTACTATACTAACGCCAGGAATAGTAAATGTTGTTCCGCCGTTTGTAAACGTTACTGGTATTGTTGCGGTTCCCGAATTTGCTCCTGATAACTGGTATGTTAATGAATAAGTTCCATCGGGTAAATTACTAATTCCGACTATGGTAACATTACTATCAGAATTAGGACAAGTATCCTGAGCTGACACTGTGGCTCCTAATGTACTTGGAATTGGATTAATTGTGAAAGTAACGGTTGCGTTTTCAGTTGTATTGGTACATCCTGTTACTGCTATAATTCCATTAACTGTTAACGTATAATTTCCTGCAAGTGTAAACACTGAAGAAGGTATTGAAAACTGACCAACACCTGCTGTTATGGTAACATCTCCTGAATTTCCTGTAGTAGGTGTTGC
>NZ_JBKCVI010000162.1:0-13600 GCF_046317795.1 Flavobacterium sp. | reverse complement strand
ATGTTTTTCTTACAAGTATTTTTTTATATTTGTTTGTGGATTGTGGAAGTTTTTTCACGGTCTGACGTTATAAGCAAGCTTTGAAAAAAATGTGCCAATAAAAAACAAATCAAATCAATGATAAATTTCTTTAAAAGTATTTTTAACCAACCTAAAAATTCAAAAAAAATCAGTATGAGCATTTTCCAATCAACTATAGAAAGATCGAGAGAAAACCAAGAAATAATATCAATTTGGCAATATAATTCAGATAAAAGCTCTTTAGTTGGTTATGTAACAGAAATTTCTGAAGAACATATAACACTAAAACATTATACAGTTTATGGAAAATGCGATGGTTTAATAGCTATTAAAATTTCAAATATTAAAACTATTGATTTTAATGATGATTACACTAAAGTCATGGAGTGTGTTATTCAATACTCAAGTATTTTTGACAAACCAACGGATTTTCAACTAAATATAGGTTATTCTAATAACTGGCAATTTGATGCATTACATAAACTCGTTACATCTGAACATCAAGTTGCAAGTTTTGAAATCAATGGTAGTGACTATTTCACAGGATTGGTAACAGAAATTTCTGAAGAGGATTTTGTTCTCAATTGTATTGGAAAAAATGGAGAAGATCAAGGAAGCGCTGTTTACAGAATTGAAGATATTACAGAAATAAGAATAAATGACTTAGACAATAGAAGAAGACTATTATTATACAATTGGAGAAAAGCCAGCTTATAACAGCAGTAGCTGTTTTACAACCCCAATAAAAAAATACTATTTAAAAATAATTCCAAAAAATACCTTTTTTAAATCGCTTTAAAAAAGGTTTATTTTTTAGTAATAGTTCTGAGTGTTTACAATAGAGTTTTTAAAGTCCAAAAAGAACCCAAGGTGTCGGGATGTTGTATGGTTTAAGTAAGAAAAACATTTTTTCTTACAAGTATTTTTTTATATTTGTTTGTGGATTGTGGAAGTTTTATCACGGTCTGACGTTGGTGGAAATGCCAAAAAAAATCGCGGTAAAAAGAGAAAATCATAAAAAAATTTGCACAATGTTATCTAATTGAATAACTTTGTCGAATGAATGTTAAATTTATTAGAGAAGTTATATATTATGAAGATTATTATCTTAATTTTTTCAACGCTCAAAAAGAAGACGTTAAGAAAAAGTTTAACTGGACTTTACAGTTAATCTCAACTCAAGATAGAATTCCAGAAAAATTTTTCAAACATATAACAGGTTCTGAAGGAATATTTGAGGTAAGAGTTGAAGTTGGTTCTGACATTTTTAGAGTTTTTAGTTTTTTTGACAAAGGAAATCTAGTAGTTTTAGTAAATGGATTTCAGAAGAAACCGTATTGAAAATAAAAAAAGCAAAAGAAATTAAAATGGCGGAAAAATTGAAAAAAGAATATTTAGAAACTAAATATAAAAAGTAAAAATTATGAAAACAGAAAATAAAAAAATAACATCTTTTTCTCAACATTTAGATGAGCAATACGGAAAAACTGGAACAGAAACTCGTCAAAAATACGAAGAGGAATACGAGAGTTTTGAACTTGGTGTTTTAATTCAAGAAATGAGAAAAGAACGTGGAATGACGCAAGAACAACTAGCACTAAAATGTGGAACAACAAAAACATATATTTCTAAAATAGAAAATAATGCAAGTGACATTCGACTTTCAACATTAATGAGAATAATTAGACAAGGATTAGGTGGACATTTAAAATTAAGTTTAACCGCATAAAGGCACTATCCACCAACAGCAGTTTGCAAAAATGGCGGGTTTAGGGCTTAATTTAAAGTTGGTTTTGTACTTGCAAAATCAATGTTAAACCGAAAGTTTAGGCTTCCTTAATCCGCCAATTCTGCAAGCTGCGGAACGTCAGGTTATGAAAAAACTCCATTTTGACGAATTCAATAACTTAATGCAACAAATGATAAATTTTATCTTTGTTGAATTATGGAAAAATTACACAGACGACTAACCTTAAAAGAACGGATTATTATTGAGACATTACTCAATGAAAATAAATCCAAAAGCTACATTGCAAATCAGCTTAAAAGAAACAGATCCACTATAACTCGTGAAGATTAAAAAACCTTCTGATAAATACGATGCAACAATAGCTAACTTCTTTGCTAAAGAAGAATATTTAAACAAACGAAATCTCGACAAAATCAACACTCATAAAAGACTGAAAGCTTTTGTTTATAGAGGATTATTATCTGGTTTTAGTCCAGAACAAATTGCTGGCAGAATTAAAGTGCTTTATCCAAATGACACAACAATGTCAATATCACACGAAGTTATTTATCAGCACATTTTCAAGCATAGACAATCCTATTTAGGCAAGAAATTAATTAAGCTTCTTCCCTATCACCATCACAAAAGAAGAGGAAAAGAAAATTCGGTAAAAACAGAGTTCGCATTAAAGACCAAGTCAATATCAGACAAAGGCCACAACACGTTGAATTAAGACTTGAAGTTGGACATTGGGAAGGTGATTTAATGATTGGAACAGGACAAAAAAGCGCCATTGGAACAATTATAGAGAGAAAAACCAGATACACTTTCATTATAAAATTAACAAACCGAAAATCAGAAACTGTAACACAACAATTCGCCAAGTACTTAAACTCTTTACCTAAATATGTTTTAAAATCAATGACTTACGATAACGGAATGGAAATGGCTAATCATCAATGGTTATCAGACAACACCGGAATGGATATATATTTTGCTAATCCTTATTCTTTTTGGGAAAGAGGAACTAACGAAAATACAAACGGCTTAATTAGACGCTTTTTCCCTAAAGGAACTGACTTCAATAAAATAACTAATGAACAGCTTAAACAAGCTCAATTTAATTTAAACAACAGGCCTAGAAAGATCTTAGGATACAAAACTTCTAATGAAATTATGAATCAAGAAATCACTAATTATGCAGCGTAGACCAAGCCAATTTCGAAAATAACTTTTGGCTAATTTAAAAAGCCAAAAAAGTTATTCTGAAATTATGCTGAATTGAAATAAAAAACTAAATTTGATTATTAATATAATAACTGACCTTGTTGCATTAAAGTCTTGAATCCGCCCCCGTAAAAACAAAATGACGAATATGAGACGACAAATTAGAATAGTTAGACTTGGAATTTTAATGATTATTGCTTCAACATTATTGACTTCTTGTCAATTAGGACGCTTTGTATTTTACAACTTTGCAGACATAAAATTTCAGTCCAGACCATTAACATCCGACACATCATCTTACAATTTTCAAACAACTAATTCAGGTAAATTTCCAAAACAACTAAACGACATTCCGTTTGACAAATATCTTGAAGACAAAAAACAGTGGCTTTCTTGATTATTAAAAATGACACTATACAGTATGAAAAGTATTTCAAGGGGTATGACAAAGAAAGTATTGTTCCTTCTTTTTCAATGGCAAAATCTGTTACATCAATTTTAATTGGTTGTGCCATTGACGAAGAACTTATTAAATCCGTTGACGAACCAATAACAAACTATATCCCTGAACTGACAAAAAACGGCTTTGACAAAGTAACTATTAAACACCTTCTGCAAATGACATCTGGGATTAGGTTTAATGAAAGTTATGTAAATCCATTTGGAGATGCTGCTTCATTTTATTATGGGCTTAATCTTAGAAAAGAAATTGAAAACCAACATTTATTTGAGACTTTCTATAATCTCTTTCTTCTTTATTGGTTGTGTGCTGGGAGGATTTGCCTATAAAGCATTGGGAATCCAGACATTATTTATTGCTTCAGCAGTGTTGCTAATTGCCTTGTTTTATGATTACCTCCGATTGAAGTTTTTTGTAATAAAAAGAAAAGTATAACAGACATTAATGCCTATTATACTTTCTCAAAATCTTATCAGTTACTTAAAGTAGTAATGATACCGCTATCTAAATTAGTGTTTATTTTGCTGTAATTTAATTAGCTTACACAAATTCCTTAAAACGTGACACCATTATAATTAACAAATTGTACTTTTCCATCGCTATAATACTTGGCAAGAAGCACTCGGTTTGTGTCTTGAAAATAATTAAAAAACTGATGGATATACGTTCCGCCATTTTGATCTCCGTCTTCACTGCGATATACACTTGAAGGCAATGGTAGTTTTATATTTTGTATTTCAAAACTGTAACTAAACGGATTTAACTGATACAACACAGGGTATTCTTCATTACCATTTGTGCCACCCCAAGCCGAAGTGTTCACGTAATAATTTCCTTTGATATTCAGCAAACCAAAATTGTCAATCACAGCATTGCTAAACGGTACTTTATTTTGGAACTTCATGCTTTTTTTCACTTTTCCTTCCATATTCATCACAATTAGCATTCCTGCTCCAAAAGAATATACTGGATCGTTAAACTTGGGATCATTAGGAAACGAAGAGGATGGTTTTGAACCTGTTTGATATTTACATTCAGCAAACAGGTCTATTTGATTATCATGAATATTGACTAAATTATAGCGAACATCCTGAATTTCTTTAATACCTTGGAATGCATCAATGGCATCATTACTCAAAATTCTTCCGCCGTCTAAATCATAAAGCATAATATTGCTGAATGACCATTCTCTCAAACTTGCTTTGAAATTGAAAGCAATTAAATAATCCTGTGTACCAATAGAAATAGCAACTGGTCGACTGAGTTTAATTTCGGCACCTAAATCTTTGTCAACCTCGCTCGTGGCATCAACTACATACAAACTATGTTTGGCACTTTTTTCTACAACTCTTTTAATAAAAACCAATTTACCAGAGTTGGTCATCGTGATATCGCCCGAAAAATATTCTAATGGGAAAGTAACGGTTTTTTTCCATACTTCTTCAAATGTGGTTCCATCAATAACGGTACATTCGGCTACTTCAGCAATTTTTCTATTGGAAAATTTAGAATAAACAATTCCAAAATATTTTCCATTTTGCGATGCTACTACAGTTGCTGTTCCCGATTTTGAAATACTTTCAAAAGTATATTCTACTAGTAAAGAGGTAGTGAATTTATCTGTTTTCTTATCAAATATAATTCGATGGATCGACTTCTTTTTAGTTTTGTTGGAATAACCATCCGTAAAAAAAACAACTTTGTCTTTTCCTAATTCATAACTTCCTAAGAAATTATATAACGTAAACATTGTTTTTTCGGGAAAGTCTTGCGTAAATGTATTGACCAGAATATTTTTTTGATCAAACTTCCTCATGATAATTCCATGTTGAGCCGTCATCCCATGTATATTAACAACTGTCATCATATAATGATTGTAATTATCCGCAAGAACGACACGTGGCTCTTCTTCTAATTTTATCTCATAGTCAAACTTTGTCCCCCATTCTTTTTTTATTTGAGCTGTTATTATCGAGAACGACGACAGCACTACTAAAATAGCAAAAGCTAATATTCTTTTCATTTCTTAGTTTTTGTAAATCGCAGATTCAAACTCCTTTAATTCTGCATTTTCGTCATAGGACAAGTCCATGTTTACGATATTTTCTTGCAATTCATTTAACATTTTTTCAGCTTCTTTTTTATCACCTAAAGCAATATTAAGACGAACTAAATTAAAGTAAATGTAAGTTCCTATTTTGGCATTGAAATCGGATTTTTTATCTTTCCATTGAATTTTGGTCAGCGTATCTTTCCAAATATCAGTACCTTTTTGAATTCCTGCCATTCCAGCAGCGGTCATTGCAGGATTTTCAGGATTTAATTTTCTTAAATTGGTCGATACATAAACCGATGCTTTTTCTAAATCATCATATTTCCCTTTATTTTTAACAGTACTTATCTTTACAGATGGATTAACATAGCGTATGCCGTAGTTTTCATCCAAATACCCGTTAATATGTGCAATTACAGTATTAAGATATTCTTTCTCTGATAAGGGTTTGTTCAGGTTATTCGATGGCGAATTTGAGTACAGTTTGAAATCTTGAAAGAAGGTAGTATTGATTTTTTCAGTTCCATTTACTTTCACTACCAACTTTGTAGGTTGATTTGCAAACGTTTGTCCTGCATTGTCTTGAAAATTCATTTTTTTGATATCAACAAATATATCAACATAATTTCCACCTCTTGTAAATCCAGTAATACCAATTTTTGAAGCTAAAACATCGTTATCCACAATGATGTAGTTATTTAAGTTTGGCTCACTGTAAATAGGTTTTGTTGGCTTAACATATACTGGCTTTGTAGGTGTAACAAGCTTTGGCGCTTTGCCTTGGTCTGTCATAGCTAAACGCTCTAAAAGTGACATTTTTTTGAACTCTTCTGATTCTAATTTAAAACGTTCTTTTTCTTTAATCACATCTTCGTCATAGCCAGCTAACTTATTTTTAAATTCAACTTCGCTGTCAGCTACTACTTTATCATAATTCTTTAATTCTGTTTGAAAATCTACTTTAGATTGAGCAATGATGTCCTCTGTTTTTAAAGTGTAAGGCGAATTTACTTTTACAGAATAATTTCTATTTAATTGTTCAATAGGGTATTTTGCGGCAACTGGTAGTTTGTACTGAACCATTTCAGAAGTAATGGTTTGCGCACTTGCCGAAAAAACCATTCCGATGAAAAATAATTGTAATGTTTTGATTTTCATAATTTAATTTATAAGTTCAACTTTATTTAATTTTTTGCCAAAAGTAATCAATTTAATTCAGTTATAGCATTCCATTATACTTTCGAATAAACCATTCTGCAGCTAGCGATAGTGATAACAAAACTAACAACCATGCCCAATCCACCAAAGGCGACTTTTTAACAATGGTTTTCTGAACTGCTTTATAACTTTCATCGTCTAAGAGTTGTTTAATTAGAGTATCTACTTGATTTGGCAAATAAGCTTTTCCTTGGGTTTGAGTAGCTAGTTGGTTGAGTTTGTTCCAATCTGGGTTTACAAATTGCTTTTCGATATCAAAATCCAGTACTTCAAAACCGCTTGAATAGGAAGAGTTTGAATTTAATTCTTTAACCGTGAATTTATAATTTCCGGCATCCAATCCATCAAGATTGACCTGAAATGCATTGGTTGTTTTTAGTAAGTCGTAGTTTTTAACTTGTTTGGTTTTGGTATTGGTAACCGCAATAGTCAAACGTGCTTTCTCGTCTAGTTCATAATTCTTATTGAAATACTGCGCCGTGATTTCAATACCTTCACCTGAGTTGTAAAAGCGTTCATGATTCACCACAAGCGATTTTCTAGCATTATTTGACGCTAAATACTGAATGGTTTTGTCTAAGAAAATATCAAAGTCGGTAAAGTTCTTTTTGTTTACATAATTATCAGCACGCCATTTCCAAATGTTCTCACCAAACAAGTAAGCCGAACGCACACCTTGATTTTCGGCAAAAGTAAATAATGGTTGATTAACAGCTATATTACGAATGGTAGAAGACAATAAGGTATTGACATTTCCATTGGCAGTAATGGTTCCAAACGGATTTTCCAAAGGTGGCAACTGCTCAAAACCAATATTATCCAAAGCAAAAAGATTAAATTGGTTGTCATAGGAAGCCAAATAATCTTCTTTCTGTCCACTCATTTTAAAGGCAAATATTTTCTGATTTTGGTTTAAGAAATTAAAATCGGTATCGTTTCCAGTGATTATCCAAGTGTTGATTTTGGCATTTAAATTCTTTTCAAAGACAGCTTTAAACTCGACTGTGGGTTGATACAGTATTAAAACATTATAATCTACTAACGACTTAACATCGTTTGGCTTAAGTATGGTTACCTTTCTTTGTACATTAGTTTCAATACTTCTCTTGATGGCACCCAAATCAGGATGGGATGTGGAAGCTATTAAGGCAACTTCAGTTTTTTGGTCAATGATTTCAACTGCGAAATTCTTAGTATTGTTATAGGTATTTTTTTCTTGTTCTTTTGAAGTAATGGTGGCTTTAAAAATTTGTAGCCCTACTCTATCCGCAGGTAATAATACATTGAGTACTGCTGATTTTTTATTTGGTGAAAAAGCTACGGTTTGTTCGTTTAACAGACTGTTGCCTTGACTGATTTTAAAAGAAGTATTAATTGCTTTTGTTCCTGCATAATTCAAAAATACCTCCACGGGAAATTTGTTTTTGTGAAAAGCATACTTGTTTACATTAAGTTGGGTAATTTTTATGTCCAAATAGGTTGTTGTATCGCCTACTACCAATGGATATACTTTATTTGACGGATTAAACCCAAAGACATAATCTTCTCCCGATGTTTGATTTCCGTCAGAGATTAAAACCGTTGGGAAGGTTTGATTTTTGTAGATGTTCTTTAGGTTTTTGGCAACTACATCTATATTGGATTGCTTTCCTTTGAAATCAATTGTATCCGAAGGCAAAAAATCAGTGTCAAACTGATAGGTTTGAATATCAAATTTTTCGGCTAAAGCTGAATTATTCTTTAGTTTATCTAACAATTCCATCGCTGATTTATTGGCTTTCAAATCTGCTATAGAAGCGGAATTATCAATAATAATAGGTAACGGTGTTTTGATGATTTCACTATTTTTTCGCGTAATAATAGGATTGATTAATAATAATAACAAGCCAAAGACACTAAAGAAACGCAAAAAAGCCAAAAGTAAAGTGACTTTCGACCGGCTTTTTACTTTGCTTCGCCAGTTCGCGCCCTGCGCTCGGGTATATATATATTGGTAAAACGAAACTCCAGCAGCAATAAGTATTGATAGAAGTAATAACAGAATTGTTGATGTGTTCATAGTATTGAGTTTATGGTTTATAGTTTGTGGTTAGATAGTTCAAAACATTGAAACTATAAACTACAAACCAAAAACATTTAAGTTAACATTCCTCCACACACATTCAATACTTGCCCTGAAACATACGCACTCATATCCGAAGCGAAGAACAAACAAGCATTGGCTACATCTTCTGGAGTTCCACCACGCTTTAACGGAATAGAATCTCGCCACCCTTGCACTACCTCTTCATTCAATTTACCAGTCATTTCGGTTTCAATAAACCCAGGTGCTATGGCGTTACAACGAATGTTTCTCGAACCCAATTCTAAGGCAACCGATTTGGTAAATCCTATCATTCCCGCTTTGGATGCGGCATAATTGGCCTGACCGGCATTTCCTTTCACTCCTACTACGCTACTCATATTCACGATAGAACCTTTACGGTTTTTCAACATGATTTTTTGAACGGCTTTGGTCATATTGAATACTGACTTCAAGTTGATTTCAATTACTTTATCAAAATCTTCTTCACTCATACGCATTAAAAGGTTGTCTTTTGTAATTCCGGCATTGTTGATTAATACATCAACATTTCCAAACTCAGCCATAACATTATCCACTAGTTTTTGCGCTTCGTTAAAATCGGCTGCATTTGATTGATATCCTTTAGCTTTAATTCCTAAAGCGTTTAATTCATTTTCTAATACCTGTGCCGACTCGGCAGATGAACTATAAGTAAACGCTACATTGGCTCCGTGTTGTGCAAAAACTTTGGCAATTCCGCTTCCAATTCCTCTACTCGCACCAGTTATAATGGCTACTTTTCCTTCTAATAATTTCATGTGTATAAAAGTTAGGTTTGTTGATGTAATCAAGGGTCAAATATAGAATAATTTATAGTTAGTAAAAAATTACATTTATAATAAAACCTTTAGTACTATTGCAATTCAAAAGATTGAATTTCAAGGTAAAGATGATTGATAACCAGAACCATTTTGAAAAAATATACCGCGAGTTTCATCTACTCGTGTTCAATGTGGCATTAAATTATCTTCAAAACACCGAAGATGCTGAGGAAGTAACACAAGATGTGTTTGTAAAAATCTCTAATTCTCTCAATAACTTTAATCAAAAATCATCTCATAAAACATGGATTTATAGAATTACAATCAATCAATGTTTGGATTTTTTAAAACAAAAGAACAGTCAAAAACGCTTCTTTATTTTTGGAAAGAAAAGTCAAAACGAACAAGAATATTTGAATTCTTCCACTTTTGAACATCCTGGAATTTTATTGGAAAATCAAGAAGATGCAGCCCTACTTTTTGCAGTTTTTAATACTCTTACTGAAAATCAAAAGACCGCTTTTCTGCTTTCTAAACTTGATGGATTATCAAATCCTGAAATAGCCGAGATTATGCAATTGAGTATTTCGTCGGTCGAATCATTAATTTTTAGGGCAAAGGCATCTCTTCAACAAAAATTAGCAGAAAAATTTAATCACTACCGCAAGAAAAAATAGTAACATTCGTCTAAACAAGTATGGAAAAAGAAAATTGGATTTCAACCATTTTAAATAGCATCAACGGAATAACGAAAGTTTCTCCAAGTGATGACTTGTTTTTTAAAATTCAAAATAAAATAAAACGCAACAACGTTTCACCAAAAACCGTTTGGCTTGTTGCCGCTTCAATAGCTATTTTAGTACTCCTAAACTTTACACTATTGGCTACTAAAACAAAAGAAAGTTCAACTACAACAACTACATATTTGGAAAATACTCTAAACCAAAGCAATCAGATTTATCAATAACAATGGAAAAAACGAAGCTATTAACAATTACAGTTATCGGATTATTGTTGCTCAATTTTGCAACACTTGGATTTTTATTTATTAGCGGTACAAAAGGGCACAAACCACCACATGACAGACCAGAAGGCAGACACGAACCTAAAGAAATTATTATTGAACGATTGCATTTTGACGCCAATCAGCAAAAAGAATATGGTCAATTAATTGAATGGCATCGTGGGGAAATTAGACAACTTGAAGATAGTATACGAGTTTCAAAAAATGAATTGTATATGTTATTAAATAATGATATAGTAGACGAAAAAGCTAAAGTCACATTAATTAATGAAATAGCCCTATTTCAAAAGCAAATTGAAGCTACCCATTTTAAGCATTTTGTAGATATCAAAAAGTTATGCAAGCCAGAACAACAAGTATACTTTAACGAACTGACCGAAGAGTTAGGAAGACTATTTTCTCGCAATAAACCACCAAGACCAAGACATGAATAAAACAGGTTGGTTATTTTTAACTTTTTTAGCATGTTTTCAGTTAGTGGCTCAAAACAGAGACTCGTTGCATGTCAATTTTAAAGTCAATTTTGATAAACTCCCTTTAGAACTGAGTAAAGAATATGCTACTTCCAATAAAGATAGGGTAACTATTACTACTTTCAAATGTTATGTTTCCAATATCGAAATTTATTATGCTGATAAGACCGTTTTTAAAGAAAAAAACAGCTATCACCTACTCGATCTAGAAAACCCAAATTCATGCATTATTCCGATAACGAATAAGAATGATAAGATAATTTCAAAAGTCAGCTTTAACATTGGAATAGACAGTTTAGTCAATACTGCTGGTGCTTTGGATGGAGATTTAGACCCAACAAAAGGGATGTATTGGGCTTGGCAAAGTGGCTATATCAACATGAAAATGGAAGGCAAAAGCCCGAGTTGTAATACCGAAGCATCGGGAAGAAAAAACGAATTTCAGTTTCACATTGGGGGTTATCTCCAACCCTATTATGCCATGCGGAAAAAAGTGATTTCGGTTAATCACAATGGTGATGTTACTATTGCTATTGATGTTTCCATCTTTTTTGCAGAAATTGAATTATCCAAAACAAATTCGGTTATGATTCCGGGTAAAACGGCTATGGAATTATCGGATACTATGGCGAAAATGTTTTATCTAGAATGAAAAACCATTTATACATAGTGTCCCGAAGTTTCGGTATTGGAATTTGTCTTGTTGGAATTTTGTCTTTTTCTGATATATTCACTACACCTTTATATTTAGAAGTACCTAAGGGTTGGCCAGAACCTAAATATAATTTCAATAGAAACCCATTAACCGAAGAAGGATTTGAGTTGGGCAGGCATCTATTTTACGACCCAATTCTCTCTCGAGACAACACAATTTCCTGTTCCAGTTGTCATTTGCAACAAACCGGATTTACACATGTGGATCATCAATTAAGCCATGGCATTGAAGGAAAAATTGGTACACGTAATTCGATGGCATTAATAAACTTAGCTTGGAATAAAGACTTTATGTGGGATGGCGGTGTTAATAATCTAGAAGTGCAAGCCATTAATCCTATTACAAGTCCAACAGAAATGGATGAAAAGCTAGAAAATGTGGTTGCTAAATTGCAAAATAACCCAAAGTATAGAACATTATTTACCAAAGCTTATGGCGATGATAAAGTAACTAGCCAACGATTGCTCAAAGCATTAGCACAATTCACAGTAATGCTCAAATCATCCAATTCAAAGTATGATAAAGTGATGCGTAAAGAAGAAAATTTTACGCAACAAGAGCAACACGGCTATGATTTATTCAAAACCAATTGTGCGTCTTGTCATAAAGAACCACTTTTCGCTGATGATAGATTTGAGAAAAATGGTTTAGCACTAGATGAAACGCTGAATGATTTAGGCAGAATAAAAATCACAGGAAAGACAGAAGATAAAATGCGCTTCAAAATTCCAACACTAAGGAATATACAATTTACGTTTCCCTACATGCACGATGGTCGATTTAAAACCTTAACTGAAGTAGTTAAACATTATAATTTTTTAGGAAATGATAAAAGTTTACCTAAAGAGTTAGCCAAACCCATGAATTTATCCGATAACGACAGAGTAGATTTAGTGGTGTTTTTACAAACCTTAACCGATAAAGAATTTCTTTTTGACAAACGATATGGTTTTCCAAGAGAATAATTTTTAAATCTTTCGCAAGAATAAAAATAATGTTGCGTCTAATATGTTATATACCTAAAATTATGAAAAAAGTACTATTCATTTTCCTTATTTCGAGTTACACTTTTGCCCAAACCAATCCAGCCATTACAGGATGGTTGATCAACACCACCGGGATTACAGGTCGTCATTATGTTGCAGGCAACTCTACTCCTATTGTGGATGCAGTGCAAGCAAACGTGCAAACGGTGCAATACAACGCAACGTATTCGTATATTTCAGCAACAGGAATTCCTGCCTACATAACAGGACCATTTCAAGATGGAAATCCCTCTTTAGCCACAGCACAAAATAAAATTTTCAGAATTCCATTAGCTCCAGTTCAAGGCACTGGAACTGTGGCAACCACTGGAGGAAACATTGGTGTTTTTAAAAACGGAGTGGCATTATTTGATTATCGTGATGGTGTAGCTTGGAATAATAACACTGGTGCTTTATGCGGTGGTCCTGGAAATCCCCCTTGTGCTGGTGAACCAGGTTCAACACAAGCATGGAATAGAGATGCTATTCCCGCAGAGCGCGCTGGTTTTGATTGTGCCAAAGCACATCCTGCTATGGGAAATTACCATCATCACCAAAATCCGAGTGCTTTTAATCTAGATTTGGTTGTACTTTCTAATGTTTGTGCTACCTATCCTTCTGATGGTTTGTATGTAATCAATCCTTCGCAACATTCGCCTTTATTAGGATTTGCCTATGATGGATTTCCAATTTATGGTGCCTATGGCTATACCAATACTGATGGAACTGGAGCCATTACCCGAATGAAATCGAGTTACCAATTAAAGTC
>NZ_JBKCVI010000161.1:0-3637 GCF_046317795.1 Flavobacterium sp. | reverse complement strand
GCGTTATTATTTTTGAACGTTAAAACACAAGTTTTATAAGCCATCATCATGAAAAAAAAAATAATCTTTTTATTCCTTATAGTTTCATCAGTTTCCTTTGCTCAAAACGTTCGATTCGAAGGCACCATTACAGACAACAATAAAGCACCACTCGAAATGGCCAATGTGATGGCAATGAACCAAGGCACCAAAGCCATGGATGCCTATGCTATTACCAATGAAAAAGGTAAATTTATTTTGAATTTAAATGCCAATGCTACCTACATCATAAAATTGAGTTATTTAGGAATGCAAAGCAAAGAGATTACTATAACTACCCAAACTCAAAATATTACGCAAAGCATTACAATGGAAAGCGGCGGAATTGACCTTGAAGGAGTTGAAATTGTGCGCGAAATGCCAGTATCAATAAAAGGAGATACCATCGTTTATAATTCTGATTCTTTTACCAACGGAACAGAGCGTAAACTCGAAGATGTGCTGAAAAAATTGCCTGGAGTTGAAGTTGATGCCGAAGGGCAAGTAAAAGTGGAAGGTAAATCGGTTACAAAGTTGATGGTCGATGGAAAAGATTTCTTTGATGGCGATACCAAACTTGGCGTAAAAAATATTCCTGCAGATGCTATTGATAAAGTACAAGTACTGAGAAACTACAATGAAAACTCAATAATGAAAGGCGTCGAGAATAATCAAGACAATCTTGCGATGAATATCAAATTAAAAGAAGGAAAGAAAAACTTTTGGTTTGGCGATATGACAGCAGGTGCAGGAGTTGGTCACGTGGATACCCGCTATAATATTGCGCCAAAAGCGTTTTATTATAGTCCAAAATACAGTATCAATATCATTGGCAATAGTAATAATGTAGGAGAACAAGCTTTTACAATACAAGATTATTTTAGGTTTAGTGGTGGTTTTAGAAATATTACTGGAAAAGGTGGCGGTAGCATAAATGTAGGAAGTAATTCATTGGGAATTAATTTTTTTCAAGATGATAGAGTAAAAGAAATCGAATCGCATTTTGGAGCCACGAATTTTTCGTATAATCCTACAAAGAGCTGGAGTTTCAGCGGATTTGTCATTGCTACTTCAACTTTAGTTGATACCGACACACAATCAACAGTAAATTTTTTACAGCCAAATTCGGAACAAGTTGCTTCTGCCGAAATTAGAGATGATATTGGTAATCAAAAAAATAATCTAGGATTGTTTAAATTCAGTTCTGTCTATAAACCAAGCACTAAATTTCAACTCGATTATGATATTCTAACCCGACTTTCGGCACAAAGAGAAAATAATAATTTGAACCGACAAGTATTTGATTATTTAGAAGACACCACTTCGAGTGAAAATATTTTAACCTCAAAAAGGCAAGATCCAATAAATATCAATCAAAATCTTAGTTTTTATTATACACCTACCGATAAGCATATTTTTGCCTTTGAAAGTCAATATTTATATCAAAACGAAGATCCATTATACAACGCCAATTTAGAGTTTCAACCTTTTGATTTTGATGGGTATAATGAAAGTCAAAACCGAAACGATATTACACAAAGTCGATTTATTAAAACCAATAAATTTGACAGCCGTCTCGATTATTATTATGTACTTACTCCAAAAGTAAACCTCAATTTTACTTTGGCCAATTCCTATGTGTATCAAAGTTTGAATTCTTCTGTTTTTCAACGTTTGGATAACGGAACCATTAATAATTTGACTGCCACAGAAAACACCAATGATGTGGGTTATCGCTTTAACGACTCTAGCTTAGGGTTTCATTTAAAATGGTTAACAGGTAAATTTACCTTTACGCCCGGAGTAACATTGCATCGTTTTAATCTCGTTAATTCTCAGTTAGCAACAGATACTAAACAAGAATTGACACGATTTTTACCCGATTTTCAAATGATTTATCAAATAAAAAAGTCCGAATCATTAACCTATAACTTTGCGTTGACCAACAATTTTACCAACGTAAACAACTTTGCAGTAGGAAGAATTTTTAATAGTTATAACAGTTTGTTTTCCGGAAATCGAAACTTACAAAACTCAGTGGTGCAATCACATACGTTGAATTATCAAAAATTCAATATGTTTAATTTTGAAAATTTTGGAGGATTTATAAACTACACCCGAACCACAGAAGCGGTAAAAACAAGAGCATTATTTGAAGGGGTAAATCAAATAGGTTCGCCTTTTAATTCGCCTTTTGGTGATGAAAATCTTTCCGGAAACTTTCGCTATGGTCGTTCCTTTTTAAAATATTACAAAGCTAATTTTAGTACTACTATTAATTGGAGTAAATTTTATAACATTCAAGTGAATCCCCTAACCTTAGTTGATGAGGTTGTAAATACCGAAAGTTTCACTCAAAATTACAGAATAGGCGCTTCTACTAATTTTAAAGACATTCCAAATATTGAATTGTCCTATAATTATACGGTTAATCAATATCCAAATGATACTTTTTATACCGATAGCCCTTCGGTTAAATTGGATTATTTCTTCTTGAAAAGTTTCTCCTTTGTTTCTGAATATGAGTTTTTTCATTACTACAATAACGATAATACCGTTGATCAAGAATATGACTTTCTATCGGCAAGCTTGACCTATCAAAAAACAAAAGCCAGTCACATGGAGTATAGAATATCCGCAACAAACATTTTGAATACCACTTCAATTAATGATGATAGTTTCTCTCAGTTTTCTACTAGAAATTCTCAATATCAAGTACAGCCGAGATATATAATTTTTAGTTTAAAATATAATTTGTAGCCAAGAACCTGCTGTCCGCTCTATCTTTTTTGTTTTGTCATGCTGAGCTTGTCGAAGCACAAAACAAAAAAGGATGCCGCTCCCATCAGTCTTGCCTATGGCAGGTAAAAAGACAGGAAAAAAAACCCGTTCATTTGAACAGGTCTTTCTTTGCGTCCCGAAGCTTCGGGATTGCGACAATATCTTTGCGTCTTTGCGTTTAAATTATTAAATTCCAAAAGCCGCTTTCACATTATCTACAAAATCTAATTTCTCCCAAGTAAATAAATCTACTGTAACGGTTTTAGTCAATCCACCGGGAGCAGCAAAAGTTTTAGTAACAGTTTGTGGGGTTCTTCCCATATGACCATAAGCGGCAGTTTCACTATAAATTGGATTTCTCAATTTCAATCGTTGTTCTATAAAATAAGGACGCATATCAAAAATTGCCTCTACTTTTTTGCTGATCTCTCCATCAGTTAAATTCACTTTTGAAGTGCCATAAGTAACCACATTGATAGAAGTTGGTTTTGCCACTCCAATAGCATACGAAACTTGCACTAAAACTTCATCACATAATCCGGCAGCCACTAAGTTTTTTGCAATATGACGTGTAGCGTACGCAGCACTTCTATCCACTTTACTTGGATCTTTTCCAGAGAAAGCACCGCCACCATGAGCTCCTTTTCCACCATACGTATCCACAATGATTTTTCTTCCGGTCAAGCCAGTATCACCATGTGGTCCACCAATTACGAATTTTCCAGTTGGGTTAATATGATACGTAATATTATCATTAAAGAAATGAGCATATTGAGGATATTTTGCTTTAATTCTTGGAATTAAAATAGACACTAAATCACTTTTAATTTTTGCCAAC
>NZ_JBKCVI010000160.1:0-3509 GCF_046317795.1 Flavobacterium sp. | reverse complement strand
CATCCCTATAAACGTATTGTGGATGCTTATGTAGATGCTGGTTACGTTACACTGCGCATTGAGAAAAGCGGACTGGGAGACAGCAAAAATACACCTCCTTGCGAGTCTTGTGATTTGCTAGATGAAATTGAAAATTTTGAGGCAGGCTTAAAAAAACTGAAGTCACTTCCCTATGTAGATGCCAATCAAATCATTATTGTTGGTCACTCTATGGGTGGAATTGTTGCGCCAGCAATTAGTGCAAAAAATAAGGTTGCGGGTGTTGTAGTATATGGAACTACTGCTAAATCTTGGTTTGAGTATCAAATTGAAATGTATCGCGTTCAAAATGCATTATCAGGCATGAACCCGATTGAAGTGGAACAATCTGTAATTGCTCAATATGATTTAAACTATCGTTATTTCGTTAAGAAAGAAAAACTTGAAGATATTGCCAAAGAGACTAAGGCCGACAGTATTTTACGCACTAGTTGGGAATACGATGGTAAAGGAAAAATTTACTCAAGAAATGCAGAGTACTGGAGACAAATTCAGTATTACCCTCATTTAGAAAATTGGAAAAATACTACTGCAAAAGTCTTGGTGCAATTTGGTGAATCTGATTTTCAGGCATTTTCTAAAGCAGATCATCAGCAAATTGTGAATACCGTAAATTTCTTCAACCCAGGTAATGCAACATTAATGACTTATCCTTCAACGGATCATTATTTTGCGAAGTCAGGCACGATGCAAGAAGCCTATAACAAATTTTCAAATGGACAGATCCAGCAATTGTTTGATGAATACAATCCTGAGGTAGGTCTTTCAGCAGTAAAATGGAGCAACGAAGTGCTTTCCAAAAAAGATGTAACGATACTTCCCGAAAAAGGATGGAAAAAATTGAATACAGAGCGCTATCCAGGGAAACAAGACGACATTACTTTCATCAATGAAAAAGAAGGTTGGTATGTAAACGGTTACGGAAGTATTTATCACACAAAAAATGGCGGCGAAACTTGGGAAAAACAATTGGAAAAAAAAGGGACTTTTTTTCGAACCATTGCCTTTGTGGATAATTTAGTTGGTTTTGCGGGTACGGTTGGAACAGATTATTTTCCTAATGTTACCGATTCCATACCACTGTATGGAACTAGAGATGGTGGCAAAACTTGGAAGCCGGTTGACTATAAAGGACCTTATGTTAAAGGACTTTGTGCCATTGATATTGTCAAAGAGCAATATATTAATCACGGCAAAATAGACTACAAAATACATATTTATGCAGTAGGTCGTGTAGGTTCTCCTGCTAATATGATGGTATCACACGATGGTGGCGAAACTTGGACTTCCAATAGTATGAACAACGACTGTAAAATGCTCTTTGATATCAAAATGTTTGATAAAAACAACGGATTTGTTTGTGCTGCTTCCGATGAAGATATGGAAAAATCGAATGCCTTGATTTTAAAAACCAGCGATGGAGGAAAATCTTGGAAAAAGGTGTACCAATCCAATCGTCCGTTTGAAGGCACTTGGAAGGCATCATTCCCAACAAAGCAAGTTGGCTATGTAACTATACAATCCTATAATCCAGATCCAAATGTAAAACAACAACGCATTGCCAAAACAACCGATGGCGGCGAAACTTGGAATGAAATCAACTTAGTGGAAGATGCTGGAGCAAGAGAATTTGGAATTGGGTTTATTGACGAAAACCACGGATTTGTAGGCACCATGAATACAGGCTACGAAACCAAAGACGGTGGTAAAACCTGGGAGAAAGTTAATTTAGGAATGGCTTGCAATAAAATCAGAATTTACAAAGATGCCAATGGCAAAGTATATGGGTATGCAATTGGTGTAGATGTGTTGAAGGGGGAGTTTTAAATTACAAACTAAAAAAAAGCAAAATGTAAACATTATTATATGATCTAAATTCATTGATTAGAACTCAATGGAAAACTATTTTAGTAATCGTTATAACTTTTTATTTACATTATTCCTATCCGGATATCAAACAGGGGATCATGGATGGCTGTATGAATAAATGAGGCAGTGGCTAACACACGTAGCTGTTGCACAACCCCAATAAAAAATACTATTTCAAAATAATTCCAAAAAAGACCTTTTTTAAAGCGATTTAAAGAAGGTTTATTTTTTAGTAATAGTTCAATGCTAAGTATTTACAATAGAGTTTTTAAAGTCCAAAAAGAACCCAAAGTGTCAGGATGTTGTATGGTTTTAGTAAGAAAAACATTTTTTCTTACAAGTATTATTTATATTTGTTTGAGGATTGTGGAAGTTTTTTGACGGTCTGACGTTGAAAGAAACCCTTGAGCGACGCTACGAAAAAAGAGAATATGATTATTTTTAAACCTTTTTTTAATTAAATAGTCTAACAGAGAAATATTAAATAATTATGAAAAACATATTGTTTCTATTTTCATTTATTTTAATAATATCTTGTAGCAAAGACGAAACTATTACAACAGACAATACAATTGGTCAAAATATTTCCACATTAATTCAACCAAATCAAACAGATACGAATTATTCATTAACGCAAGAAAGTCATTATGTTGCTAGAAATACAAAAACACATTTAAACAAACTATTATTATTTATTGGAGGAAGTTATAGCATACCAAAAGATTATAATTATATATGTGACCACGGAGCAACAATTGGATTAGATGTTATTAGTTTATCATATCCAAATGATGTCGCCGCTTTTTCAATGTCAAATAGCGCAGACATAAATGGTTTCAATGATTTTAGAGATGAAATCTGTTTCGGTAATCAAATTAGTAGTGTTGTTGACGTAAATGCTTTAAATTGTATAACAACAAGAGCAACTAAACTTCTGATATATTTAAAAAATACTTATCCGAATGAAAATTGGGGGCAATATTTAACTGCATCAAACACTATTTTATGGTATAAAGTTATTGTTTCAGGACATTCACAAGGTTCTGGTCACGCTTGTTACATAGCAAAACGATTTTTGACAGATAGAGTTGTAATGTTTTCTGGACCAAATGATTATAGTACTTATTTTAATAATCCAGCAAATTGGTTATCACAAACTGGACTTACTCCAATAAGCAAGCATTATTCACTTTTGCATACTCAAGATGAAATAGTGCCTTTCAATTATCAAGTTGCAAATATGAGAAGTTTAGGATTATTAACAGCAACTGAAAACCCTCTTTTGGTAGATAATTTGACTGCACCATATTCAAATGCACATTCAATGTCGTTAAATATAAATGCATTATCTTTTCATAACTCAACAGTTGGGCAGAACTCAAAACTGCCGAATATTTGGACTTATATGTTTACATCAAACTAGTGGAAGAAAGTGTACCCTGCTCCTCAATTCCGATAGCTATCGGAACCCGACTTTGAGGTAAAATAAAGAAAAAGAAGGAAGAGTTACAATGAAAATAAATAAAATAGAAAGTTTAAAATATTCCGCAAAGTCAGTAGACTTTGCGCAGCGAGTTATAAGGTGTTGATAGGAAATACAC
>NZ_JBKCVI010000159.1:0-20234 GCF_046317795.1 Flavobacterium sp. | reverse complement strand
CCTCCCCCAACCCCTCCAAAGGAGGGGAGTTAGCCACCCCTAACCCCTCCAAAGGAGGGGACTTTAGAACGTGGGAAATTAGTAATTCAATAGGGAGTTCGCCGTCATCCAATGTTATAAAATCAAAGAATACGAAAACACGTTTGTCGGTTAGACTTCGTAATTCGGTGTTGGGGAAACCGCCACCCATGGCTATTTTTATTTCTGGAAAATTCTTTTTAATAAATTGTGCACAACGAAATGCGCTGTATAAATTACCTGGAAAAGGAACTGATAAGCAGACTAATTTGGGTTGGACATCTTGTAGTCTTTCATTCAGGATTTTGAGTGTAATAATATCAAAATAAGTTAGTTCGTTTTGCAAATGTGCATACATCTCATCAAAGGAATTGGCACTTCTACCCAATCTTTCTGCATAACGACTAAATCCAAAATTTTCATCAACACATTCCACAATAAAATCGGATAAATCTTCAAGATATAAAGTGGCAAGATGTTTTGCTTTGTCTTGCATTCCCATGGAACCAAATGCCCATCCCGAAGTTTCGGGATCATCGTCTAATTGGTCAAAACGAGAAGCTTCGGGAAGGAAGTTTCCAGAGCAAATTTGTCTTGCTAGGGTTTGGTTTTTTCCTTGGAGAAAATTGATTACAGAATCGATGGTATTGATATACGCTTCTTTTAAACTCAAAATTCGTTGAGAGTTGCGGGATTCAGGTTGTGGGTTGCGAGTTTCGGGTTGCGGGTTTCGTGTTAACTCGAAACTCGCAACCCGAAACAATTCCTCTAATCCTTCTTTTGAGAATAGTTCTAAAATCACTTCTATCCCCAAATCCATTTGGAAAGCAGTTATGCCTTTTGTATTCAAAAAACCTTTCAAGTAGGCCGTTGCTGGATAGGGCGTATTGAGTTGGGTGAATGGTGGGGTGATGAGAAGGAGGTCTTTCAATTAAAATAGGTTTTTAAGCAAAAGTAGATTGCTAAATATTATCATGCAATAAATATATATTTTTTGAACAATTTCACTTTATATTTGTAAAATAAAACTTTATTTATGAAAAAAATTTTTACTACTCTATTTTTTTTCTTTTTTTTTCACACCATTGAAGCACAAAAAGTTAATACTATTGATATTCCTAAAAGAAAAATAGAAAATAACGAAGGTAAAATAATTACTGATTCAATAGAATTAAAAAACTTCTATACTAAACAATCAGAAGAGATTGCGATAAACCTAAATCAAACCAAACAATTTAGCCCATCAGCTTTAAATGCGGTTCAAATGTGTAGTAATGGAAGTATTGAAGAATTTGAATTAGTTTCAGGAAATTATTTTTTAAAAGACTTTGAATATGGTTTTGGAGATCCTATTAACCCAATGCAATGTAAAAATGTTAATACAAATAGCAATCTAAGAATTAAACAATACAATCCTAATGATCAATTATTAATGGCTTCAACAGTACCATCAAATTATATTGACGAATATATAGGAGACATCGGTGCCTTTGACCAATTTACTATGAAAATTAATTATAAAGAATCTACTAGCACATCGGGATTAGTTCAAGCAAAACGATTTAAAACAGATAATGAAGATTATTTAAGATTTAACTATAAAGCCGTTTTACAAAGCATACCCGAAAATGATCACTTTGATGAGCAACCTTATTTTAAAGTTAGAGTAATAAAAAATAATGGAACTGTGGTTAGCGAATTTTGTTTGATAGGAAGTCCAGAAAATTGCATTTTTACTCAAGCTTCAAATCTTGAGGCTGGTAATATAGTTCTCTATACAAAAAAATGGCAAACTGGTTTATTAGATATATCAAGTATTCCAAATAATGAAGAATTTACTATTGAATTTAATGCCTCCAGATGTGGACTCAATGGGCATTTTGGTTATGTCTATGTAGATGATATTTGTATACTTCATGCTGAAGAAAGTTTAACTGGAAGTATTATACTAGATCCTTTATTTTCTATCTGTCCAACTTTGCCTATATCTATTTGCGGAAGCTTTACAATACCAAACTCTGGTGGTATCACTGCTAATCTTGAAAATATCACTCTGATTGTAAAGGATGAACAAAACACTCAAGTATATACATCAGCAATTCCAACTACATTAAATCTAACAACAAAAAGATTTTGTTTTGATATTCCAGCAACTGCTTTACCAAATATTACAACTGGGAATTATAATACCAGTGTAACAATTAATTTTGGTTTACCAGCTAATGTTAGTTTGGAAGATTGTGGAGATACCTCTTTTGAATCAGTCACGGATAGCGATGCTAATGCTGGATTTGATATTTCGTTTCTGAATTGTGGGCCAGATTGTTTGATCAATCTTCAAACAGCCACTTTGAAATTATGTGATAACAATAATGATGGAAAGGAATTTTTTAATTTAAGCAATACAAATAACACAATTGTTGGTAGTCAAACAGGATTGTCTTTCGATTATTTTGTTAGTATAGCAGATGCTCTATCGAACACAAATGCAATTACAAGTCCAACAAATTATGAAAGTAATAGTAATCATATTTTTGTACGTGTATCAATATCTGCAACCTGTTATAAGATTATTGCCATTCAATTATTAGTCGAAAATCCTAATACAACTATTTCGGGCATTTTAAATGTATGTAGTGGAAGTACAACATTAACAGCATCACCCGGTTCTAGTTATCTATGGTCTAACGGCAGTATATCACAAAGCATAAATGTATCGGCTACAGGAAATTATAGTGTTGTTGTAACTAATAGTAATGGATGTGTTTCTGATGCAACAGTAACAATATTGCCAAATCAAAGAGCAGTTTTACCAACGATAGAAGTTAATCAACCAAGCTGCTTCATAGGTACAGGTACAATAAGCGTTATTTCTCCAGCATCCGAATATAGTTTTGATGGTGGAAACACATGGATAACTAGCAATCAAGTCTCAAATTTAAGCCCTGATTTATACCTTATTAGAATTAAAACAGCTAGTGGGTGCGAATCATATGACTCTCCAGTTAGAATATATCCTTTCTTTAGTGAATTTCCTGACTATATAAAAACAGACCCAACCGAATGTGCCGGTGTTGGTTCTATAACTATAACTACAACAGGAATAGAATATAGTTTTGATGATGGATTAACGTGGAGTACTAACAACACATTAACAAATGCTCCAGTTGGTGTTTATAAAATTAGAATAAAAGACGTAAATGGCTGTATATCAAATTATAACAATGTTATTCTAAATGGAGAGTTTTTAGATGAACCAGAGTACATAAAAAATAATCCCTATTGTGGCAATTTAGGAAGTATTACAATAACTACATTAGCTAATGAATATAGTATAGATGGCGGAAATACATGGCAAACTTCAAATGTGTTTTTTAATTTGGTTGCAGATAGTTATATAATAAAAATAAAAAATGCTCAAGGTTGTACATCACCAAATGTATATGTTTACTTAAACAACCTTGAACAAACTTATCCTGAATATGAAATCGATGAAGCTGGATGTGGAGAATATGCTACAATTACTATAAAAACAGTGGCCGATGAATATAGTTTTGATGGTGGGAGTACATGGAGTATTAATAATGTATTACCAAATTTAAACTATGGTCAAACATTTCAAATAAAAGTAAAAAAAGGAATTTCTTGTTTTTCATATTCTACAAGTATTTTTATAAATTCAACATTCAGAGCTTTACCAATAGTATCTGATTATGATACATTAGTATGTGATGACTTAAATAATTCTATTGAATCTATTAACCTTAGCTCCTATAACTCGAATCTTGTAAGCAATATAAATAATTATACTTTCGAATATTACACTACTGAAAATGGAGCATTGCTCCAACTTTCTAATGACAGAATTCTCAGTATTAATAACTATCAGTTGAATACTTTTTTACCAACAATAATTTATTGCCGCGTGATTGATGTCTATAATTGCTATAGTATTGCAAAAATTAAACTTACCCTAATTGCATCTCCTTTCGTATCATTAACAGACATCTATTATTTATGTGAAAATTATACTGTTACAATAAAAGAAGATAAAATATTTGACAGCTATTTGTGGTCAAATGGTGAAACATTAAACTATACTATACTATCTCAGCCAGGTAATTACAACTTGATTGTTACTGAAAATCATAACAATTTAGTGTGTTCTACAACTCATAGTTTTGTTGTCAACTTATCCAATCCAGCTACAATTGTAGAAATCCAAATTAATGATTGGACATTTAACAATAATTCAATTAAAATTCTTGTTAACGGATTGGGAGATTATGAATATTCAATAGATGGACATACATATCAAGATAGTCCTGAGTTTTTCAACTTATATATGGGAGAACTAATAGTATATGTTCGGGACAAACACAATTGTGGTATAACGACAAAAGAAATTTATATTTTAAATTATACTCAGTTTTTCACGCCAAATGGTGATGGATACAATGATGCTTGGAGAATACAATTTTCAGAAAATGAACTACCTATTAATGTAAAAATTTATGATCGTTATGGTAAAATTTTAAAAGTTTTGAATGGAATTGATTCATGGGATGGAACTTATAACGGAAGAATGATGCCCTCAGATGATTATTGGTTTTTTGTAACTAGATCAAATGGAAAAATTCATAAAGGACATTTTACTTTGAAAAGATAACTGTTTATCTTCTCTCCTTTTTCCTCTCATCAATAAATTCATTTAGTTTTTTACCATACTTGGATTTAGAAATCTTGGGTGTCATTGATTTTTGAATGGTATCCAAGTATTTTAAATTAATATCATAAATCTCGGCTAGCGTTACGTAGGGAGACACTTCATAATTAGCATTGTTTACAGCAAAATTGGTAGTGTACAAATATTTTCTTTTTGTAATACCTTCTTGTTCGCTCTCAATTTTCGCAACTTCTTCAAGGTTTTTATCCTTATAAGCTTTGAATTTTTTTTCAATTAATTCTAAATCTTGATCTACAAATCGAGAGGCCACTTTTTTATACTCATCATACAATTCTTGATTTTTTGAACCTGTAATCTTAACATCGGCAGTAAAAAAATCTAAAGAAGTTTCGAGTTTCATAGTTCCTTTTTCGGCAAAAAAAGCGATGTTATTATCCAATGAATTTGTCACACCACGATCCAAAAACAAATATAACATCTCTGGAGATTCAATATCAAATTCGCTCATAAAATGCGAGTCGCCACTTATCACAATAGTATCAATGGGAATAAAAGCAGTGTCTTTTATTCTTTGTATGTAAAGCGTTCCGTTTTTTAATCCTTTGATATTGCCGTTTAATACGAAATTTTTGGTTGATTTTTTTTCGGAGCAGGACAGTAAAATAACTAAAGAAAATAGCGCGAGTAATGATTTGTACATGTTTATAAATTTTAACTTCGTTCAGCTTGACAAATGGTTTAGAGTAGCAATAATACTAAAAAAAATCCTCAATTCGGTTACCGAATTGAGGATATAAAGATATTTATAGTTTTAGATTATCCTTTTAACCATCCACTATGTAACTTCTCTTTTGTTGTGTCTGTAAAATTGTATCCTTCAACTTCATCCATTGATAATTTTACCTTCCCTTTTATGGTTTGCTCTTTACCATCTCTAGAAATTGTAACGGTTATTGGGTCATCAACTTTCCAATTTTGACTTTCCATTATCATGTCATAAATAGTATCGAGATTGTATTTTTTATCATTAATGGATACAATAACATCACCCCCTTTTAGCCCTAAATTGGTCATAAAATCATTTAATTCTGTACTTGGAATTACACTAATTTCTTTAGTTGTTGGGTTAACAGTTATGTAAGGAGTTGATTGATCTTTTAAAAATGGATTAATTGGCTTTTGAACTTTGGATTTCGTCACACCCATTTTTGCATAGAAAAAATCATAATTAATTGGTGTTTTTCCCGCAACATAAGTGTTTAAAAACTCACCTACTTCGGGATAAGTTAACGAAGTTATTTTAGCAAATAGCTCTTCATCATCAAATGGTTTTTCTGTACCATATTCTTTTGACAATTTTTTCATTAAGTCTAATATGCCTTTTTGTCCATTGCTTTTTTCACGAATAATAATATCAATACACATTCCAATTAAGGCCCCTTTTTCATACACATTTAAATACTGGTCTTTGTATGGTTCCACTAAAACATTAGCACTCATTTCAGTAAATGGCATAGTATCATTCAAAGTAGCCGCATTTCGAATTTTTCCGTTCATTCTTTCATAAAATTCATCCGCACTAATTAATCCTTGATTTACTTGAAATAAATTGGCGAAATATTCGGTAACGCCTTCATACATCCATAAATGTTTTGACATTTTTGGATTGTTGTAATCAAAAAATTGAATCTCTTTAGAGTGAATACTTAATGGCGTTACAATATGAAAAAATTCATGTGAAACCACATCTTTCATTTGTTCTGCAATAGCTGCCGCAGGCATCATTTCTGGAAAAACAACCGTGGTAGAAGTGTGATGCTCTAATGCGCCAAATCCTTGTGCATCATTCCCTTGCATATCCGATAGATAAAGTAAAACTGTATAGCGTTTGTTGTTATTTATTGGACCTAAAAAAGTTTTTTGGGCACGCATTGTTTTCTCTAAATCGGGCATTATTGATTTGGCAGAGTGTGTACCACTTGGAGAATATACACTTAACAAAATTTCCATTCCATCTACCATAAAAGTTTCATAATCAGGTTTGGAATACATAATTGGGTTATCTGTAATTTCAAAATAGCGTGTGGCAACAAAATTATCAATGGTATCACTTTTGTTTGTATCGATAAGAGAAGTAGCTCCAAATAAAGTGGCAGGATGTAATACAGTTAGCACATAATTTATTTCTGTTTTACCTTCAAAATAACCCACAAAACAATGGTTGTTTAACATAAAGTTTTTACCTTCAAGAATATTGCTTCCAGCCGGTGAAAAAATATCTTCTTTACCAAATCCCCCACCTTTTTCAGTATCATAAGTATCATTTACCCAATAGGTTATTTTTGATAATTTTTTAGAATTGCTGATTTTCCAGGAATTGTCATCGGTTTTTGTCGTAGCTAATTCTTTTCCTTTGGCGTCAAATGCTTTTAAATCATCTATTAGTTTTCCGTAATTATCTGTTGAATAGGTTCCAGGAACCGTTTTTGGTATGTGATAAACAACTTCATTCGAGGAGAATTTTGGTGGTGTAACCGTTACCATTACTTTATCGTCTTTCACTTGATTTAAGTCGATGGTAACTTTTACTTCCTCGGTTGTAGCTTTTTTTTGTGCAACGGCATTAAAACTAAATAATGATAGTGTAAGAATGGCACTCAGAATATGTATTTTCATTTCTAATAATTTAAAATTTTTAAATAAGTCAACAAAAATAGTTAATAGTTACAAAAAGAAGATTTTATTTGGAAATGATTAACTTTTATTCATAAAAAAAACTCTTGCAAAGCAAGAGTTAATATTTAATCCAGTTTATTTTTAAAATAATATTTACTGTCTAAATCATCGTCAAACTCATCGATGATTGGTTTGGGTTTGGGCTTACTTCCAGACGCTTTCTTTTTCCAAAGCTCAAATTTATCTTTGGATAAACGTTTACGCATCAATTCGGTTACATCATTTTCTGAAAGACCAAATTCTTCTTTTATTACTTCAAAAGGTTTGCGTTCCTCTTGTGCCATGGAGACAACTCTTTCAATTTTTTCGTTGTCAAAATCTGCAAGCTTACTTTTTTTCATTTCTGTAAAAGTATTTAATTAAATAGTTTTTATCTGATTAATTTATAATTCAATATTAGTAAAAAAAATAATTACTTTTCAAAACAGTATGAAATTTTTTCAAGTACTACGAATTTGAGGATCGATATTTTTGAAAAGGAATTGATAATAAATTTGATAACTTGTTGTTTTCTTCAGGTTTCATGTGTGTATCAACGCCATACACTAACTTGTCTCTATCCAGGGTTTTGAAGGTGCCAAACAATCTATCCCAAACCGAAAATATATTGCCATAATTACTATCTGTGTAAGGTAAAACATAATGATGATGGACTTTATGCATGTCGGGTGAAACGATAAAATAACTTAAGAAATTATCCATTTTTTTGGGTAACGATATATTGGCATGGGTAAATTGTGTAGAAAGAACAGACATTGTTTGGTATAAAAACACCAACCACATTGGGCAACCAACCAAAAAAACTCCCAACGTTGTAAAAATAAAACGAATGACACTTTCCCCAGGATGATGTCTATTGGCTGAAGTAGTATCTATCCAAGTATCGGTATGATGAATGAGATGAAATCGCCAAAGAAATTTGACTTTATGCTCAACCAAATGAGCCAAATAAGCTCCAATCAAATCCAAAAGTAGCAATCCTATAATGGCAAACAACCAAGGATTCAATTCGGGTAACCTATTTAGAATTCCAAAACTGTTTTCGGTTGTCCATTGTGCCGTTTTGAGTAATAGTAATGCCAAACCAAAATTGACAACTATAGTAGTTAGGGTGAAAAAGAGGTTTATTCCAGCGTGTTGCCATTTGTTATATTGAAACTTTACAAAAGGAACTGCTGATTCTATCAGCCAAAAAAAAGCTATTCCACCAGCCAAAATCAAAGCTCGGTGTGAAGAGGGAATTGTTGAAAAATAGTTTATTATCTCATTCATGTTTGCTATTTTATTCAAATATAGTAAAATACTAAATTATTTAATTATTCGGAAAGTGAGATTTATTCTTGGTTCAATTATTTTGGAGGTTTTCGGAATTTGATGTTTCCAAAAGTGCTGTGTTTCACCTTTCATCAAGAGTAAACTGCCATGTTCAAGGTTTATTTTTATTTTTTGTTCCTTGATGGTATTGTGCCGTAAATGAAAACTTCTTTCAGCTCCTAAACTGAGAGAAGCGATAACTGGATTTTGACCTAATTCTTTTTCATTATCCGCATGCCAACCGTTACTGTCTTTTCCGTCGCGATAGAGGTTGAGTAAAACGGTGGTGAAATTTGCTTTAGAAACCTCTTCGATTTCGTCTTTAATTAATTGTAACAACGGATTCCACGGATGAGGTTGCATCACAATATTTGAATACGCGTAAGGTTTGCCTTCATTACCAAAAAGTGCTGTCAATCTGGGTTGTGAATAGGTTTTGCCAAAAACAGTAATATCATCTTGCTGCCAAGGAATTTCATTTTTGAGTTTCTCCAATAATTCATTGGCTCGATTGCTTTCAAAGAAATTTGGATAATATTCTATGTCAGCGTTTGGTAGATTAAACTGTAATTTATCTTTGGTAAAAAGTGAATTCATAGTACAAAAATAAAGAGAAAACATTGAAATTAATCAACGTTTTCTCTTCACACTATTGAGGATTGTATTTTATGCTTCTGAATGATCTTGCAGTAGATTTTTATATACCAAACCTGCCACAACAGCACCTAAAATTGGTGCCGCCCAAAATAACCAAACTTGCGATAAAGCTTCACCTTGCACAAATACTGCTTGCGACAATGAACGAGCAGGATTTACGGAAGTGTTGGTTATTGGAATACTTATTAAGTGAATTAATGTCAACGCTAAACCTATAGCAACTCCAGCAAATTTTCCATTAGCAAATTTATCAGTAGCACCAAGAATTACGATTAGAAAGAAAAATGTCAAAATGAATTCAGCCATAAATGCAGATTGCATGGAATAGCCATCAGGAGAAAAAGCCCCAAAACCATTGGAAGCAAAAGCACCAGCTTTGGTATTATCTATTGCAAAACCAGCTTTTCCAGAACAAATGGCAACTAAAGTTCCAGCCGCAGCTAATCCACCAACACATTGAGCAACAATATAGGGTGCTAATTCTTTAGCCGAAAAACGACCGCTTGCCCATAATCCAAATGAAACTGCCGGATTAAAATGACCTCCAGAAATGTGACCAACAGCATACGCCATAGTCAAAACGGTTAATCCAAATGCAAGTGAAACTCCAACATATCCAATGCCATTCATGCCATCAGTGTTGTTGCTACAAGCGATAAGTGCGCTACCACAACCGCCAAAGACAAGCCAATAAGTGCCAAAAAATTCTGCGAATAATTTTCTCATAAGTTTTAATTTTTAATCACGTTTTTTGTGATATGGTTATAAATTTAAAATTAAAAAAAAAATAGGTTGAAGAAAATTATCAAAAAAGAAACTTATCAACAGTCAAAAAGTTACAATAACCGTTTTTTAACCCTAATATTCATTACAATTACAGCTATAATTATTAACAAGACACCTATCCATTGCCAAAAATTAACGGTCTCATTTAGAATAATGAATGCCATTAAAACGGAAACTGGTAATTCCAAAGCGGAAACAATACTTCCCAATCCAATACCGGTTAATGGAAAACCTGCGTTTAATAATATAGGTGGAATAACGGTACCAAAAAGTGCTATCAAAATTCCCCATTTATAAAAAATGTCATAATTGAATGGTGTATGCTGCGTTAACAAAGCAAAGAGTAACACAATTATTCCTCCACCCAAAAGCATGTATAAACTTCGCTGAGCTGAGGAAATAGACGTAGCAATTTTATTTGCTGCATACATAGTTGTGGTAAAAGAAGCAGCAGCAAGTAATCCTAGAACAATTCCTATCCAATCAAGTTCGATTGTATCATTAAAAAGATTTGTTGCCAAAGCTGTTCCGAGTAAAACTATTGATACAGCAACTATTTTAATTCTAGAAGGCAACTTTTTTTCTAAAAACATTTCCAAAACAACTCCCATCCAAACAGTTTGCATTAACAAAACGATACCAATAGAAACAGGAATGTATTGAACTGCTAAATAATAAAAAATGCTTGTTAATCCGGTTGAAGTTCCCACTAACATTAATGATTTTATTTCTTTAGATGTTGCCTTTATGACTTTATTCCCTTTTCTATTTTTTTGAAATAAATTAATAATTAGTATCAATAAAATACCAATTACAAATTGAGCCGTAATAACTTCAGCCGGAGTATAATGAAGTCCTTGTGAACTAGTATCAGCATACGCTAATTTTACAAAAGTAGCTAGCATACCATAGCTTGTAGCTCCAAGTCCAACAAGAAAAACTCCCTTCAGCATTTTATTTCCAATCATTAGTTTCTTTTTTAAAAAGCGGACAAAGATATAGAATTGAAATTGTTCTTCAGAATGTCCCGTCCTAAATAATCGATACAGATTATTTAGGACGGGACACTTTGATAAAAATAGGTGTAAAAACAAAAAAGAGTAATTAACTTTTTTTATGTAATTTAGGAATTAGAAAAAAAAGATTTTGCGAAACTTAAGATCAGAAAACAATAACAATTTTATCAGTATAATGCGGGTTTAAAAGATATTTGAGCTTACAAACTATTTTATTTACAGATTAGCAAAAGGTATCAGAATTAGCATGCCTTAGAGCGCTATTATTGACTGAGCATAAAGTTTTATTAGATTTGTTTAAAATAAATTATAATGAATTATAATAGAATAATTGCATTTATTGTTATAGTACAACTTTTTTCAAATTGTGCAAGCGTAGAAAAATACAACAAAAGTATTTCCGAAAATCTTTCCGAACAACAGCAAATAGAAGATATAAATTACCTTCAAAATAAAATTTATAAAAATCAACCAGCAATTGATTTATTTATAAAAAAAGATGCTTTAGATAAAAAATTTGACAGTTTAAGACAATTGGCCAAAACACCAAAAAAATCAAACGAATTTTTTTTAAGTGTCGCTCCCGTTGTATATTCAATTAAGCAAGGACATAATTTTGTAGGTACAGTTACTCGAAAATTAAACAAGAAAGAAACAAAAAGAATAACCAAACTAGGTAAAAACCCTTATTCTCAATTTGATTATTTTTATGAAGGTAATAAATTGTATATACTCAACAATTTTTCAAAGGATACTTTAATTCCAATAGGTACTGAAGTGCTTAAAATAGAGCAATTAACTCCGCAACAAATTAAAGAGAAATATCAGAATACCTTGGTGTCAGACGGTTTTAACACGACGTATTACAGCTATTCCTTTGCCAAAAAAGTTCCTGTATATGCACAAGTAGAATTAGGCATAGTAGATAGTTTAAAGTATCAATTTAAATTCAAAGATTCTATTTTTGAAAGAACAATTTATAGACCTAATTTTAAGAAAAATAATAGTAGTACAAAAAAAAATAAAATTGTAAAAAAAACAGGCAACAAACAAGAACTAAAAGCCAAAAACAAAATAGAACGGAAAAAAAAAGCGCTCTACGGTTATGATTCTTTCAGAAAACAATACAATAGAGAGTTAACTTTTAAAACTATCGATAGCAGTGTAGCTGTAATGAAGATTAGAGGTTTTAGTACCGGAAATTATAAAGATTTTTACAAACAAAGTTTTGAATTATTGCAAAAAAAACAAACTAAGACTTTAATACTAGATTTAAGAAATAATCCAGGTGGTAAGCTTAATGATATAAATAATCTGGCGAGTTATTTTACAGATAAAACCTATCAATTGATAGAACCGGCGTTTTTAGCGAGAAGGTCAGCACTTTGGCAGAGCAGTTATTTCAAAGGAGCTCCATTACTAGCAATACCTTTTATGGCAAGTGCGTTTCCTATAATCAAAACTATAGAATATGTACGACCTAAGAAAAATGATAATGGAAATTATACTTATGCTATGAAAGCATCAAAAATGCAAAAACCAAATCCTTTAAACTTTAAAGGAAAAGTATATGTCTTAATTAATGGCGGAAGTTTTTCAGCATCTTGTATAATTTCTGCGCACTTAAAAACCTTAAAAAATGTCACTTTTGTAGGAGAAGAAACAGGTGGAGGTGCTAATCAAACAACCGCAGGCAGAATGCCAACGTTTGAAATGCCCAATTCTAAACTCAATTTTAGTGTTTTGTTAATGGATATAAGACCAAAAAATCAAACCGAAATATTTGGAAGAGGAATCATGCCCGATATACCAATTAATTACACAATAAATGATGTACGTAACAACACTGATTCTCAAATGGAATGGATTGAAAAAGATATTAGTAGAAAAAAGTAAAAATGAATTTGTGTTCATAGATAGCAATAAGATAAGTACATTAAAAAAAACAACATATCGTTTTTTGTAACAATTTAATACTCAAAATAAATTTACTTATCAAAGCTGAACAATTAAATTAAACCAAAGCCCAAGCTAACGTACGAAGAATCCCTTCGCATGTTACTTTATTATAAAACATTCTGTTAACACTAAACCCTACTATCGCTAACAGGGTTTTATTATTATATAAGTCTAAAATCAATGACCGCCGCTTATTTCAGCATTTGGATTTAACCCTTGATTTTTTAATATTTTAGTAACTATGTAAGCAAAAAAAGTAAGATATACAAAACAAGTAACACAAACCCAATACGAAATTTCTATAGTAAACATATCAGCCAATTTTCCTTGTAGAGGAGGAATAAATGCTCCACCTAAAATCATCATTATTAAAAATGCAGAACCTTGTGAAGTATATTTTCCCAAACCTTGTGTTGCTAAAGAAAAAATACAAGGCCACATTACAGAACAAAATAATCCTCCACTAACTAAAGCAAAAACACCAACTGAACCAGTCGAGTAAATTCCAACAATCATTGCAACAATTCCCATTAAACCAAAAATAAGAAGCGTTCTAGCTGGCTTTTCTTGACCTAATTTAAAGCCGAGGATTTGAATTATTATTACAGCAGCGTAGGGCAAAATTGGAACAATTGTTGAAAAATTTATTCCTTTTTCTCCCATGTCACCAATCATATTTGAAATTAATATGACTAAAAATGCAATATATGGAACAACAATAAATGCTATCTGTTTTGCTGAAGATTTCAAATTGAAAACAGAAATCGCACCTGACCATCTTCCAATCATCAAACTACCCCAATATAATGAAATTAACATTGGTGTAATATTTTCCCAATATTTATTCGTGTTTCCTGTTTTAGCATCTAAAACTTTTAAATATTCTCCTAAATTACTTTGAATTGCTACTTCTACTCCAACATAGGCAAAAATACCTAGCATTCCTAAAACTAGTTGAGGATATTTTAATGCTCCCCAACCTTTTGGATTAGATTCGGATGATTTCATTGCAAAAATTAATCCTAAAACCAGAGCAAAAATTCCAATAATAATTAAATATAAACTCAAATTACTATCATGATCAACGTCGCTTTTAGTATATTGAATAAATATAATTGACAGTACAGTTACTAAAACAATTGTGATTAAACTTAATAAAATTGTTGCTTTAGACTCATTTTCAATGGAAGCATCATTTTTTCCATCTGGCAATTTTTTTGAAAACTTAAAGAGTAAAGCAGCAACCAAAAAAGCAACACCTATAATTACATATAACCATTGTACAGTGCTTAAACTCAATCCAGGAATAAGACTTTCATCTAATTTTGTTGTTCCCAATAGTGCTAATGCGAATATTATTGGCCCTATCGTTGTTCCAAACGAATTAATTCCTCCTGCTAAATTTAATCTATGAGCACCTGTTGATTCATCGCCTAAAGAAATAGCAAATGGCTGCGCTGCAGTTTGTTGCAAAGAAAATCCTAGAGCGATTATAAATAAAGCACCTAAAATAAATGCGAATTTATTTGAACTTAATGCTGGAAACATAACAAATGCTCCAATTACTGAAAGTATCAAACCATAAACAATTCCATTTTTTAATCCCCAAGAATTTAAAAAATCTTTCTTCCCAATTACAGAAAACAAGAATAATAAAAAGGCACCAATATAATAGGCAAAATAGAAAGCTGAGTCAATTAATTGACTTTGAAATTGTGATAAATTAAATTTAGCTTTACAAAATGGTATAAAAACTCCATTTGAAGCTCCGATAAAACCCCAAAAAAAGAATACACCAATAAGTGTATATAATGCTGGATAATTAGTTTTTTGTTCTGTACTCATGGTTTTTTTGTTATTGGTTAATGGTTATTTTTGTATAATGTATTGTTGTGTAATCTATTGTTGTATAATGTATTGTTGTATGATGTAGAATTGAATTTGTTATTGATATTGAAATTGATATTGAAATTGATATTGCTATAAATTTTAACCACAAAGTTCACTAAGTTTTGCACAAAGTTCACTAAGTAACTTAAAATATAGAATTGATTATACTATTACTTTTTACTTTTTACTTTTTACTTTTTACTCCTAACTTCCAACTCCCAACTACTCACTCTTCACTACTTCACTCCTCACTCCAATACCGTTATTATTAAACGCTTCAATTTGGAAATAATAGGCATCCGAACGGTCAAGTCCGTTGAAATAGTATTCGGTTTTACCATAGACTATAATCGAACCGTATAATTTGTCCGCCGATTTGCCGAAGTAAATTACGTAACCATCGGCATTGGGTTCTTGTTGCCATTTGAACCAAACGTTTCTGCGTTCGCCTTTCACTCGTGGTCCAGAACGTAGCGGAATAAATCCTTTTACTTCGGCTGGTTTTTCGCCGCTTCCTTTTCCAAAAATACGAAAACCACTAATCGCAAATTTACCTGTTGGCATGCTAATATTTTCTAGCTTCAAATAATGAGCAACGAGTGGCTTTTGTAATTCGATGTATTCGTGCGGCACATCTTTGGTGCTTTTGCTTTTATCAATGGCTACTTTCCAATTCTTGTTATCATCAGAGGTGTAAATGATGTATTTGTGTCCAGTTGTGGTATCGGGTTTGCCCATGATGTCCGCATCTTGGTCAGCATAGTTGATTTGGATTGCGTTGATGGTACTTTTTTCACCCAAATCAGAAATCAAATATTCGCCTTTGTTAGCCGTTTTTGCCGACCAATAGGTTTTAATATCTTCATCAACAGCAAGATTGGGTTGAAAGCCACCTAAAGTTGAAGAAACCTGAACGGGTTTGTTGTAATTGAGTAACATCCATCCCGCAAAACTTTCGCTTAAATGACCCTTGTTTCCCGATGGTAAAAACGTTGGATAATCGCCGTAAGCTGTATTGGAATAAAGAATATCGTCTTTATCAAAACCAGCAGGCCAAATGCCTAATCGGCGTTCAAAGTTATTTTTCACACAAATGCCAATCGTGGAAACATGCCAATAGTGATTATTCACATCTGTGAAAGTCGCACCATGTCCAGCACCGCGAGCAAATCCGCCAGGTTTATAGGAAAACGGATTGTGCGATTGGTATTCAAATGGTCCAAGAGGATGATTCCCCACATAAACGCCATCAGCATACCCGCTGAATTCCGTTCCCGGCGCACCATATTGCAAAAAATATTTATCTTTATGTTTGGTCATAAAAGCACCTTCAGTAAACGGTTGTAAAAAGGTATTATCGTTGTGTTCGCCAAAGCGTTCCCAACCGTGTTCGTAGTCATTCAATGCTAAAACAGGAATGCGTTCGCCTTCGGGTTGAAAGGTTTTGCGGTTGAGTTTCATTCCGTAAAGCGGGTATAAATTACTCGAACCATAATATTCATAAATTTCATCGGTGTCTTTATCCCAAAATAGTTGCGGATCCCAAGCAGCAGCTTCCGATTTGTGGATGAGTTCTTTCCATTCGCCTTTTGACGGATTGGTGCTCATCCAAAGTGGAAATTCTTTGCCGTGGGTTGAACCAACCACTAGTAAGGTATCATTGACAAAAGACAACGATGGTGCGCAAAGTTCGTCATAGACTTTATGCTCAGGGCGAAGAAATTTTTTTGATATATATTTCCAATCAGACATGTCCTTACTGTGCCAGTAACCCCATTGATTAGTAGAAAAAAGGTAATATTCGCCTTTGAAAAAAGTGATTACAGGATCGGCAGTGGCTCGATGTTTTCCTTGTTTTACAAAATCGGGAATGGGACAATAGCCATAGTCAATATTGATGGGGTTGCAATAGGTTTTGTTTTGTGCGGTAACTTCAATCGAAAAAATTGAAAAAATCAAAAAAACCAAAATTAAGTTTTTCTTAATGATACTAGTCCTACTATATTTAAAATAACTTTTCAATTCTTGAAGTTGATTTTTGATATTGATATTTAATTTGTTATTGAAATTGATATTGATATTGAATTTGTTATTGAAATTGCTATTGAATTAATTAATCGGAGTAAAGCTAACCGCCGTTCCACCTCCAGCTGCCAAAACCAGTTTTAATTTTGACTTTGAAGTAACGGTCAACGTTTTAATCTCGTAGTTTACGGGGTTTTTCTCCCAATGGGCTGTCTTCCCATCTTGATAAATGGTGGCTTTGTATTTTGTATTTGGCGAAAGAAAATCCAGTTTAATTTCGGAATTTCTAGCATTTTCATCGGTGATAGCTCCAAGAAACCAATTTTCGGATTGTTTATCTTTTCGAGCAACGGTTAAATAATCGCCTGGTTCGGCCTCAAGATACTTACTGTCTTGCCAATCAACCGCAACGTCTTTGATGAACTGAAAAGCATCTGGATATTTCTCGTAATTTTCGGGTAAATCGGCTGCCATTTGCAACGGTGAATACATGGTTATATAGAGCGCCAATTGTTTAGCTAAAGTGGTATGCACTTGTTCTTTTTTTGACTTGTCGTAATAATTCATTTTGATTTCAAAAATTCCTGGTGTATAATCCATTGGTCCGCCAAGAAGTCGTGTAAACGGTAAAATAGTTTCGTGCATGGGTGGATTTCCGTTGCTCCACGCATTGAATTCGTTTCCGCGAGCTGCTTCGGCTGCAATATAATTTGGATAGGTTCTATGATAACCTGTTGGCCGTGAACTTTCGTGTGAGTTGACCATCATTTTATAATCGGCAAAACGGCGTGCAACAAAGTTGTAGTGATTGACCATGGTTTGTCCGTCATGAAATTCACCACGTGGAATAATTCTTCCAACATAACCTGATTTAGCGGCAGGATAACCGTATTTTTTCATCAATTCTAAAGCTCTGTCCAAATGTCTTTCATAATTGGCAACTGAACTTGAAGTTTCATGATGCATAATCATTTTGATGCCTTTGGATGTAGCATACGCATTAATTTCGGCTAAATTATAATCGGGATAAGGTGTTATAAAATCGAAAACGTCTTCTTTCCAATTACCAAACCAATCTTCCCAACCCACGTTCCATCCTTCGACCAAAACACCGTCAAAACCGTGCTTGGCAGCAAAATCAATGTAACGTTTTGTATTGGCAGTTGTAGCGCCGTGTTTTCCAGAAGGAATTAAATCTTTGGTCAATACGTTTTGTGCATTTTGTGAACCTGCATAATCCCAAGTCGATTTGCCTATGTGCATTTCCCACCAAATACCGACATATTTCATAGGTTTTATCCAAGAAGTATCATCAATTTTAGAAGGTTCGTTTAGGTTTAAAATCATTTTGGAACCTATAATATCACGAGCATCATCACTAACCATAATCGTGCGCCAAGGTGAAACACAAGGTGTTTGCAGATACGCTTTATCGCCAATAGAGTTGGGAACCAAATGAGATGTTAAAGCATACGTTTTTGGGTTGACATCCAAATGCATGACCGGATAATTGACAACAGCTGCTTCAAAAATATTGATATAAATTCCATCTTCCGATTTCATCATCAACGGGGATTGCACAGCATATTTGCTGAAAATAGTTTTTAAACCAATACCATTGTTTAAGTTGACATTATCGGTGTTAATTTCAGAAAGTTTGGTTTCTTCATAAGGATATTCTTGACTGTCATAATCGCCTGGTATCCAAAAAGTTTTGTGGTTTCCTGCTAAGTTAAACTCGGTTTTCTCCTCTTTAATTATGAAATAATTCAAGTCTTTTTGTTTAGGAAATTCATAACGAAAAGCTACTCCTTCATCATATACTTTGAAAATAATATTCATTTTTCTATTCGTACCGGCTTGCGACAAGGCAACTTTCATTTCGTTATAGTGATTAATGATGCTTGCTTGTTCACCCAAAACAGGTTTCCAACTTTCGTTAAACGTTATATTTTTTATCCCATCACTAGAAAAATTAGTAGCAAGATTAGAACCATCTTTCAAATAAATTCCTAATGCACTTTGAAGTATAACTGGTTTATTTTTAAAGGTAACCGAATAAGTAGGTCTGCCGTTTTCTGCTAATCCAAAATCGAGCAAGATTTGCTTGGAAGGCGATTGAATACTTTGTGCAGAAATACAAAAAACAAATAAAAGCAAAGCGATAGAAAGTATTTTTTTCATATGTAGATAATTATTGTTTTTTTAAGGTCTCCCGATAGCTATCGGGAGTAATCACCTTATCTTCATTGGTGTTTGTTTGCAACAAACTTGTTGTTAATGGTGATTTCATATAATCATATTTTTGCTAAAGATAGAAAAACTTGCCTTTTTAAAAAAACCTTTGGCAGTTGCTAAGAGTTTTTATTGAAGATCACAAAAAACTTAATTAACTAAATCAAATTCAATTTTGTTTGTAGTATCAGAATTGGTTCCGATAAATATTTCGAATTTTCCTGGCTCTGCAACAAATTGCAAATCAGCATTATAAAACTTTAAATCTTCAATCGAAATTTCAAAGGTGACAGTTTTAGTTTCTCCTTTTTTAATTTCTATTTTTTGAAAACCTTTTAGTTCTTTTAATGGACGAGTAACCGAACCGACGACATCGCGAATGTATAATTGAACCACTTCTTTTCCATCAAATTTACCCGAATTGGTTACAGGTACGGAAACTTTAATGGTTTCTGACGGAGTCATTTTATTTGATGAAATAGATAAGTTACCATAAGTAAAAGTAGTGTAGCTTAATCCAAATCCAAAAGGAAATAACGGATCGTTTCGTTCATCAATGTAATTTGTTTTAAACTTCTCAAATTTTCCTTCTTTGTTTACTAGTGGTCTTCCTGTGTTTTTATGAGCATAATAAATGGGAATTTGACCAATAGATCTTGGAAAAGTCATTGTTAATTTTCCCGAAGGATTTTCGTCACCAAATAATACATCGGCTATAGCATATCCGGCTTCACTACCTGCAAACCAAACATCTAAGATAGCTGGAACAGTGGAGTTTTCATCGGTTAAAACTAGCGGTCTTCCATTGAATAAAACTAACACTATAGGTTTTCCAGTTTTGACTAATTCATTTAACAAATCTTTCTGGGCTTGCGGAATTTCAATGTTCGTTCGGCTACTACATTCGCCGC
>NZ_JBKCVI010000158.1:0-7026 GCF_046317795.1 Flavobacterium sp. | reverse complement strand
TAAATTCTTGCAAAAAAATAAAAAGATTGTATATTTGCATCGGCAAGTCCTACACGACCAGCTCCTGCAAAATCCTCCAGGATGGGAACATAGCAAAGGTATGTGGTTGAGCGGTGCGATGTAGGTCGCTTGCCATTTTTTTAGTCATTGCGAGGAACGAAGCAATCTCATCTATTGTATCTCCTTTTGTGGAGATTTTTTATTTTACACAATATGAAATTATCTTGGCAAATAGTAAAGTTCCAACTCAAAGAGACCTTTGCTATTGCTTATGGAAATTACACATTCAGAGAAGCTTTACTTATTACCATAGAAAAAAATGGAAAAAAAGGGTTTGGAGAATGTACTTCTATTGATTACTATAATATCAATTTGGCTGATTTTCAAACTATTCTAGAAAAAATAAAAGCAAAAATTGAAAGTCAAGAAATAGTGTATCCAATTGATTTTTATACTCTTTTACTCAGTTTGAATTTGCCTTCATTCTTACGTTCAGCATTGGATTGTGCCTATTGGGACTTATTTGGAAAACTAGAAAAGAAAAGTTTTTTGGAACTTAATTCAATTAGCAATAATCAACTTCCGGAATCTTCCATCACTATTAGTGTTGATACAATAGAGAATCAAATTCAAAAAATTGAACAATCTTCTTGGAATAAATTCAAAGTGAAATGCAATCATTTTGATGAAAATGATATTGTAAAACTTATTCAATTAAATAAAGATATAGCACTCGATTCTAACGGAAGTTTCAATGCAGAACAATGTCTTTGGTTGGAAAACAATGAGTTGATTTCAAGGTTTACTTATTTGGAACAACCTATGAAAAAAGGTTTTGAAAATTATTCCGTTTTACACGCAAATGGATTTGCCAATTGGATGGCCGATGAAGACTGTCAAGATGTTACAGATTTAAAAGGATTAGTGCCACATTATACCAGCATCAATATTAAGTTAGTAAAATGTGGTGGTTTGACACCAGCATTGGGAATGATTTCATTTGCACGAGAATTAGGTTTCAAAATCATGATGGGTTGTATGACTGAATCATCAATTGGAATTTCGGCCGGTGCAGTTTTAGCTCCATTGTGTGATTATGCCGATTTGGATGGAGCCAATCTCATTGCAAATGATATGGCAACTGGAAGCAAAATTGAGAATGGAAAAATTATTTTGAGTGAAAGTTATGGATTGGGTATTAATTTAAACTAATTATCTTTAACCGAAAATAGAATATAGAATATAGAATATAGAATATAGAATATAGAAAATAGAAAATAGAGAATAGAAAATAGAATACAGAGATTTAGTTTAAGAGAAAATAATCTATTCTCTATATACTTTTCTCTTTTATCTTTTAAAAAAATGAGTAAAATAGTTTTAATTACAGGCGGTTCATCTGGAATAGGGAAGTCCATTGGTGAATTTCTATTTCACAAAGGTTACACCGTTTATGGAACCAGCAGAAATCCCGAAAGAATAACCAATTCTATATTTCCATTATTAGCACTTGATGTTCAAAACGCGGAAAGTATAAAACATGCAGTGAATAAGGTAATTTCTATTTCCAAAAGATTGGATATTGTCATTAACAATGCTGGTGTTGGAATTACTGGACCAATAGAGGAAACGCCAACGGATGAAATGCGAAATAATTTTGAGACCAACTTTTTCGGTCCTATCGAAGTGATGAAAGCTGTTTTACCTCAAATGCGTGAGCAAAAATCAGGGTTAATTATTAATATTACTTCTATAGCAGGTTATATGGGTTTGCCATATCGTGGGGTTTATTCGGCTTCAAAATCGGCTTTAGAAATAGTGACGGAAGCCATTAGTATTGAAGTAAAACCATTTGGAATAAACGTAGTCAATGTTGCACCGGGAGAATTTGCCACTGAAATTGCAGCCCATCGTTATCATGCTCCAATTGTAGCAGGATCAGTTTATGAAACTCCCTATAAAAACACTTTAAATATGATGAATACGCACATGCATACAGGTGACAACCCAACTGATTTAGCTATGGTAATTCATCAAATCATCAATGATAAAAATCCAAAGTTGCATTACAAAGTAGGTGCATTTATGCAAAAATTTTCCATAGTGCTGAAGAGAATTTTACCCGATAGAATTTATGAAAGAATGCTAATGAACCATTATAAACTTTGAAATAGCAATGGCAATTTCAATAGCAATGGTAATATTGCTGACAATTTCAAAAAATAAATAAATAAAATCAAGTTTAATACCATTTGTAATTACTATGTTTTATTTTTGTCATTGATTTTTGCCATTGATATTGATTTTTGATATTTACTTTTAAAACACACAACATTATATACAAACACTATGAAATTTTTTATTGACACTGCCAACTTAAACGAAATCAAAGAAGCACAAGGACTTGGCGTACTTGATGGCGTTACAACAAATCCTTCGTTGATGGCAAAAGAAGGAATCACTGGAAAAAATAATATTTTAAAACACTACGTTGCCATTTGTAAAATTGTTGATGGCGAAGTAAGTGCCGAAGTCATTGCTACTGATTATGATGGAATGATTAGAGAAGGTGAGGAATTAGCAGAATTACACGAGCAAATTGTCGTGAAATTACCAATGACAATAGATGGCGTAAGAGCTTGTAAATATTTTTCTGATAAAGGAATTAAAACCAATGTGACTTTAGTATTTTCAGCAGGACAAGCATTATTAGCTGCCAAAGCTGGAGCCACTTTTGTTTCTCCTTTTATTGGACGATTGGATGATATTTCTACCGATGGTTTGGCTTTGATTGAAGAAATACGATTGATTTATGATAATTACGGTTATGAAACTCAAATTCTTGCCGCTTCAGTGCGACATACTATGCATATTGTAAATTGTGCAAAAATTGGTGCTGATGTAATGACTGGACCACTTTCTGCTATTTATGGTTTATTGAAACATCCTTTGACAGATATCGGTTTAGCACAATTTTTAGCTGATTATGCTAAAGGAAATCAATAAAAAATAATTAAATAAACACAAAAAAAAGCTTTCAATTTGAAAGCTTTTTTTATTATGTTGACGGTTTTAGAATTTATTTCAAGTTGTCCTCAAAATTCACGTCAAATATATTGGTAAAAGCGTTTTTTATTCTTCCATTGTCATCTAAAATGATGGTTCTATTTATTTTGTTGATAGCCCATTTCGTTTTTAAATCTTCAAAATTGGCACATCTTAATTCGGTAATTCCACTAAAATTATAATTAGAAAGCATATCTTTCCATTCTTCTTGTGTATCATTCAAATTGATGGCAATAAACTGATATTTAGGATATTTCCTTTTAAATGCTAATACTTTTTTATGTACAGTTTCAAAATGAGTGATGGCTGTTCCTGTCCAAAAGAAGATTACGGTATTTTTGGAAATCAATTTATCAGACAATATTTTATTTTCATTAGCATCAGTAAGTTCAACTATTGGCAAATCGTAATTTGGCTTTAATAGTTGAATAGCATTTCCAATTTTTAAAATTTCGTTTTTATATGTTTTATCAGTTGAATATTTGTAATAGGTATCAATAAACAAATTGTTATTAACAATATTTTGATCTTCCAATAGATATTGAAAGGCAATAGTGTTTAAAATGGTGTTTTTTATCTTTTCATTTTTTATCAAAGTATCAGCAATATTCATTTTGTTGATATTGGTTTTTAAAGCCAAATCTACTTCTGTGAAATGATTATGATAGTTTATTGTGCTCATGTTATTGAGCATGTGAGATAAATAATTTACAAATGGTGAATAGGTGGAAAGTGCAACATTATTGCAATCTATAGATTTTCGGTAAGCATAAAAGTTCTTTGGAATTTTTTCGTAAACGTCTTCTCCAGTTCTCATTTTATGAATAATAGGGTATAATTCTTTTTTGGAATAATGAGGCAAATCAACTGAACTTTTGGCAAATTTATCAAAATCGTCATTCCATTTTATTTCTTCTTTTTTTGTGGTGTAAAATTTTTGGGCTACTTGATAAGATGAATCGATTGTTTTTTGGAATTTATCAATGTCATAGTCAAAAACCGGAAACATACTGTTTTTATCCTTTTCATTATTCAAATACAATTCAATCAGAAAATTATTTTTTTGATCACCACGACCGCAAAACACTAGCGATGCATCAAAATCTTTTGAGTTAACGCGAACCATGATACTATCGTTTTTATCAAAATACACATATTGATATTCAGGTTCATGTTTGAAAGTATACAAACCTGGAGCAAGAGAGTCAAATTGAATAAAAAAGCGATTTTTATTATCCAGTTTTAAAGTATCAATGACTTCGTTATCTTTACAAAAATAAACATATTTACTATTGGGATTAACAATTTCGCCACCAAAATAAGCTACATAGTCATTCCCTTTAAAATCGTTTTTGCACGAAGAAAAAAGAGATAAAACGGGTATAATTAAAGCAAAGATTATTAAATTTCTGATGTGGTGCATTGAATAGAAATTAATAAACAAAAATATTCAGATGAATTGGATTATTCTGTTAATCATTAGTTAAATTAAGGTATAAAAAACTGAACATTTTTTAATTAAACACTGAACACTATTCATTACTTTTGCACCACTCGAGACCAAAGGTCGAACGGTACGAAGTAAAATTTTATAAAATTACAATTCATGCTTACAGTTTCTAATTTATCAGTTCAATTTGGTAAAAGGATTTTATTCGACGAAGTAAATACAACCTTTACTCAAGGCAATTGCTATGGAGTTATTGGTGCTAATGGTGCTGGAAAATCTACTTTTTTGAAAATTCTAGCCGGTGATATTGATCCAACATCCGGAAGAGTATTTCTTGAACCGGGAAAACGTATGTCGGTTTTGAACCAAAATCACAATATGTTTGATGAGCATACCGTTTTGGAAACGGTTATGATGGGAAACAAAGTTTTGTTTGCCGTAAAATCCGAGATGGATGCTTTGTACGCCGATTATGATGATAAAAATGCTGATAGAATAGGAGAGTTGCAAGTGCAGTTTGAAGAAATGAATGGCTGGAATGCGGAGTCTGATGCTGGTGCTATGCTATCTAATTTGGGTATTTCTGCTGATATGCATTATACCATGATGGGCGAAATGGAAGGAAAAATGAAAGTTCGTGTCCTTTTGGCACAAGCACTTTTTGGAAATCCGGATGTATTAATAATGGATGAGCCAACAAATGATTTGGATTTTGAGACCATTAGTTGGTTAGAAAATTTCTTAGCCAATTATGAAAACACAGTAATAGTTGTTTCTCACGACAGACACTTTTTAGATTCAGTTTGTACTCATATTTCTGATATCGATTTTTCTAAAATCAATCATTATTCTGGTAACTATACGTTTTGGTACGAATCTAGCCAATTAGCGGCGCGTCAAAAAGCCCAACAAAACAAAAAAGCGGAAGAAAAGAAAGCTGAGTTAGAAGAATTTATCCGTCGTTTTAGTGCGAATGTGGCGAAATCGAAACAAGCCACTTCTCGAAAAAAGATGATTGAAAAATTGAACCTTGACGAAATTAGACCATCAAGTAGAAGGTATCCAGCTATTATTTTTGATGTAGAAAGAGAGGCTGGGGATCAAATTTTACATGTGCAAAACTTAGCTGCCTCTGTTGATGGAGAAGTTTTGTTCAAAAACATAGATTTGAACATGGCAAAAGGCGACAAGGTGGTAATCTTTTCAAAAGATTCTCGGGCAACCACTGCTTTTTATGAAATCTTAAACGGAAATCAAAAAGCAGATGCTGGAACATTTGATTGGGGAATTACTACTAATCAATCGTATTTACCAAATGATAACAGTCAATTTTTTACAGACGGAAGTTTAAACTTAGTAGATTGGTTACGCCAATTTGTGAAAACAGAAGAAGAACGAGATGAAGTATATGTTCGTGGTTTCTTGGGTAAAATGATTTTCTCTGGCGAAGAAGCGTTGAAAAAATGTACGGTACTTTCTGGAGGTGAAAAAGTGCGTTGTATGCTTTCTCGAATGATGATGATTCGCGCTAATGTTTTAATGCTCGATGAACCAACCAATCACTTAGATTTGGAATCTATTACAGCGTTTAACAATTCATTGAAAAACTTTAAAGGTTCGGTATTATTTACCACTCATGACCACGAGTTTGCGCAAACGGTTGCTAACAGAGTTTTAGAAATCACACCAAACGGTGTTATCGACAGGTACATGACTTTTGATGAATATTTGGATGATGAAAAAATTCAAGAAATGAGAAAGAAAATGTATATCTAATAATTCAGCCGCTTCTATATGTAGGCGGTTTTTTTTTACAACAAAAAAATTATATCTTTACCACCCAAACAAAACCACTATGAGTCAAAAAGTATTGCTCACTTCCAAAGAAGTCAATATCATACTCCATCGTTTGGCTTGTCAGTTAATCGAAAAACACCTCGATTTTTCTAATACCGTTTTAATAGGCATTCAACCGCGAGGCATTTATTTAGCCAATCGTATAAAATCATTATTGGAAAACGAATATCAAATCAAAAATATTAAGTTAGGATTTTTGGACATCACTTTTTTTCGTGATGATTTTCGTCGTGGCGAAAAACAATTAGATGCTAATAAAACTCAAATAGATTTTCTGGTAGAAGACCAAAAAGTAGTTTTTATTGACGATGTGCTTTTTACTGGAAGAAGTATTAATGCGGCACTGACGGCTATTCAATCTTTTGGCAGACCATCAGAAGTTGAACTATTGGTATTAATAGATAGAAGATTTAGCAGGCATTTACCCATTCAACCCGATTATAGAGGTCGTCAGGTTGATGTAATTAACGATGAAAAAGTAACCGTTTGTTGGAAGGAAAAAGATGGTGAAGATGCGGTATTTTTGATTTAAGTATTAAGTATTAAGTATTAAGTATTAAGTATTAAGTATTAAGTATTAAGTATTAAGTATTAAGTATTAAGTATTAAGTATTAAGTATTAAGTATTAAGTATTAAGTATTAAGTATTAAGT
>NZ_JBKCVI010000157.1:0-6771 GCF_046317795.1 Flavobacterium sp. | reverse complement strand
GGTTCCTCGGTATAAAGTTAAGATATTGTCTAATCCATAAACGCTTCTGTATTTCAACGAATCGCGATTGCCATACGCTTCAAATTTACCATAACCTTCTACTTCTAGAAACTCTGTTCTACGGAATAATTTATGATAGGGAATGTATTTGTATTTGCCTTCTTGAATAAATTTAGCGGCTCCGCCTTGACCGGCGAGGACAACATTTCTAGGCGCCCAAGTGAATTTATAATTCCAAAGGTTGGTATCACTTTCGGGAGCTACTAATCCACCACAAAACGATTCAAATAAAATCATCTTGCCGCCTTTTTCTTCAATTTCGTGAATCACTTTCATGGCACTCATGTGGTCAATGCCTGGATCTAGTCCGATTTCGTTCATAAAAACTAAGCCATTAGCTTTCACTTCGGTATCCAAATTTTGCATGGCATCCGAAACATAGGAAGCCGTAACCATGTTTTTCCTAAAAGTTACGCAATCTTTAGCAACCTCAATGTGCATGTGAGCTGGCAACATCGAAATTACGATATCCGCTTTTTGAATTTCGGTTTGGCGTTGTGAAATATTATTAATGTCCAAGGCAATTGCGGTAGCATTGGGATGATTATTTGTTTTGCGTTGGGCTAATTCCTGAGATAAATCGCCAATTGTGAGGTGAAGATTTTCCTGTACCGATTTGTTTAAAAGATAGTGTATCAGTGAGGATGCCGAACGACCAGCACCAATGATTAAAATAGTTCTCATGCGTTTGTTTGTTGTTGGGAACAAATGTATGAATTTGATTGTAACAAAAAAGCACATCTTATTGGATGAGCTTTTGATATGAATTATTCTAAACCTTCTATTTCTTCAAGTTCTTTTTTGGCTTCTTGTTTGGTTTCCATTTTTTGTTGTTCAAATTTTTGGTCAACTTCAACTTCATCTTTTATAAAAAGTGTTTTTCCAAGAACAAATACAGAACATAATGCACAAACAAAAAGTAAAGCTTTCGGAATCATTTTCTGCGCTGCTTCTGATTTTTTCAAAAGTAATAAAGAAAGCACTAATGCTAAACCTATAGGCAAGAATGCCATTGTATCCATTGGTAAAACTGAAAAAATAATGGCTACAACGGTAAAAATGATTGCTATAACAGTGATTAGTTTTCTCATGATTGTTAAAGTTTAAATTCCAGTTGCTGAGGTTAAAGTCAATTGCCCAGATCCAACAGGAATGTTAAATTTTAATAACGTTGGAATTTTTTTAGCATCAGCAGTAAGCCAAATCAAGTTTTTATCTTTTCCTCTCAAAGCATCTGTTTTGGCACCGATAGAAATTTTGAAACATTCTTTTTTGCCTAAATTCCCAGCATTGATGGTTTCTTTACCCATATATTTCAAGGTTACAGGAACTTGCTTTTCGTCAAAAATAATCATCAAGGAAACTGTTTGTCCTTCTTTGAATTTAGAAAAATCCATGGTTCTAACTTTGTAAAAAAGCGAAATCACATCTTGTGTTGAAGCACCAATAGTGACTGTTTTCTGAGTTTCGGGTTTATTTCTTCTTTTGGTTGTACTAGTCACCGTATTTCCTTTGAAAACATATTTTTCTTTTTTGGTATAACCACCTTCATCGATATTTCTTTTGTATAAACTTGGTTTAAAATTTGATGGGTTTACATAGGATTCATAAATATCTCTAATCTTGAAAAACGAATCCCATTTGGTGTAGGTCGACAATTCACAACTTAAATGCAAATAAGAATTTTTGGCAGTAGAAACCGTTTCAGTACTCATAGTAACTTGTGCCAATTGCGTCATTAAACCACTCATGTTATAAGACCCAGCAAAAACCAGTTTTTCGCCAGATTTAATGGTTTGACCGTTTATAGAAGCAAAAGAACTTAAAACAAAAACTGCTGTAAGTAAAATATATATTTTCTTCATGATTGAAAATTAAAGATGCAAATATAAAATTTTTAAAATGGTTCGTCCCGAAATTTAGGGTCAAAAGAAACGTGAAATTCCTTCACCATTAATAAAATAACGAATAAATTTGGGCTTTAGTATTCAATTCAAAAAAAAATGGAAAGAAAAATAATTAGTACTGCAGCTTTGATGGGAATGTTGGCAATAATTTTGGGTGCCTTTGGCGCTCATGCTTTGAAAAAATATTTAACATTAGAAGAGTTAAATACTTTTGAAACGGGTGTAAAATATCAAATGTATCATGCACTTTTTTTGTTATTTGTAGGTATGAATTCGTTTCTTGAAGAGAATAAAAAGAAAACAATCTTTCGATTAGTCATTTTTGGAGTAATTTTCTTCTCAGGTTCAATCTACTTGTTGGCAACAAAATCGATTTCTGGCGTCAATTTTAAATCAATAGGAATTATAACTCCCATCGGTGGAACTTTGTTAATAGTGGCTTGGGGACTTTTAATTTGGAATATTTTGAAGAAAAAAGATAATATTTTGAGAAAAAAATAGTTTCTAAAATATAATTTTTACCTTTGTGACCTGATTAATAAAACAATACAAACTAATTTTCATGGAGAACTACGCTCAAATTACGAAATCGATTTCGTTAGAAAAATACGGAATTAAAAATGTTAACGAAATTATCCACAATCCTTCCTTTGAAAAATTATATAATGACGAACTAAATCCGAATTTAGAAGGGTATGAAAAAGGGCAACTAACCGAACTTGGCGCAGTGAATGTGATGACAGGGGTTTTTACTGGTCGCTCTCCAAAAGATAAATACATTGTTAAAGATAGCATTACTGAAAATACCATTTGGTGGAATTCAGAAAAAGCAGTTAATGATAATAAGCCCATTTCTCAAAACACTTGGAATGCTTTAAAAGAAAATACTGTCAATCAACTTACAGGCAAAAAATTATATGTAGTTGATGCTTTTTGTGGTGCCAATGAAAACACGAGATTGAAAGTTCGCTTCATTATGGAAGTTGCTTGGCAAGCGCATTTTGTGACCAATATGTTTATTCGTCCAACGGAAGTTGAATTGGAAAATTTTGGAGAACCCGATTTTATTGTAATGAATGGTTCTAAAACTTCTTTCAAAGACTATGCAGCTCACGGATTAAATTCAGAAGTATATATTGCATTTAATTTAACTGAAAAAGTTCAAATTATAGGGGGTACTTGGTATGGTGGCGAAATGAAAAAAGGAATGTTTGCCATGATGAACTACTATTTGCCATTACAAGGAATTGCTTCAATGCATTGTTCTGCCAATAAAGGAACTGATGGTGATGTGGCAGTTTTCTTTGGACTTTCTGGAACTGGAAAAACGACTTTGTCAACTGACCCAAAGCGTGAATTAATAGGTGACGATGAACACGGTTGGGACGATGAAGGCGTTTTCAATTTTGAGGGTGGCTGTTATGCCAAAACAATCGATTTAAGTGCTGAAAATGAACCAGACATTTATGGTGCCATTAAAAAAGATGCTTTATTAGAAAACGTAACTGTTGACTCTAACGGTAAGATTGATTTTAAAGACGGTTCGGTTACACAAAACACCAGAGTTTCTTATCCTATTAATCACATTCATAATATTGTAAAACCAGTTTCAAAAGCGGGTCACGCAACCAAAGTTATTTTCTTAACGGCGGATGCTTTTGGCGTAATGCCACCGGTTTCAAAATTAACTCCAGAACAAACTAAATATTATTTCCTTTCAGGATTTACGGCAAAATTAGCAGGAACAGAACGTGGCGTAACGGAACCAACCCCAACTTTTTCAGCGTGTTTTGGAAAAGCATTTTTATCATTACACCCAACAAAATATGGAGAAGAATTGGTAAAAAAAATGGAACAACACCAAGCAAAAGCATATATGGTCAACACAGGTTGGAACGGAACAGGAAAACGTATTTCTATAAAAGATACAAGAGCTATTATTGATGCTATTCTTGATGGTTCTATTGAAAAAGCCCCAACTAAATTTATTCCAGTTTTCAATTTCGAAGTGCCCACAGCTTTACATGATGTAGATTCGGCAATCTTAGACCCAAGAGCTACTTATGAAAATGTTTCGCATTGGAATGAGAAAGCAGCAGATTTAGCATCGCGATTTATACAAAATTTTGAACAATATTCAGACAATATAGAAGGCAAAAGCTTAGTAAAAGCTGGCCCACAATTATAACATACAAACCTAAACCAAAGGAATAAGCCATTCATTTTACTTGTGAATGGCTTTTTTATTTATAAAAGTATTTTACTTCCCCTTATTAGCGTCGGCAATATATCGTTCCAATGCCATTGTCATTGAAGGAGTTTCCGGAGTTGGAGCCAAAATATCAATACGTAAACCGTGTTCTAATGCTTCTTTTTGTGTAGTGCTCCCAAAAACGGCAATTCGGGTATTGTTTTGTTGAAAGTCAGGGAAGTTTTTGAATAACGATTTAATTCCTGTTGGACTAAAAAAAGCCAAAACATCATAATAAACATCTGCTAAATCAGACAAATCACTCATGACCGTTTTGTAAAAAGTAGCTTGTATCCAGTCAACTTTCAAATTATTCAGGGTTTGAGGCACGTCATAATTCAATTGATCTGAAGCAGGCAACAAGAATTTCTCCTCTTTGTATTTTTTTATTAATGGGGATAAATCAACAAAATCCTTTTGACCCACATATATTTTACGTTTTCTATAAACTACATACTTCTGTAAATAAAAAGCAATCGCTTCTGATTGACAAAAATATTTTAAGTCTTCGGGAACTTTATAACGCATTTCTTCGGCCACTCTAAAAAAATGGTCAACAGAATTTCTGCTCGTCAAAATAATTGCTGAAAAGTTATTGAGGTCAATTTTTTGAGCTCTTATATCTTTTGCATTAACTCCTTCTACATGTATAAATGAGCGGAAGTCAACTTTTACCTTATGTTTTTGTTGTAATTCAAAATAAGGTGAGTTTTCTACCTTTGGCTCTGGTTGTGACACCAAAATTGTTTTTACTTTCAAATTTGACATTTTAATGCGCTAAATTTTTTGTAATCAAATAATATATAAAATAGTACGGTGCTATTTCAAGTGCGCAAAGATACAAAATAAAATAAAACACTTTACCTATAAATAAATTTTGATAAATCTTCAACGAAATCATGTATGAAAACAAATTAATTATCAATATCACACCGATTATGCAAAAAATTAAAATATTTGATGGATTATTGTTGTAAAACAGGTATATGTTTACTGGTAATAGAATTATGCCAATAAAAGTTCGATAACTTACTTTTTGCAAATTAAATTCTTCTGCAAATTCATCAATGTTAAATATAGCGGCTATAATTTTTTCAATCAAAAATTTTGAAAGCACAAATATCCCAAAAAAGGTAAAAATACGAGCGAATATAACACTGTCGGTTTTAGAAACATAACCCAGCTGATGAAGTAATAATTGTATAAAAAATGAAAATGAAATAATTTGAACTACAAACAAGAGTATGGTAAACCCACTCATCAAATGAGAAGAATCTTTATAAATTTTAATGTATTTATCAGAAACTAAAATCCTGAGAAAGTCTTTGAATCTTGTTTCAAAGGTGCTTCTAGCAATTGCAATAAATACAAAAGAAAGTATAAAAAGATAAGTTGCCCAATCTTTAGATTCTAAAACTCTTGGCTGTAAAACAGTTTCTAACATAATTCTGCCAAAATTACTAATTTTTTATTTCTTAAATTATTATAAAATTATTAAGATACTACTTTAATAAAAAGATTAATTTTGGGTCAAATTTACTTTAGTTTTTTATGATTGACGGTCTAGTAATTATTCCAACCTATAATGAGATTGAAAATATTGAAGGCATTATTCGCGCTGTGTTTTCATTGGACAAGCCGTTTCATATTTTGATTGTTGATGATAATTCTCCAGATAAAACAGCTGAAAAAGTCATCGAATTACAAAATGAATTCTACGGTAACTTGTTTTTGACCAAACGCGCCAAGAAAGCTGGTTTAGGATCAGCATATGTTCATGGATTTAAATGGGCTTTGAAACAACACTATGATTTTATTTTCGAGATGGATGCCGATTTTTCGCATAATCCAAAAGATTTACTATTGTTGTATGAATCTTGTAAAAACAACGGCGCCGATTTATCCATAGGTTCACGATATGTAACTGGAGTAAATGTTGTAAATTGGCCATTAAGTAGGGTTTTATTATCCTATTTTGCTTCGGTTTATGTGAGAATGATAACTGGCATGAAAATTATGGATGCTACAGCAGGATTTATTTGCTACCGCAGAGATGTTTTGGAGAAAATAAATTTAGATAGTATTAAATTTATTGGCTATGCCTTTCAAATAGAAATGAAGTACAGAGCTTTTGCTAAAAATTTTGACATTCAAGAAGTACCAGTAATCTTTACGGATAGAACAAAAGGACAGTCTAAAATGAGTGGTTCTATTATAAAAGAAGCAATATTTGGAGTTATCTCTTTGAGATTTAGAAAGTTTTTAAACAGATTATAAAGAAAAAAATGAATACGGTTTTAATAAAGAATGCCAAGATAGTAAACGAAGGAAAAATAATTGAAGGCGATGTGTTGATTGAAAATGAATATATAGTTGAAATCGCCCAAACTATTAGCCCGAAATTGGCCAATTGTAAAATCATTGATGCCGAAGGAAGTTTTTTAATTCCTGGAGCTATTGATGACCAAGTGCATTTTCGTGAACCAGGATTAACTCACAAAGGCGATATTGCTTCCGAAAGTAAAGCCGCTGTTGCTGGTGGTATTACATCTT
>NZ_JBKCVI010000156.1:0-29562 GCF_046317795.1 Flavobacterium sp. | reverse complement strand
TTTCAGAAACCCAACAGCCAGTAGTGATACTGATGCTCGATTGGCTTTTGCCTTAAAGCAATTTGACGAACGAAAACCCGATATTCATTTCATACACGAAGTGCCAAGCGGCAGTATGTTCCGAATAAAAAATGGCAGAATATTTCAAAAGAAAGGACTTCGTGTAAAACGTTATGAATGTCTGGAAGTGAAAACCGGAAGATTGTTTTTGTTTAATGCCAATGCTGAGGTGGAAATTTTACCCAACACATAAATAAAAAAACAGTATTAAAATTGATTAATACTGTTGATTTATAAACTTATAAAAAAATATTAGTTTATTCGTTTAAAAACTGTTACATCAATAATGCCTGGAAATTCAGGGTCTATTGAATAGATTTTGAGAGTGCTAGAGTCTAATGTTTTTATTTCAGCAGTAAAAGTTTCGCCCTCAACAGTGATTGAAATTGTATTACCATTTCGAGTGTATGGTGTTGAGAATATTTCTTCTTCACATGTACTGCCAAAAAAACTATGATCTACAATTGAACTAGCAGTTATAATGCTATAATCTTTTGAACAACCTGCTTGGTGTTGATAATCAACCAAATCCTCCTGTCCGCTACTGTTAGCTGTACCTTCTTTAAAATATTCCCACTTTCCTTGTAGTGATGCTTGATCATCATCTTTTGAACACGAAGTTATAGTTGCAAAGGATACGAAAGCAACTGCTAATAAAATAATTTTTTTCATTTTGTTATGTTTTAAATTCGTCAAATGTAAAAAAAAATATACAATGGCAAATTTTTATTAGTTTAATTTTAAAAATGAATTCAAAAGTTACTTATTTATTAGTTTTACAAGTTGTATGATAGTATTTAGATGTAATTTATTCCTTTAATTCCTAATTTATTATAAATATATTTGCATGACTAATTAAAAAAATGAGATTGCTTTGCTTCGTTCCTCCTAACTCCTCACAATGACTATGAATAAAAATTATTACGCCATATTAATGGCTGGCGGTGTGGGTTCACGCTTTTGGCCAGTGAGTACAACCGATTTACCAAAACAGTTTCATGACATGTTAGGTGCAGGAAGCACTTTGATACAAAAAACATTCAGTCGTTTGTCAAAGTTAATTCCAGCTGAAAATATTTTGATTTTAACCAACGAACGCTATAACGAGTTGGTTCTCGAACAATTGCCCATGGTAAAACAAGAGCAAGTATTGCTAGAACCCGCGATGCGAAATACAGCCCCTTGTATTTTATATGCGTCCTTAAAAATTCAAAAGCAAAATCCAAATGCCGTGATGGTCGTTGCTCCAAGCGATCACTGGATAGAAGATGAAGTAGCGTTTTCTAATAATTTACAGCAATGTTTTGACTTTTGTCAGCAAGAGAATGCTTTGTTAACTCTTGGTATCCAACCCACATTTCCTAATACAGGTTTTGGCTATATTGAATTTGATAAAAGCGATACCAATCCAATAAAAAAAGTAAATCAGTTCCGCGAAAAACCCGATTATGAAACGGCGAAATCCTTTCTTGCTGCTGGAAATTTTCTTTGGAATGGCGGTATTTTTATTTGGAGTGTACAATCGATTACAGAAGCATTTGAGAAATTCCAACCCCAAATGAACGGGTTATTTCAAAAGGGAATTGAAAGTTATAATACCTTGAATGAAAAGCAATTCATCAATGATAATTATGCCAATGTAGAAAATATTTCCATTGATTATGCCGTGATGGAAAAAGCACAAAACGTTTATGTGCTTCCGGCAACATTCGATTGGAATGACTTGGGCACTTGGGGACAACTTCATGAAAAATTAGACAAGGATGAAAACAACAATGGTATTATTAATGCAAAAGTTGTGATGGAAAATGCTTCTAATAATATTGTCCGTTCCGATGCCAATAAAATCATTGTTATTGATGGTTTACACGATTACATTATTGTAGATAAAGAAGGTATTCTATTGATTTATCCGAAAAGTAAAGAGCAAGACATCAAGCGAATTACTGCTTTGGCAAATGAGTTATAAAAGGCAATGAACATTGTTGCTTTTTTATTCCTCTTTATTCTGAGCTTTTCTAATTTTTTTGAAAAGATTGGAAGAATATACAAAATCAACGATAGCTTCATTATCGGTTTTGAAGATTTCTTTTTTGGAACCTTCCCAAGCTAAAATGCCTTCTTTTAAAAAAATAATTTTCTCTCCAATTTCCATCACCGAATTCATATCGTGTGTATTAATAACTGTAGTAATATCATATTCTACCGTTATTTCATGAATTAGGTTATCAATCAAAATCGCAGTTTTAGGGTCTAATCCTGAGTTGGGTTCGTCACAAAAAAGATATTTCGGATTGTTCACAATCGCTCTAGCTATCGCCACACGTTTTTGCATTCCTCCCGATATTTCGGATGGTTTTTTATGATTGGCATCAATTAAATTGACACGATTAATTACAAAGTTTACACGTTCTTTAATCTCTGCGGCTGATTTATTAGAAAACATTTTAAGCGGAAAACCAATATTTTCCTCAACTGTCATGCTGTCAAAAAGGGCGCTTCCTTGAAACACCATGCCAATTTCGGTACGTAATGTTCTTTTTTCATCAGCCGTTAGCTCTGAATAAATTCTGCCATCAAAAGAGATAGTTCCTTTATCGGGCGAATGAATGCCTAATAGACTTTTCAATAAAACCGTTTTTCCAGAGCCACTTTGTCCAATGATTAAATTGGTTTTTCCTGTTTCAAAAATGGTAGAAATTCCTTTTAAAACTTTAGAATCTCCAAAAGATTTTTCTATGTTTTTTACTTCTATCATTTAGGTTAAGAGTAATTGAGTTAATATGTAATTCACCAAAATAATGGTAACAGCTGTCCACACAAAGGAAACCGTACTTGCTTTCCCTACCTCAAGTGCGCCACCTTTCATATAATAGCCATGAAAGGATGGAATGGTGGCTAATAGTAAACCAAAAATAAATGTTTTTATAAAAGCATAGGCAACGTGAAATGGAATAAATTCTTGTTGTAATCCTATAATAAAATCATCACTAGAGCCAAATCCACCATAAACACTGGCAATAAAACCACCAAGAATTCCTAGAAACATAGCTATTCCAATCACAAATGGATACAGTAGTAATGCTATCATTTTTGGAAAAACCAAATAATTCAACGAGTTTACACCCATAACCTCCAACGCATCGATTTGCTCTGTAACACGCATTGTTCCTATGCTTGATGTAATAAAAGAACCCATTTTCCCCGCCATAATTACGGAAATAAATGTTGGCGCAAATTCTAAAATTACCGATTGTCGTGTGGCAAACCCAATGAGGTATTTTGGAATTAAAGGATTGGTAAGATTTAAAGCAGTTTGAATAGAAACTACACCTCCAACAAAGAAGGATATAAATGCCACTATCCCAAGAGAATCTATTATTAAATCATCAATTTCTTTGAAAATTAATTGTCTCATAACCGACCATTTTGTTGGTTTGTTAAAGACTTCTTTCCACATCAAGAAATATTTTCCTATTTGAGATAAATAACGGATAAGCATCATTTTTTTAGTGTTCAGTTTACAGTCCAGATAGCTTTTAAGAGCAAAAAGTAAAAATAGTATATTTTATGTTATTGATGTTTTTAAAAGATAAAAATATGGTTATCTGTATTTAAATTATTTTTGTATTTTTAAATAAATGTTAGTTTAATTAACAAATATTGTGTAGGATTTAAATATAAAAATCTTGCTTTAGTATAAAAGAGTATTCCATTTTTCCTTTAACAAACAAGTTAATTTGAATGAATTGGTTTAATTTTAGTGAAATTTTTTAATGAGTTTGACCTATTCAATTAATAAGTAATTGATTTTCGTATATTTGTGATGCTATTTATCTAAAAGACATGCCTGAGATTTTTCGTTTTTTTGGTATGCGGTTTTTCTATTTTAGCAATGATCATTTGCCTATTCATGTACACATTAAAAATGCTGATGGCACAGCAAAATTTAATATTAGTCCTGTTGAGTTAATTGAAAACAAAGGAATAAAAAAGAAAGACCTTTTATTGGCTGAAAGTATTATTGAAGAAAACAAAGAATTAATAATCAATCATTGGAACGATTTTTATAAATCATAAAAGAACAAAATGGAAGCAAAAAAAATTTGGTTTGACAATGAATTTATTTTTGTTGAAACTAACGACAATAGAATTGGGAAAATGCCATTAGAGTGGTTTCCTCGTTTAAAAAATTCTACTATTGAAGAATTAGAAGCATATGAATTATGGGCTGATAATAGTTGGATTCATTGGGAATCTATAGGTGAAGATTTATCAGTTGAAGGTTTTTTTTCATTTAATAAAGATTTGCAACAAATTTTAACTAAATAAACTTTTCTTTCATTTTGCTAAGGCGATAATCTCGTATAAATTTAGCTTGTACCTCTGTAACCAAAAGTGGTTTTTTTTCAGATTTTGCTTTCCAATACCCTTTTACATAATCAAAAAACAGTAGCGGTTTTCTTTTCATTAATGCCAGTTTTGCCGATGCAATGGTAGTAATTAAAAATCCGTAACCTAAAGTATAAAAAGCTTCTCCTTGCTGGTAACGAGCTGTTTTATTGTAGTTTGCGCCAGTGGGTTTTAAATGTTTGACTTTCAACGTTTCATCTGTTACGACTTTCCAATTGTAAAATTTGCAAAGTAATTCATCTACTGTGTCCCAACCCATGGCAGGTTTTAAACCTCCAATTTGCTCAAAAGTTGCTTTTCTATACGCTTTAAAGGCACCGCGAATATGGTCTTTATCGGTTAAGTTTTCCAAAATCCAATCGCCATTTTTTTCGATGTAGGCAAATCCGCCCACCATTCCTATTCGTTCATCGGATTTAAAATGCGAAATGATAGTTTCGAAATAGTTAGTTGGAAAAATTAAATCAGCATCAGCTTTTACAAGAAAATCATAATTATCATCTAGCGTTTCTAATCCTTTTTGAAATGCCTGTATCACTTTGCTTCCCGGCAAATGTGTTGCATCTGAAGTTTTATTAACTAATGTTATCCAAGAATAATTTTCTGAAAATTCTTTAACAATTACAGCTGTTCTATCGGTTGAGTTATCATTCACCACTATAATTTTTGAAGGTAAAACCGTTTGCTCGACCAATGATTGTAAGGTTAAGGAAATGTGTTTTTCTTCGTTGTGCGATGGAATGACGATGTAATATTTCATTTTTAAATTCCAATTTTTTAAATTCCAAATTCCAACTGATATGAACGAAATTTTGGAATTTGGGATTTATTTTTTGGGATTTCTTTCTGCATAAACCAAATAATATCTCGGCGTGAAATACCTCAATAAAGGGCGAAAACCAAATTTTTTCACAGGATGTGTAAACTTGATACGGTCCACGATTTTAAACCCCGTTTTTTCTAGTAACCAATCCAATTGCCAATCTTCAAATTCATGGTAATGTCTGTCCCATGTATCAGTTTTACTTTTGTAAGCCGAGGAAAACCACAAACGCAATGGAATGGATATTAACAATTTATCACATTTTACGTTTTCTAAAACCGTATAAGCGTTCAATAAATGTTCAAAAATTTCAAAAGCAGTGAATGCCTGATACGTTTCGTTTTGCAGGGCGCTTTGGTCATTATCCAAGTCTTCTCCTTTGGTGTTTTTAACAGTATATCCATTTTCTTCCATAATTTTGGAGAATGGATTTGAAACTCCTAAATCGAAAATGGTTTCGGATGTCGTAATGTGTTTTTTTAGAAACTGAAGTGTAATGTTAAAGCGTTTACTCGGATAGGTTTTCTCGTACATGTAACAAGTTTGTGATTTATTGTTTTTGGTCTTTTCAAGGCAAAATTAACTATAAACCATAAACCATAAACTAAAAACAGTTAAAAATTACATTCGGTATACAATAGCATTTACATTCATACCAGCGCCAACCGAAGCAAACATAATAACATCGCCTTTGTTTAGTTCTTGGTTTTCAATTTCGCCTTTAACCATAGAGTCATATAACGTTGGAATAGTTGCAACGCTTGAGTTTCCGAGTTTGTGAATGCTCATGGGCATTATTCCATGTGGAACTTCTTTTCCATATAGTTTATAAAATCGATGAATTATGGCTTCATCCATTTTTTCATTGGCCTGATGTATCAGTATTTTTTTTACGTCATTAATAGAAATACCACTTTTATCAAGACATTCCTTCATAGCTTTGGGAACATTGCTTAATGCAAATTCATATATTTTTCTGCCATGCATTTTAATGTAGCGAACATCGGGATTATGTGTAGAATTAAATGATTTTCCAAAGTATAAATAGTTTGCTTCATCATAAGAAAATGTTGCAGATTCATGGGCAAGAATTCCGCCATCATCAGCTGTAGCTTCAACAATTGTAGCTCCTGCACCATCAGAATAAATCATAGAATCTCTATCGTGTGGATCTACCACTCTTGATAATGTTTCAGCACCAATGACTAAACATTTTTTTGCCATTCCAGCTTTTATAAATGCCGTCGCTTGAATGACTCCTTCAACCCAACCAGGACAACCAAAAAGCATATCATAAGCAACACATTTTGGGTTTTTAATTCGTAGATTATGTTTCACTTTAGAAGCTAAACTCGGTAACATATCGCCTTGGATAGCTCCTTTTTTTACATCGCCAAAATTATGAGCAAAAATTAGATAATCTAAAGTTTCTGGGTCAATCTTGGCATTTAGAATAGCTTTTTTTGCTGCAATTGTTGCGATATCAGATGTCTGTAAATCATCTGAAGCATATCTGCGTTCTTCAATTCCAGTGATTTCGAGAAATTTTTTGGCTACTACATCATTCGGATGCGGAAACGGAGTTCCGTCATCATTCAAAAAAACGTGTTCAGCAAAATTTTTATTAGATACTATTTCAGTTGGGATATAGCTTCCAGAACCTGTTATTTTTATATTCATTGCTTAGTTTAATCAAAATAAACTGTAAATTTAAAGATAATTAATCAATTAATAACACAATAATTACTATGCGTGCATACTATTATCAAATTATCATTTAAAACCAATATTTTTATTAATAATGCAACACTAAACTTTATTTTGTGCTATTTTAATTTGCATAATAGTGGCAATATTCAAAGCTTGGGTTTTTATTTGTTCTGCTTTTTCACCCCGAAAGTATTCGTCAACGGCAGTATTGAAATGATGTAACCATATTTTGAATAATTCAGGAGATAAATATTCTTTGGCATTTATATCCAAATGGATTTGTGTTAAATTATTTGTATAACCACCTGTTCCTAATATGACTTGTGACCAAAAAGTAACTAAAATAGGTAAGTGCTCTTCAATTTTTATTTTAACCACATCAGTAAAAATATAACTTATTGAGCTGTCTGAAAGCAGTTTTTTGTAGAATTCGTCTACTAACAAATACAAGTCACTTTGGTTTTGAATATCGTTCATTTTTAATGTTTAAAGTTTAAAAATTGTTTAAGGGTTTAAAGTTAATCTGAACAACTTTAAACCCTTAAACAATTTTAAACAAATCTAAAACTTATATGTAAGCTTCAATTGGAGCACAACTGCAAACTAAATTTCTGTCGCCATAGGCCTCATCTGCCCGACGAACTGTTGGCCAGAATTTATTATCCGCTACATAATCCAACGGGAATGCCGCTTGTTCACGAGTATAAGGATAAATCCAATTATCGGTAGTGACCATCATTAAAGTGTGAGGCGCATTTTTCAAAACATTGTTAGGGTTTTCAATGGTGGCAGCTTCAATTTCTTTTCTAATTGCAATCATTGCATCACAAAAACGATCTAATTCTTCCAAGTTTTCACTTTCAGTCGGTTCAATCATCATCGTTCCAGCCACTGGGAATGAAACGGTTGGTGCGTGAAATCCGTAATCCATTAATCGTTTGGCGATATCGGTTACTTCAATACCTTTTTCTTTAAATGGACGGCATTCCAAAATCATCTCGTGTGCCGCGCGACCCATCTCTCCAGAATATAAAGTATCGTAATGACCGTTTAATTTTTCCTTGATGTAATTCGCATTCAAAATGGCATATTCTGTAGATTTTTTCAAACCTTCAGCACCCAACATGCAAATATAGCCGTATGAAATTAAACAAACCAAAGCCGAACCCCAAGGTGCTGCAGAAATAGCTGTGATAGCATTCTCGCCACCAGTTGGAATTACAGGATTTGTTGGCAAAAACGGAACTAATTGTGGTGCCACGCAAATTGGGCCAACTCCGGGACCACCGCCACCGTGAGGAATGGCGAAGGTTTTATGTAAATTTAAGTGACAAACATCAGCGCCAATGGTTGCCGGATTTGTTAAGCCCACTTGGGCATTCATATTAGCACCATCCATATACACTTGTCCACCGTGATCGTGAATGATTTGTGTAATTTCTTTAATGGCACTTTCAAAAACGCCGTGGGTTGATGGATAGGTAACCATCAGACATGATAAATTAGCAGAATGTAGAATTGCTTTTTCACGTAAATCATCAACATCAATATTTCCGTTATCCAATGTTTTTGTTACCACAACGTGCATTCCAGCCATGGCAGCCGAAGCTGGATTAGTACCGTGAGCAGAAGATGGAATTAAAGCAATGTTTCTGTGAAAATCGCCACGTGATTGATGATAGGCACGAATAACCATCAATCCTGCATATTCACCTTGCGCACCAGAATTGGGTTGTAAAGAGGTACCGGCGAAGCCAGTAATTACATTTAATTGTTGCACTAACTTAGTCAACATTTCTTGATAACCTTGCGCTTGGTCTAACGGTGCAAACGGATGAATGTTGTTCCATTGCGCCATACTTAAAGGCAGCATCTCAGCAGCCGCATTCAATTTCATGGTACATGAACCTAAGGAAATCATGGAATGATTTAAAGCCAAATCTTTGCGTTCTAACATTTTGATGTAACGCATTAAGGCCGTTTCTGAATGGTATTTGTTAAAAACATCATGTTGTAAAAAGGTGGATGTTCTTTGCCCCACCCCAACTCTCCCCAAAGGGGAGGGAGATGAAACAGGGGTAAATTGATTTCCTGAAACTTTAGCAAAAATCGAGGCTATTTTATTTACATCACTAATATTTGTTGTTTCGTTTAATGAAATGGAAACCGTATTTTCATCTATATAATAGAAATTCACTTCGTTTTGTTCGGCAATTGCTGCCACTTTTTTAGCATCTGCTTTAATAACTATGGTATCAAAAAAGGCAGTATTGGTTTGATAATAACCCAATTTCTCTAACAATTCTTCTAATGTTACTGCCATTGCGTGTACTTTATCGGCTATATATTGTAACCCTTTTGGTCCATGATAAACCGCATACATTCCTGCCATAACAGATAATAAAACCTGTGCAGTACAAATATTGGAGGTTGCCTTATCACGCTTGATGTGTTGCTCACGAGTTTGTAACGCCATGCGAAGTGCACGATTACCGTTGGTATCTATCGTTACACCGATAATTCTTCCTGGCATCGATCGTTTGTATTCGTCTTTAGTAGCAAAATAGGCCGCGTGTGGACCACCATAACCTAATGGAATTCCGAAACGTTGTGTAGTTCCAAAAACAACATCTGCACCCATTTCTCCTGGTGGAGTTAGTTTTACTAAACTCAAAATATCAGCTCCAACGGCAACTTTTATTTCGTTAGTTTTCGCTTTGGCAATGAATCCAGCATAATCATGAACTTGTCCAAATTTCCCAGGATATTGAAGAATTGCCCCATAAAAGTCATTTGAAAAATCGAATTCTTCATGGTTTCCAATCACTAATTCCACCCCAATTGGAGTAGAACGGGTTTGTAAAACCGACAATGTTTGTGGTAAAATCTCTTCAGAAACGAAGAATTTACAAACATTATTTTTCTTTTGGTCACGGGTTCTGACATCAAATAATAACGCCATCGCTTCTGCGGCAGCAGTACTTTCGTCAAGAAGTGATGCATTGGCAATCTCCATTCCGGTTAATTCGATAACCATCGTTTGAAAATTTAGAATTGCTTCTAAACGACCTTGAGCGATTTCTGCTTGGTAAGGAGTATAAGCGGTATACCAACCAGGGTTTTCAAAAACATTTCTTTGAATTACCGCCGGAATAATCGCTTGGTTATAGCCCAAACCGATATACGATTGGAACATTTTATTTTTATCGCCTAACTTTTTTATGTGGTTTGCAAATTCATATTCGGTCATGGCAGGTTCTAAATCTAAATCTGTTTTCAAGCGAATATCACTTGGAATAGTTTCGAAAATAAGCTGCTCCATAGTTTCTGCACCAATAGTTTTCAACATATGTTCTTGGTCGTTCTCACTTGGACCAATGTGGCGTAATGCAAATGCGTCTGTTTTCATTAAATTGTAAGTTCTAAAGTGTATTTAGTTGTGCTTGTGCTGATGAAAATCGGTATTGATTTTAACACCAGCAAAAGTAAATATTAAACTCTTATTTTTTGTTTAAATAACTGTCAAATTTCGAGAATTTTTCAACTAAAAACAGTTCTTATTAACAGTTTGATTAGTTTTGTTGAATGCACATTTTAAAGCGTCTTATCGACTTTTATATTCAATCCTCACTGCACGTTGGTTTGGCAGTAATGTCATTAGTTTATCTAACTACTTTTTCCAGTGGTATGACTAAACATATTGTGTATCCAAGTTGTGTTTTTTTTGGAACTGTATTGGGCTATAATTTTTTGAAATATTACAAAGTAATTACCATAAATAATTTTTTTTCGAAGAAATATTATGGCATTTTGGTTATCAATATATTGGCTTCAATGGGTTTTTTATATTTTTTTTTATGCTTAAAACAAAGCATTCAATGGCATATTTTAATTTCGGGAATATTTGTTTTGATTTATACTTTTTTACGAAAATATGGCTGGATAAAATTGTTTTTGGTGAGCTTTGTAGTAACCTATATAACCGTTTTTATTCCTTATCAATCGCTTAAAGGGTTGCCTATTGATTATTATATCAATTTAGTACAACGTTTTATAATTATAATAAGTTTACTCATTCCATTTGAAATAATGGACAGTAAGACAGATGCAATATCCATGAATACTTTGCCACAATTATTTGGAATTAATAAATCAAAAGTCTTTGGAGTTTTATTGGTAATTCCGTTTATAGTATTAGAATTTTTAAAACAAAAAGCTGATTATTTGGTAATTCCAATTGGAATTATAACAATCTTGTTCATCAATTTCACTACTTTAGAAAGAAGTAAATACTACACCTCTTTTTGGGTGGAAAGTGTACCGATTTTATGGTTGAGTTTACTTTCACTTTCTTATAATATATTATTTTGGTGAATATAATCACTGAAAAATATATAATATTGGTGAATATAATCACTAAAATATATATAAATTTGGTGAATAGAAAATAATTTTATACTTTTGTTGAAAGTTTAAAAATATGATAAATAGAGATTTAACTAATGTTGTACTTCAAAAGTTGCATAAGGGTAAAGTTATTGTGCTTATTGGTCCACGTCAAGTTGGTAAAACCACTTTGATTAATGCTTTATTAAATGATAAAGAATATTTGTTTTTGGATGGTGATGATAATTCTGTGTCCGATTTACTTTCTAATGCGAATACGGAACAGTTAAGAAGTATTATTGGAAATTATAAGTACGTTTTCATTGATGAAGTGCAGCGGATACCAAATATTGGTTTGAAGTTGAAAATTATGGTTGATCAAATTGCAGCTGTTCAAGTAATAGTTTCAGGTTCATCTGCTTTTGATATTAATAATGTAACACAAGAACCATTAACTGGTAGAAAATTTGAATACCAACTATTTCCCATTTCGTGGAGTGAATTTGAAAATAATGTTGGTTATATCAAGGCACATCAACAACTAGAATTGCGTATGCTTTTCGGAATGTATCCAGATGTAATTAACAATTTTGGAAACGAATATGAGATTTTGAAAAACTTAGTTTCAAGTTATTTGTATAAAGATATTTTGGCTTTAGCAGGCATTAGAAAATCTAATGTTTTAGAAAAAATTCTTCAAGCGTTGGCATTGCAAGTAGGTAGTGAAGTGAGCTACAACGAAATTGCGCAATTGGTTGGTGTTGATAAAAATACCGTGAATAATTATATCGATTTGTTGGAAAAAAGTTTTGTGATTTTTAGACTAAATAGTTTTTCTAAAAACATACGAAACGAGATAAAAGCCAATAAAAAAATCTATTTCTACGACAATGGTGTACGAAATATGGTTATTGGAAACTTCAATAATCTAGCACTTCGACAAGATAAAGGTGCATTGTGGGAAAATTTTATGATTGCCGAAAGAATGAAACAGTTATCCTATTCGCAAAGCAATGCAAAACCTTATTTTTGGAGAACTACAACCCAACAAGAAATTGATTATATAGAGACCAATGCCGATGCAGTAAGTGCATTTGAATTCAAATGGGCTAGTACTAAAAAAGCGAAACTACCAAAATCGTTTATTGAAGCTTATAACCCAAGTTTTTTTGTGGTGACTAAAGATAATTTTAGGGAGTTTTTAAAGTAGTTTTTTTAAACCATTAAGTATATTAAGGTTAACTGCTTGATTTTTCTTAATTCCCTTAATAGATTGATTTTTTTAAAATCTTAAATCAATCCCGCTCGTTTCAACAACGCTTCCGCTTTTGGTTCTTGACCTCTAAATTTTTTATACAATTCCATGGGCAGTTCGGTGCCGCCTTTTGACAATACATTTTCTTTGAATTTGTTGGCAACTTCTTTATTGAAAATTCCATTTTCCTGAAAATAAGCAAACGCATCAGCATCAAGCACTTCAGCCCATTTATAACTGTAATAACCCGAGGAATAGCCCCCGTTGAAAATATGGGAAAACGAAACGCTCATACAATTTTCAACCACATCTGGATACAAAGACGTTCCTTCAAATACTGTTTTTTCGAATGCTTTAATGTCGGTTATTTCGGTTGGATTATTACTGTGAAATGCCATATCGAGTAATCCAAAACTCAATTGTCTTAACGTTGCCATTCCTTCCTGAAAACTCGCACTTTCCTTAATTTTTTCAACATATTCTTGAGGAATTACTTCGCCAGTCTGGTAATGTTTGGCAAATAACGCTAAAGCTTCTGGTTCGTAACACCAATTTTCCATCACTTGACTGGGCAATTCTACAAAGTCCCAATATACCGATGTACCCGATAAACTTGGGTAAGTGGTGTTGGCTAACATACCGTGTAAAGCGTGTCCAAATTCATGGAACAAAGTGGTTACTTCATTGAATGTTAATAGTGAAGGTTTTGCTTCCGACTTCTCAGAAGTGACAATGGGTGGTGTAAAATTACAAACGATGGAAACATGAGGTCTTTCGTTTATGCCTTTCTTGATGTACTGCGATTTGAAACTCGTCATCCAGGCACCGTTTCGTTTGCCTTTTCTTGGGAAAAAATCGGCGTAGAATATGGCAACTAATTCACCAAATTCATCCATAACCTCATAAGTAGTTACATCTTCGTGGTATTTATCGATGTCGAAAACTTCGGTAAAAGTTAATCCGTATAATTTTCCAGCGATTGTAAATGCCCCATTTAGAATATTTTCCAACTGAAAATATGGTTTTAATTTCTCGTCATCTAAATTGAATAATTTTTGTTTCAGTTTTTCAGAATAATACGCGCCGTCCCATTTTTCTAATTTTTCAATTCCGTCCAAGGATTTGGCAAAAGCGGTTAATTGTGCAAATTCGCGTTCGGCTGCGGGCTTTGCTTTGGCTAATAAATCATTCAAAAACGATTTTACTTTATCGGGATTTTGAGCCATTCGTTCCTCTAAAACAAAGTGAGAATGGGTTTCATATCCTAATAAATTGGCGCGTTCAAAACGTAGTTTAGCAATCTTTAATGTAATTTCTTGATTGTCAAAATCGTTGTGTTGAAATGCTTTTTTCCCAGATGCGATGAAAATTTCTTTTCGCAATTCGCGATTTTCAGCGTAGGTAACAAACGGCAAATAACTTGGTTGATCTAAGGTAAAAATCCAGCCATCAAGATTTTTAGATTTGGCTAACGATTTTGCGGCTTCAATTGTTCCTTTTGGCAAACCTTTTAAATCGTTTTCATTAGTAATATGAAGTTTATAATTGTTGGTTTCTGCCAAAACATTTTCGCTGAAAGTTAATTTTAGTTTAGCCAATTCAGTATCGATTTCGCGAAGTTTAGCTTTCTTTTCTTCCGATAATAAAGCACCGTTTCTAGAAAAACTTTTGAATTTTTTGTCTAGTAATGTCTCTTGTTCTGTGGTAAGATTTAAAATATTTTTTTGCTCGTAAACCGATTTTATTCTTTTGAATAAGTCTTCATTCAAAGTGATGTCATTACTGAATTCAGTCAATAATGGCGTTACTTCTTGAGCGATTTTTTGCATTCCGTCACACGTTTCAGCCGAATTGAGATTAAAAAAAATGGATGACAATCTATCCAATGCTTCACCCGAAAAATCCAAAGCTTCGATAGTGTTTTCAAATGTTGGTGCCTCTGGATTATTGATTATGAAGTCTATTTCTGCTTTTGCAGCAGCGATATTTTCGATGAAAGCGGTTTTGTAATCTTCTATTTTAATTTGGGAAAATGGCGCGGTATTGTGTTTGGTTTGGAATGTTGACGTTAGTATTTTCATGATATTTGTTTCACAGAGTTTCACAGAGTTTTTCACAAAGTTTCACAGAGATTTCTTTATGCATCTCTTTTTTGTCTTTGTGGATCTCGGTGTAAAATTTTTATTTCTTCATTTCATCCGATGATTTATTCACGGCGTCTTTCAGATTTTCTTTATAAACCAGAATTTTATCGAGCACTAATTTATCATGACTTCCGATGATTTGAGCTGCCAGAATTCCAGCATTTTTAGCACCGTTTAATGCTACAGTAGCCACCGGAACACCTCCAGGCATTTGCAAAATGGACAAAACAGAGTCCCAACCATCGATTGAATTACTCGATTTTATTGGAACTCCAATGACTGGTAAAGGCGACATAGAAGCCACCATTCCGGGTAAATGTGCCGCGCCACCAGCACCGGCAATAATTACCGAAATACCACGGGTATGTGCTTTTTTGCTGAACTCAAATAATTTTTCGGGTGTTCGGTGTGCTGAAACAATATCGACTTCAGTTTCAATATCAAAACCTTTTAAGATGTCGATGGCTTCTTGCATTACGGGTAAATCTGATTTTGAACCCATTATTATCGCTACTTTGCTCATAGTGTTTATGGTTTGTAGTTAATAGTTATTTAAATCTTTGGCAGTAATTCCAGCTGAAAACTAATTACTGAACACTGATTACTCTAATCGTTTTCTTCACTTCCTCCGCAATTCTTCTAGCTTCATTCATATCCTCATTTACAATGGTAACATGTCCCATTTTTCGGAATGGTCTTGTTTCTCTTTTTCCATAAATGTGTGGCGTAACGCCATCTATTGCCATTATTTTCTCAATATTCTCATAAACTACATTTCCCGAATATCCTTCTTCACCAACCAAATTTACCATAATTCCAGCAACTTTACTAGCCGTATTTCCCAAAGGCAAATTTAGAATGGCACGCAAATGATTTTCAAATTGCGAGGTGTAACTCGCTTCAATACTATAATGTCCTGAATTATGTGGTCTTGGTGCTACTTCATTAACTACTATTTCATCATCATGCGTTTGGAACATTTCTACGGCAAGCAATCCAACATGATTAAAAGCTTCGGAAACTTTTAAGCCGACTTCTATTGCTTTTTGAGCTACTTTTTCGTCAATACGTGCAGGGCAAATTACGTATTCCACCTGATTGGCTTCGGGATGAAATTCCATTTCTACCACCGGATAGGTTTTTACTTCACCAGAAACAGAACGAGCAACGATAACTGCCAATTCATTTTTGAATGGCACCACTTCCTCAGCGATGCATTCTACATTCGGTAAATTTTCTAAATCGGTTGCAGTACGAACAATTTTCACCCCATTTCCATCGTAGCCAAATTGGGCACATTTCCAAACAAACGGCATATCGACTGCGCTCGATGTGACAGACGATTTAAGATTTTCCAAATCCTGAAATCTTTCAAATTTAGAAGTTGGGATATTATTTTTAACATAAAAATCCTTTTGAGTTCCTTTGTTTTGAATTAATCGTAAGGTTTTTGGTGATGGATAAACGTTAAGTCCTTCGGCTTCCAATTGATCTAATGCCTCGAGATTTACATTTTCAATTTCAATGGTAAGTGCATCTACTTTTTTACCAAATTCATAAACGGTATCGTAATTCATTAAATTACCAATAAAAAATTTAGTGGCACCAAATCGTGATGGTGCTTCTGCACTTGGATCAAGTATATAAGTTTGTATATCGAATTTTCGGGTTTCGGCTAACAGCATTTTACCCAATTGCCCGCCACCGAGAATACCTAGTTTAAAATCGGATGAGAAATAATTCATCGGTTTATTTTAGTTGTTTAGTGTATTTAAAAAATCATCAGGAGTCATTACATTTATTTCGGCATGTTTGTAATGTTTTAAATCTCTAGTCACAATACAATACATGTCTTTGATTGATTGAGCAGAAACAATTTGAATGGCATCTTCAAAATCTTTATGATTTGATTTTAAACTTTTTTTAATAATGTTAATGTCAACAGAAATAATTGAAACAACATGAATAATTTCCTCTAACGATTGTCTAATGTTCTCTTCACTGGTGAATTTTTTTAATAAATAATGTAAAGTAGAAATTGTATAAGAAGAAGTGAAAAAATTCACTTTTTCACCTAATCCAAGTTTATATATTTCCGAGGATGATTTGTAAAAAGGTTGTCGATTGGCTAAAATATCCATTAAAACATTGGTGTCAAGAAAGATATTTTTCATACACCATATTTTTCTTTGTGATACTCTTCTTTAGCTTTTTCTATATCAAAATCATCAGGTAAAGTAACAACACCAGTAATTTTTTTTAATCGTTCCTCAATATCATTACTTTCGTTATTATTTTTTTCTGACTTTGAAATTAAATTTCTAAAATAATTTTCCACCATTTCGGATAAACTTCTACCAGTTCCTTTAGCATAGATTTTTGCTTTTTCTATGACTTCTTTTTCTAATGACAAAGTGAGTTTCGTATTCATATACGTAATGTTTATACAAATGTACGTAAAAAAAATTCTCGCCAAAAAACAGAATTGAAACTTTATAATTTTATTGAGTATTTCCTAAAGATAAATTGTTAATTTCAAATTATAAAATAAGTTTATTTTAAAAAATTCATTGTTGGATAAATTAGTTTAAAATTAAAAAAAATCGGCATTTTATATAACAGAAAAAAAAATAGACAATCATAGATAAATAAAATGCCTTATTTTATATTTTTTTTACTTCCACCATCCAACTTCTAACTTCCAACTTCTTATCTTTGCACCTTATTTTAAATTCCACATTATGTTACACCTTCACGATAAATCTTTTGAACCATTTATTTCCTCAGATGAAATTGATTTTGCGATTAAAAATATGGCCAAACAAATGGATGATGATTTTTTTGATGATGTTCCAGTTTTTATTGGTATTTTGAATGGAGCATTTATGGTCTTAGCCGATTTAATGAAACAATATCGAGGTATGTGTGAAGTGAGTTTTGTAAAATTGGCTTCCTATGAAGGAACTTCGACCACCAACGATGTAAAACAATTAATTGGTTTAAATCAGGATTTGGAAGGCAGAACCGTTGTGATAGTCGAAGATATTATTGATACAGGAAATACAATTGAAGAATTAAAAGCTATTTTTAAAGAAAAAAAGGTAAAGCATCTAAAAATTGCCACCCTTTTCTTCAAACCAGAAGCATATAAAAAAGAAATCAAAATAGATTACATTGGTATTAGAATTCCAAATAAGTTCATCGTGGGTTATGGTTTAGACTACGATGGATTAGGAAGAAATCTACCAGACGTTTATCAATTGGTACAATAATAATTAACGATTGAAGATTAACGATTTTTGAACTAAGAACTTTGTGCAAAATGGCTAAGCATATTAGAATAAAAATCATAAATCATAAATCAGCAATCAAAAATCAAATAAATTTTTATGATTAATATCGTTCTTTTCGGAAAACCAGGTGCAGGAAAAGGCACACAAGCTGAATTTTTAAAAGAAAAATACAATTTAACGCACTTATCAACGGGCGATATTTTTAGGTACAATATCAAAAATGATACAGAACTTGGAAAACTTGCCAAAACCTTTATGGACAAGGGCGATTTGGTACCCGATGAAGTGACCATTCAAATGCTACAAAGCGAAGTAGATAAAAATCCACAGTCTGCTGGTTTTTTGTTTGATGGTTTCCCAAGAACATTGGCTCAAGCTGATGCTTTAGATCAATTTTTAACATCAAAAGGACAAAGCATTACGGCAACCATAGCGTTGGAGGCCAATGATGAAATTTTAGTGCAACGTTTATTAGAGAGAGGAAAAACTTCGGGCAGACCAGATGATCAAGACGAAGAAAAAATCCGAAACAGATACCAAGAATACAACGAAAAAACCGCACCTTTGATGAATTATTACAATACTCAAAACAAGTTTTATTCTGTTGATGGAATTGGCTCTATCGAAGAAATTACCCAACGATTAAGCCAAGTAATTGATAACTTATAAAAGTTTATAGTTTATGGTTTATGGTTGTTAGTTTTCAACAATAAACCATTAACAATACCCGAGGCGAAGCCGAATTGTATGGAGCGCAGCGGAATAAAACCATAAACCAACAAATGGAAATACTCATTATATTTTTTTTAATACTGCTAAACGGGGTTTTCTCAATGTCGGAAATTGCATTGATTTCGGCTCGTAAAAATCGCCTAGAAACCGCAGCCAAAAAAGGGAATAACAATGCAAAAGTAGCACTTGACTTAGCCAATTCACCCAATAAATTTCTATCCACCGTTCAAATTGGAATTACTTTAATCGGTATTTTAACAGGTATTTATTCTGGCGATAAAATAACTGCTGATGTCAAGTTTTTCATTGAAGGATTTGCTGCTTTGAAACCTTTTGCACACTCAATTTCAGTTGGAATAGTGGTAGTAATTTTGACTTTTTTTTCATTGGTATTAGGGGAATTATTACCAAAAAGGATTGGACTAAATTATCCTGAAGCAATTGCAAAGGCAGTTGCCGTTCCCATGAAAATGGTTTCTATAATTACCATGCCTTTCATTTGGTTGTTGACTGTTTCTACAGATTTTATTCTGAAAATGCTCAAAATAAAACCCACTGCCGACGGTAAAGTGACAGAGGAAGAGATTAAAGCTATCATAAAGGAAGGAACGGAAGGTGGCGAAGTGCAAGAAATTGAGCAAGATATTGTAGAGCGCGTTTTTCATATTGGTGACAGAAAAGTTAATTCACTGATGACACACCGACAGTCTATTGTTTATCTTTCTTTAGAAGACACAATAGAAGAATTGAAAGGCAAAGTTCTGGAAGAATTACATTCTGTTTATCCTGTATGTAACGAAAATATGGATGATGTAGTTGGTGTTGTTTTATTGAAAGATTTATTTTTAGCTTTTGAAAAAGGACCATTCGATTTAAAATCGATTACGAAAGACCCAGTGTACTTTATTGAACATACATCGGTTTATAAAGCGTTAGAGAATTTTAAAAAATCAAAAGTGCATTATGCTTTGGTTACTGATGAATATGGCGTTTTTCAGGGAATTATTACCCTTAATGACATCTTAGAAGCTCTTGTTGGCGATGCCTCTGATTTTGATGAAGACGAATACCAATTGATAGCAAGAGAAGATGGTACATGGCTTGTTGATGGTTTGTATTCGCTGCATGATTTCTTGACGTATTTTGATATGGATGAGTTGACTAATGATTATGAAGTGACTACCGTAAGCGGATTAATTATGACAGAACTTGGAAACATTCCTAAAACTGGTGAAAAACTGATTTGGAATAAATTTGTAATTGAAGTTATTGACATGGATGGCGTGAAGATTGATAAAGTGATTGTAAAAACTTTAAAAGATTAAAAATTGGTTTAAAAGTTTAATGTAGTTTAATTTTGTTTAAAATTAGTTGAAAAACAAAACATGAAACCCATAAACCCTTAAACAATTAAACTAAAGAAAATGACAGAAGGCAATTTCGTAGATTACGTAAAAATATATGTTTCTTCCGGAAAAGGAGGAAAAGGGTCCTCGCACCTACACCGAGAAAAATTTATTGAAAAAGGGGGGCCTGATGGTGGTGATGGTGGTCGTGGCGGACATATTATTTTAAAAGGAAACAAAGGTCTTTGGACATTATTTCATTTAAAGTTTGCACGACATATAAAAGCTGGTCATGGTGGCGATGGCGGAAGTTCTAGAAGTACAGGTCACGATGGTGAAGACAAAACAATTGAAGTGCCACTAGGAACCGTAGTGCGTGATAAAGAAACAGATGAAATTCTTTTTGACATTACAGAACATGGCGAAGAAAAAATTTTAATCAAAGGAGGGAAAGGCGGATTAGGAAACTGGAATTTTAGAAGTTCTACCAACCAAACGCCTCGCTATGCACAACCTGGAATGCCATCTGAAGAAATGGATGTTACCTTAGAATTAAAAGTGTTAGCCGATGTTGGTTTAGTTGGATTTCCTAATGCGGGAAAATCTACTTTACTTTCGGTTTTAACTTCTGCCAAACCAAAAATAGCTGATTATCCATTTACTACCTTGAAACCCAATTTAGGTATTGTTGCTTACAGAGAATTCAAGTCGTTTATTATGGCTGATATTCCCGGAATTATTGAAGGTGCCGCCGAAGGAAAAGGTTTAGGACATTACTTCTTGCGACACATTGAGCGAAACTCAACTTTATTATTCTTAATTCCAGCCGATTCTGATGATATCAAAAAAGAATATGAAATTCTGCTAGATGAATTGCGTCGTTATAACCCTGAAATGTTAGACAAAGACAAACTAATTGTAGTTTCTAAATGCGATATGCTCGATGACGAACTCAAAGCGGAACTAAAATCACAACTAGACGTATCCTTAAAAGGTACGCCTTATTTATTCATTTCCTCAGTGGCTAACCAAGGTTTAACCGAGCTCAAAGATAAACTTTGGGGAATGCTTAACGTTTAATAATACCTATTATTAATCAGTTCAATACATTTTATTAAAATTGTATATTTTGTTGAAAAAAAATGTATTTTTGAAAAATATTAAATCACACTAAAAAAATTAAGAATGAAAACAAAATTACTTTTAGTTCTTTTTATGCTTGGCTCTCAAGTATTTTTTGCACAACAAAGAACATGCGGAGTTGATGAAGCAATGCAAACTATAATGAATGACCCCATTCAAAGAGCTGCTTATCTGGAAGGGAAAGCCCGTTTTGAAGAGGAATATCAGCGACTATTGACAAATTTAAATAGAAATGGCAATGCAGTTAACTCAACAAATGCAATTACAAGAGTGCCAATAGCAGTTCATTATACTACAAGTTCAACTAGCCTTGCTACAGCAACTTCAGGTACTAACTTAACCTTAAGAAATTGTTTAATTGCTTTAGCTCAAACCCAAATAAATATTTTAAATGCTGATTACAATGCAACAAATACAGATTTAACATTATGGACTAATCCAACAACAGGCGCAAGCCAGTATTTTCCGGGTGTTAATGTAGGCGATATGGATATTCAATTTGAATTAGCTACACAAAATCATCCTCCTGGCTCTGGATTAGTTGAAGGACAACCTGCCGTAACTTTTGGTTATAATTTTGGTTCAGGTCAAAATCTAGATGCTAACTGGGCAGGATATTTTAATATTATTATTAGAAGTTTAAGTGGTGGAATTTTAGGTTTTTCTCCATTAGGGCCACAGTTATCAGGTTATGGTGTCACCATTGATAACAATTATTTTTCATCTGGAACTGGATGTTCTGGAACTGGTTCCGGAAATATAACACCTACAGCACCTTTTAATAAAGGAAGAACTTTGACACATGAAATGGGTCATTATTTTAGATTAGATCATACATTCATTTCTTGCGATGGTTCTAATTGTGCAACTTCAGGTGACCGTGTTTGTGATACTCCTCAAACTGATACAGAAACCTATGAATGTCCGGCTGCTGACGCTACTTTTAGCACCTGTACAGGTGAGCAAGTGATGACTATGAATTATATGGACTATACCAACGACGCATGTATGTATATGTTTTCAGCAGGTCAAGCAACTAGAATGACAGCATGGCTCAATACTGTAAGGAGTCAAATAAAACAAAACGCTTTGAGTAATAATAGTTTTGTAAAAAACAACTTTTCTATTTACCCTAACCCTAATAAAGGAGAATTTACTATTCAATTTAAGGAATTGTCCGCTGATTATAGCGTTGAGGTTTTTGATGTAACGGGAAGAGTAGTTTTTGAAAATTTTTATAATCAAAACGCTGAACTTTCTCAAAAAATTAGTATTCAAAATCCAACCTCAGGTGTTTATTTTGTTAATATCAAAAGCGGAAATAGTATAGTTACCAATAAGATTATTATTGAATAATTATTTTTTTAAGTCGTGTACTAAACCTTTCAGTTCTGCTGAAAGGTTTTTTTATTTAGACTGGTTTTCTTTTTTAAATAATTTTTTTAGTTAATTAGGCCTTGATTTATTAAAAAAACTACTTTTGAAAAAAAATGAAACAACTATGAAATCAAAATTTATTTTATTAACGGTGTTGATTGCATCTCAATTGACTTTTTCACAACAACGAACTTGTGGGATGCAACAAAAAATGGATAGGATAATGGCTAGTCCAGTTTTAAAACAAAAATATTTGGAACAGCAAGCAAAATTTGAAACAGAATATCAAAGATTAATTACTGAGCAAGAAGCTTTTTCAAAAAATGCAACCACAGTAAATAATATAAATGCTACAATTCTAATTCCTGTGGCAGTTCATTTTCCTGATGCTGAGCCATCTTCTTGCCTGCAAAATCTTGCTCAAACCCAAATTAATATTTTAAATGCAGATTACAACGCTACTAATTCTGATATTTCACAATGGACAGCCGCTAGTAGTTTTTTTCCTGGAGTAAATACTGGAAATTTAAATATTCAATTTGTATTAGCTACCCAAAATCATCCTGCAAATTCTGGATTGAGTAACGGTGAATTAGCAGTTACTTTTGGAACAAATTTTCTCAATGGTGATGATTTTGATCCAACTTGGAGTGGCTATATGAATTTAGTGTGTAGAGATGCTGGTTCTGGAATTTTAGGATATTCTCCTCTTGGTGGCGTTCCTGGAGATGGAGAAACGGTTGTAATTGCATTAAGTGCATTTGGAAGTGGTTCAGGTTGTTCAGGATATGTGCCAGGTGCACCATATAATTTAGGGCGAACACTCACGCATGAAATAGGACATTTTTTCAATTTAAATCATACTTTTGCAGGTTGCAGTAATACAAATTGTGCTACACAAGGAGATAGAATTTGTGATACGCCTCCATCAAATACAGCAACAGGTGGTTGTCCTACTCCAGGATCAACCGTAAAATGCGGAGTAAATACACTAACCATGAATTATATGGATTATACAAATGATGCTTGTATGTATATGTTTACTGCTGGTCAAGCTACAAGAATGTTGGCTTATTACAACACTATTGCAAGTCAGTTTTTAACTAATACATTAAGTAATAATGAATATTTAGCTGCTAATTTTGCAATTGCTCCAAATCCAAACAATGGGAGTTTTACAATTCAATTTAAAGATTTAACTAATACTACTTCAATAGAAGTATTCGATATTACCGGTAGAGTGGTTTATGAAAATAATTTTAATGTAGCATCTGAAAATTATCAAACAGTTAATTTACAAAATCCAACAAGCGGTGTTTATTTTATTAATGTTAAAAGTGGTAGTAGTATTGTTACCAAAAAAATTATTATAGAATAGCTAATTTTAATACCTTTTTGTTCTGCTGAAAGGTTTTTTTATTAATAATTTTTGCTTTTTTAAATTATTTTTCAAAAACGGTAGATTTTTATTTCTAAAAATAAAGTTAAAATTTACTATAACGATATAGTTTTTGTAATAATATCTTAAATGAATAATCAAAAAAAAGTATATTCGCACCTCATAAATAGTTTTGGATTGTAACAAATTCATATATTTTAAGACTATTTCTGTTTATTAAATAACTTATATAACAACAAAATGAAAAAAATTATTCTATCCCTAATCGCAGGAGTTATGCTAATGCCAATGAGCATGAAAGCCGACGAAGGAATGTGGTTCTTAATGTTCATTGAAAGATTAAACCACCGCGACATGCAAAAAATGGGCTTGCAATTAACAGCCGAAGAAATTTACAGCATCAACAATCACAGTTTGAAAGATGCTATTGTGCAATTCAATGGCGGATGTACGGCTGAAATTATTTCAAAAGAGGGTTTGGTCTTAACGAATCACCACTGCGGGTATGATGCCATTGCCGAACTTTCGACGGCACAGAAAAACTTATTGAAAGATGGTTTTTGGGCTGAAAATAGAAAGGCAGAAATTAAACCTTCTAGTTTGTTCGTTCGTTTCTTTGTTAGAATGGATGACTGCACAAAACGTATTTTAGCTAAAGTTAATGCTTCAATGACCGAAGCAGATAGAGAAAAAGCAATCAATGCTGAAATCGCAGCTATCGAAAAAGAAAACAATCAAGGCGGAAAGTATACGGTTTCTGTGCGTTCTTTTTTTCAAGGAAATGAATTTTACTATTTTGTTTACCAAGATTATAAAGACGTCCGTTTAGTAGGAACTCCTCCTGAAAGTTTAGGAAAATTTGGTGGCGATACAGATAACTGGGAATGGCCACGTCATACTGCCGATTTTTCTATGTTTAGAGTTTATGCTGATAAAGACGGAAATCCAGCCGATTATTCAGAAAATAACGTTCCGTTAAATCCAAAGCATTATTTACCTGTGAATTTAGGTGGCGTAAAAGAGAATGACTTCGCTATGATTTTAGGTTATCCGGGAAGAACCAACCGTTGGATGCCAGCAGCTGGAATTGAGCAAAATGTAAAATTTGCTTATCCTGCTTGGGTTGAAGGTGCTAAAACCGGAATGGACAATATGAAAAAATACATGGATCAAAGCGATGCTTTGAATTTAGTATATGCTTCTAAATATGCTTCTACAGCCAACTATTGGAAAAACCGTCAAGGGATGATTGATGCGTTAACTAAGTTTGGAACTTCTAAAACCAAAGCTGCTCAAGAAGCTAAATTTAACACTTGGGCAAACAAACCGGCCAACAAAGCGAAGTACGGAAATGTTGTGGCAACTATTAATAAGTATTATGGAATGACTAACGAAAAGTCAAGACATGATAATTATTTGCAACAGTTATTCAGAACCAGTGGTTTTGGCACTATAGGACGTACTTTAGGGCGTCAATTAGAAAATTACGTTAAAGCCGATGCTACTAAACGTGCCCAAATGGCACCTGGAATTGAAGAAATGGCAACCGAGATGTTTAAAGAACTTCACTTACCAGCAGAAAAAGACATTTTAGCTGCCCAATTGAAATTATATGCTACTAATGCTACAGGATATGCTATTGCTCCAATGGTTAAAAAAATCGGGGACGAAAATAACAATGATTTTACAAAATATGTAAATGCTGCTTTTGATTTAAGTGTGTTCACTTCTCTTGACAGAATTAAAGCGTTTTTAGCCATTCCAAGTCAAGCCATTTTAGATAACGATCCTTTATACACCTTATCCAATGACATGATTACTCACTTTAATTCAAAGTCAGATGAAATAGCGAAAGCCCAAAACGATTACAGTGCTTCGTTCCGTTTGTTGGTTGAAGGATTAAGAGAATCTAAAATTGGAACGATTAAATATCCAGATGCCAATTCAACCTTGCGTTTAACCTATGGTAAGGTACGATCTTTACCAGCGGACAAGCGTAATGACGCAAAAATAAATAACTATACGACACTTGACGGACAAGTAAAAAAATATAAAAAAGGAGATCAAGAATTTGATTTACCTGTTAAGGTTTTGGATATGAATAAGAACAAAGATTACGGAAGATTTGCCGATAAAGACGGTTCGCTTCATGTAAATTTCTTAACCGATAATGACATAACAGGAGGAAATTCTGGTTCACCAGTATTGAATGGAAAAGGAGAATTAATAGGTTTAGCATTTGATGGCAACATCGAAGCTATGGCGGGAGATGTTATTTTTGACAACAAATTACAAAGAACTATCAACGTTGATATACGATACGTTCTTTGGGTAATCGAAAATTTCTCCGGTGCCAAACACATAGTTGATGAAATGACTTTGGTGAAATAATATTTCTTCTTAATATTAAAAAAAAAGTCCTGTTAGGAGAAATTCTATCGGGACTTTTTTTATATTTTATTTGCCATAATACCTATATTTGCTCTACTAAAACAGAAAAGTTAATGAAATGGTTTTTCAAGTTATTACTTTTATTTCCACTGATGCTTATTTCACAAACCAATTTTGAAAAAGGGGAAAAGTTATTTTTACAAGAAAAATATGCTTTAGCTAAACCAATTTTTGAAAGTATACTTATCGAAAACCCCAATCATCTCAAAACATTAGAATACCTTGGTGACATAGAAGGCGATAGCAAATCATGGGATAGGGCTATGATTTATTACGGAAAATTGAAACGATTAAAACCAAAAGAAGCCAATTATTATTATAAATACGGTGGTTGTCTTGGAATGAAAGCCAAAGAAGCAAATAAATTTGTGGCATTGGGAATGATAGGAGAAATAAAAGCTTCATTTGAAAAAGCCATTGTACTCAATCCTAAGCACATTGAAGCACGTTGGGCTTTGATACAGTTATATCTTGAATTGCCCGGAATAGTAGGAGGAAGTGAAAGGAAAGCAATAAAATATGCCAACGAGCTATCACAATTATCACCCGTAGATGGCTATCTTGCCAAAGGTCACATAGCCGAATATTTCGACAGATTTCAGGAAGCTGAAAAAAATTATAAAAAAGCAATTGAAGTTGGTGGTTCTAAAAATACCTACCAAAAATTAGCCAACCTCTACAAATATAAATTAAATCAACCCCAAAAAGCTAAAGAAGTAATGGAAATTTTTTCTCAAAAGGGATAATTTTTTATTATAAAATATTTTACTCAATATTATTATTTTATATATTTGAGTTCACTTTAAAAACTTAATTATGAAAAAAATCATTTTATTAGCAATCGCCTTGTTTGGATTTAAAGCAGGAGCACAATCATTACCTAAAGAAGCTACAAAAGCAGCTACTTCCAAGTCAGTGCCTACAACGGCAACAAAACAAGCAGAGGCAGCAGGTAAAGCAGAAGTCAAATCGGCAAATAAATCAAATAGCACTCTTAAAAAAGTGAACAAAACTGCCAAAGATGTGGAGAAAGGAGCTGATGAAGCATCAAAATATTCCAACAACAAAGTAGTTAATTCTACTAAAAAAGGAGCAAAATCTGTAAAAGACGCTACTGCTCAATAGTTATTTTTTTTTTGCACAATTAACCTTTAGAATTTTCTAAGGGTTTTTTATTATCTGAATGTTTCCTTTTTTGTGTATTTTTGGACTAATTATTACCAATTACGAAACTAAATTAAATGCGTACACATTTCATAGCCATTGGCGGTGCAGCCATGCACAATCTCGCTTTAGCCATGCACAACAAAGGATATCAAGTTACTGGAAGCGATGACGCCATATTTGAACCATCAAAATCAAGATTAGAAAAGAAAGGGTTACTTCCGGTTGAATTGGGCTGGTTTCCCGATAAAATAACTACAGATATTGAAGCCGTAATTTTGGGAATGCATGCAAAAGCTGATAATCCAGAATTAGTAAAAGCAACAGCATTAGGTTTAAAGATATACTCGTATCCTGAGTTTTTGTACGAGCAATCCAAAAATAAAACACGTGTAGTCATTGGTGGTTCACACGGAAAAACCACTATTACTTCTATGATTTTGCACGTCATGCACTATCATAACATCGAAGTCGATTATATGGTTGGAGCACAACTCGAAGGTTTTGATACCATGGTTCACTTGACGGAGGACAATGATTTTATTGTTCTCGAAGGCGATGAATATTTATCATCACCAATTGACAGAAGGCCAAAGTTTCATTTGTATCGACCCAATATTGCTCTACTTTCAGGAATTGCATGGGATCATATTAATGTGTTTCCCACCTTTGAAAACTACGTAGAACAGTTTGAAATATTTGTCAATCAAATCACCAAAGGCGGTATTCTTGTATATAACGAAGAAGACGAAACTGTAAAAAAAGTGGTCGAAGAAACAACAAATACCATCCGAAAAATTGCTTACCAAACACCAAGTTATACGGTAGAAGATGGAACAACTTTGCTTGATACTCCAGAGGGACCAATGCCAATTGAAGTTTTTGGTGCACATAATTTAAATAATTTGGCTGGAGCCAAATGGATTTGCCAAAATATGGGTGTTGACGAAGCGGATTTTTACGAAGCAATTGCCAGTTTTAAAGGCGCATCCAAACGCTTAGAAAAAATTGCAGAAGGAAAAGGGAAAGTCGCCTACAAAGATTTTGCTCATTCCCCAAGCAAAGTTTCGGCAACAACCCAAGCCGTAAAAGCGCAATATCCAAATAGAAAATTAGTAGCTTGTTTGGAGTTACACACGTATAGCAGTTTGAACGCTGAGTTTTTAAAAGAATACGAAGGCGCATTGGATGCAGCTGATGTTGCTGTCGTTTTTTATTAGCCCGATGCCGTGAAAATTAAAAAATTGGAGGAATTGTCATACGACCAAATTGCACAATCTTTCAAACGGGATGATTTGATTATTTATACCAATTCACAAGAATTCAAAGATTTTTTATTTTCCTATGATTTGACTAATTCCGCCTTGCTTTTAATGAGTTCAGGAAATTATGGCGGATTGAATTTTGATGAGGTGATGAATATAATTGAAAACTAATTGTCATTGGAACAAAATTTCTCCATAAAAAACTGGGCAGAAGACGATAAGCCACGTGAAAAGCTAATGCTAAAAGGCAAAGCAGCTTTGAGCGATGCCGAGTTGGTGGCCATTCTCATTGGTTCCGGAAGCAGAAATGAAAGCGCTGTTGATTTAAGCAAAAGAATTCTCGCCAGTGTGGACAACAATTTGAATGCTCTAGGGAAATTATCCTTGAAGCAATTAATGGAGTTCAAAGGAATAGGCGAAGCAAAGGCCATTTCCATTGCTGCAGCATTAGAATTAGGAAGACGTCGCAGGGCAGAAGAGACTTTGGAATTACAAAAAATCACTTCAAGTAAAGCTGTTTTCGAAATCATGCAACCTATTATCGGCGAATTGCCACACGAAGAATTTTGGGTGTTGTATCTCAATAATTCCAATAAAGTGA
>NZ_JBKCVI010000155.1:0-5695 GCF_046317795.1 Flavobacterium sp. | reverse complement strand
CTATAAAAACCATGGAGGAAATGAGAATCGAATTGGAAGGTAAAATAGGCAAAGACGATAGGTCTAAAAAGTTAGTTACTTCGTTAAATGAAAAATTAAGAAAAAAATACACTTACAAAAAAGATTCAAAGCAATTTGGATTACTTTCAAAATTAGTGACCAATGATTTTTATGATTCCAAATGGACACTTCCTGCCAATGCTAAAGAATACACCGCAACTTTATTAACCATTAATGGCACAAAAAAGGTAGACGGGAAAACATTTTTAGAATATGTTGACAAACAACAAAAATCAGGAATAGCCGTTAAACCTTTGTCTAAACTAGTAGATGCTATTTACGAGAAATTTTTAGACGAACAGTTAACGGCCTACTACGATGAAAATTTAGAAAATGAATTTCCTGAATTTGCCAATGTGATGGAAGAATACCGCGATGGATTATTGTTGTTTGACTTGATGGAAAAAGAGATTTGGGAACGCGCAAAGACCGATACTGTTGGCTTACAAAGCTTTTATAACGAGCATAAGTCAGAACATTTGTGGAAGAAAAGAGTGGAAGCTAGCGTTCTTTCTTCAACCAAAATGGAAATGATCAAAAAGGCATTAGCATTGTTGAAGAAAAACACAGAATTGCCAAAGATTAAAGAAACATTAAACGTTGACAATGTCGTTAATATAATGGCCAACACAGGTACTTTTGAGGAGGGTAGCGATGCATTACCAAAAGCAACAAAATATGAAGTTGGTATTTCTGATATTTTCAAAGAAGGCGAATATTATTTTGTAACCAAAGTAGACAAAGTTTTGCCTGCGGGCATAAAAACATTTGATGAATGTAAAGGAAAATTAGTCAATGATTATCAGCAGTATTTAGAGCAGCGTTGGGTAGATGATTTGAAAAAAGAGTTTACAATAAAAATCAACAATGATGTATTTGAACGTGTAAAAAAACAATTGCAGCCCTAAACATGGTTAAAAATAGTTTTTTCCTCTTTTTTTTGATAGCTTGTTCTTGTAGTTATTTCAAACCAGAACAAAAACTGGAATCAATAGCCAGAGTTGGGAAAAGTTATTTGTACAAAAGTGATATAGCTACGCTAGTTCCCGCAGGAACTTCAAAAGAAGATAGTGTGTTATTGGTTAGGGATTTTATCAACAGATGGGCAAGTCAAAAATTGTTGATTGAAGCGGCAGAACGAAATTTAAGTGACTCAAAAAAAGGCGAATACAATACCTTGATTAAACAGTATAAATTTGATTTGTATACTAAAGCATATATAGAAGAAGTAGTAAAAAATACCGTTGATACAATAATATCACAAGAAGAATTAAAACAATATTACAACGATAATAAAGAGAATTTTAAAACAAACGGAACATTAGTTAGATTGAGATTCATCAATCTTTCCAAAGACAATCCCCGTTTTTCCACCATAAGAAGTAATTTCTTTGATTATAACAAAAAAGATAAAAAGTTTTGGGATACTTATGCCTTACAGTTCAAGAGTTTTGCATTGAATGATAGTGTTTGGGTCGATATGAGTCAAGTATATAGCAAGTTACCTTTTATCACACCTGACAATAGAGATGCAGTAATTGTTGCAGGGAAGAGTATAGAAAAAACGATAAATAATGATGTTTATTTAGTAAAAATTAACAGTGTAATTGATAAAAATCAGATTTCCCCATTTGATTTTATAAAACCTACTTTAAGAGAGGTATTGCTAAATAAACGAAAATTAGAATTAATAAAGAAGTTTGAAAAAGAAATCACAGAAGATGCCATTAAAAATAAAGATTATGAAATATACCAATAGTAAAATTCTACTAACAATTATTACCCTTATCTGTTCGGTGTTTTTTACCCAAGCTCAAGAAATCATTAAAGACTCGGTGAAAACAAAACCAACTTTGGTATCTTCTTCCAAAAAACAAAAAGTTGATGGTGTTATTGCTACTGTTGGCGATTATATCATACTAGACTCTGATATTGACAAAACCTATTTAGAATTGTCAAGTCAAAATCAATCCATAAAAGATATTACTCGCTGTCAACTGTTAGGAAAATTATTGGAAGATAAATTGTATGCTCATCAAGCCATTCAAGATAGTATCGTAATCAGAGACGAAGAAGTCAAAGAGAGAATGAACGAACAGTTAAACTACATGGTAGAGCAACTGGGTTCAATGGAAAAGGTGGTATCCTATTTCAAAAAAAGTAATGAAGAAGAATTTAGAAATGAGTTATTTGAAATTACTAAAATGAATAAACTTACGGGTGAGATGCAAAAGAAAATCATAGATGCCGTTGAAATTACTCCTGAGGAGACACGTAATTTTTTCAAAAAAATCCCGCAATCTGAACTCCCACTTTTTGGGGCAGAAATGGAAGTAGCCCAAATTGTTATTTCTCCTAAAATAACAGAAGAAGAAAAACAAAGAGTGGTCAATAGATTAAAAGAAATAAAAGCAGAAGTTTTAGCTGGTGCTAGTTTTAAAACAAGAGCCGTGATTTATTCAGACGATAAAGGATCAGCATCTAGTGGTGGTTTTTATAAAATTAATAGAAAAACGCAATTTGTAAAGGAATTTAAAGATGTTGCTTTCAGTTTAACCGAAGGTGAAATATCAGAACCCTTTGAAACAGAATATGGCTATCATATTATCATGGTCGAGAGAATTAAAGGACAAGAAGTGGAGTTGAGACATATTTTGATGATGCCCAAAGTTTCTGATAAAGCATTAAAAGAAGCCAAAGAGAAAATCATTACAATAAAAAAGAAAATTGAAAGTGGTGAAATTACCTTTTCCGAAGCAGCCAGAACATTATCTGATGAAAAGGAAACCAGAGCAAATGGTGGAATTTTGATTAATCCAAAAACGCAAGATACCCATTTTGAATTGACTAAAATGGATCCCAGTTTGTATAGCGAAGTATCCAATTTGAAAGATAATGCTATTACACCACCTATTTTAGATGACGATCCTAGAACAGGAAAGAAATACAAAATCATTACTGTAACCAACAGAATTAATGAACACCCGGCAGATTATGCTAAGGATTATATCAAAATTAAAGATTTAGCTTTAAAAGAAAAACAAATCAAAGCTATTGCTAAATGGAGTGATGAAAAAATAAAAGAAACCTATATTAAAATTAATGGCGAATACCAAGACTGTTTGTTTACCAATAATTGGCTAAAGAAATAGTTGTTCACTCCCGAAATTTCGGAATAGTAATTAGTGTTTTGGGCACTAAAATTTGTATATTGTCATTCTAAATTCTATAAAAGTATTATGTCAGACGTAGTAGCCGTTCAAAATTTAGTTCAAAAAAGAGTAGAGCTAAAAAAAGAGATTTCCAAGATTATTGTTGGTCAAGACGATGTGGTTGACCAAATAGTACTCAGTATATTTTCTGGAGGACATGCATTACTTATAGGCGTTCCTGGATTAGCGAAGACCTTAATGGTAAATACTATTTCTCAAGCATTAGGATTGGATTTTAAACGCATTCAGTTTACACCCGATTTGATGCCTTCGGATATACTCGGAAGTGAAATTCTCGATGAAAATCGTCAATTTAAATTCATCAAAGGACCAATTTTTGCAAATATTATTTTGGCCGACGAAATTAACAGAACACCACCAAAGACACAAGCCGCATTACTCGAAGCGATGCAAGAACGTTCAGTAACTATTGCTGGTCAAAACTATAAATTAGACTTACCTTATTTTGTTTTAGCAACGCAAAACCCAATTGAACAAGAAGGAACTTATCCTTTACCCGAAGCCCAATTAGACCGTTTTATGTTTGCTATAAAATTAGATTATCCATCATATCAAGAAGAAGTTCAAGTCGTAAAAAGCACCACTTCTGATGATAAACCTGTCATCAATCCATTGTTTACCGCACAAGAAATCATTGATTTCCAACATTTAATTCGCCGAATTCCTGTGGCTGATAATGTTATTGAATATGCGGTAACTTTAGTAAGTAAAACAAGACCTAACAATCCATTGTCCAACGATTATATCAAAAATTATATCGATTGGGGTGCAGGGCCAAGAGCTTCTCAAAACTTGATTTTAGCGGCCAAAGCCAATGCTGCTTTCAACGGAAAATTTTCTCCCGATATTGAGGATGTGAAAGCGGTTGCTACCGGAATTTTGCGCCATAGAATTATCAAAAACTACAAAGCTGACGCTGAAGGAATAACCGAAGAAATGATTATTGATAAATTGCTTTAAATTGCTTTAACTATTTTATTATATTTAAACAATGAATAAGATAGTGATAGAAAACCATCAAAACAAAAGAATATTTGGCCTAGACTTGATGCGAACCATAGCTATTACTATGGTTGTAGCAGGGCATTGTTTGTGGATTTACCCTCAAGACGACAGTCTATTTCATCAACTTTTACAGTTATTTGGTTTTTTTGGTGTTGAGATTTTCTTTGTGTTGAGTGGTTTTCTTATAGGTAAAATTCTATATCAATTGTATCTTAAGGCAGATTTTTCTCTAGCTACCGTGTTCTATTTCTTAAAAAGAAGATGGTTTAGGACACTTCCTAATTATTATTTTGTTTTGCTTATCAATATTCTAATTGCGGGAATTATTGGTTATGAAACACCACAACTGTGGCGGTATTTTTTCTTTTTGCAAAATTTTAAAATTACCATGTTACCCTTTTTTACAGAATCATGGAGTTTATCCGTGGAAGAGTTTGCTTATGTTGTTATGCCTTTTTTTATGTTGGTTTTGGGACTTTTAATCAAACCAAGAAGTAAATCAAGGTTTTTTCTTTTTACAGTTTTGTTGTTGATAGCAATTTTTATTGGCAATAAATTGTATTATCAAAACACAACATATAACACTACTTTAGACCAATGGAATGTTTCCTTGAAAGCAGTTGTTTTGTATCGATTGGATAGTATTTTTATAGGTGTTTTATTCAGTTGGATTTATTTAAACTGTACTTCATTTTGGGGGAAAACAAAATATTTATTTTTCCTTTTAGGAACACTAATGCTATTATTTTTATTTTTTAGTTTGGGACATTTTGGGCTATTAATTGCCATTCAACCTCTGTTTTGGAATGTTTTATATCTCCCTTTATTATCCATTGCAGTAGCTTGTTTTTTGCCCTTTTTATCAGATTGGAGAGAATCACCTTCTTTTATTGGTAAACCCATAACTTATATTAGTATTATTTCCTATTCTATTTACTTATTGCATTATAGTGTGGTACTCCAATTAATGAAATATTCTTTTCCAATGGATGTACAAAACAGATTGGGATTATACTTTTTTACAATGGTTTATCTTCTTATAACCCTTGTTTTAAGTGCTATTTTGTATCGTTTTTATGAAAAACCCATGATGGATTTAAGAGATAAATAGTAAGAATTATTATTTTTTGCACTTTAAAATAACAAATCAACAAAATAAAGGCGGAAAAATAGTAATATCTTAAAATACTAAGCTATTGCAACTTATTTTATCAAAAACTTTTTAGAAGTATATCGATTTCGTAAATTTGCACTGCATTCGAGGCCAGATGGTCGAAAAGAACGCAGTTAAACAAATAAACCTATTATAGTATGGCTTTTGATATTGAAATGATTAAAAAAGTATATGGAACATTGGCTTCTCGTGTAGATAAAGCTCGTGAGTTGGTTGGACGTCC
>NZ_JBKCVI010000154.1:0-49430 GCF_046317795.1 Flavobacterium sp. | reverse complement strand
GATGGTACTGCATTTTGTGGGAGAGTATGTCGCTGCCTTTTTTATGGAAGTCCTCATCATTTATTTGATGGGGACTTTTTTTGTTTTATATAAATTTTTAGAAAAAATTAAGTAAAGATAGTCGAACAGAGAAGTTAAGCCCGTTTGCGTCCCGTCCCGAAGTTTCGGGATTGGGAGTACTGCATTTTACTTCGTCTGTTCGCTACGCTCGGGTGTGGGAGTCCCGATAGCTATCGGGAGTCGCTGTCCTGCCTGCCGGCAGGCAGGCTTTTTTAGTGGAACCCTTTACAGAAATGTAGAGGGTTTTTGTTTTATATAAATTTTTAGGAAAAATTAAGCAAAGATAGTCGAACAGAGAAGTTAATCCCGAAGTTTCGGGATCGGGAGTACTGAAATTTACTTCGTCTGTTCGCTACGCTCGGGTGTGGGAGTCCCGATAGCTATCGGGAGTCGCTGCCCTGCCTGTCGGCAGGCAGGCTTTTTTATTGAACTCTTTATCAAAGATGAAGGGTTCTTTTTTTATAGGAGCAGCGTGTCCCCGCTAAGGCGGGTCGATTGAAACTATAGGTATCCACCATAGATGTTTCGGGATTAGAAAGCGGCAGCTATTTTGTTAGAATTTATAATTAATTGCTCCTAAAGGGCCACAATTAATAAAATTAAATACTGCTTTCAAGTTAGCAGAGTAGTACAAAAAAACTCGAAATTTTTTATTTCGAGTTTTTATTGTGAACTATTTATAAGATTATTTTATTCTAAAAATAACTTTTCTAACAAGACTTCTTGTCTCTGGAGAACTTGGATCGTATGTTTGGTCTTCTCCAGCAGAAATAGCTTTTAATCGGTAAGGTTCTATTCCTAATTTTACTAAAGTTTCTTTTACATAATTAGCCCTATCTAACCCTAATTTTTTATTGAATTCATTTGGACCTATTTCATCAGTATACCCAATCAAATCCATTTTAGCTTCAGGATTTGTCAATAAATAAGTTAGAATGAAGTTGACACTATCATTTGAAGAACTCTTATATACAGACTTCCCTGTTTCGAAAAATATACAAATGTAGCCTTCATCTATTGCTTTCTTGAATATATCGTCATTTGATTTTGTTGTATTATTACTTAAATTTCCGTTGACATTCCCTTTATTTAAGTCCAAATATTTTTCGACTTCATCAGGAATATTATTTTTATTTTTATCAAGCATAATCCCTTTGCTGTCAACCAAAGCTCCTTCTATTGAATTATTTTCTAAATCTATATTATCCGGAACTCCATCTTTATCAGTATCAATCAATTTAGATTCAAGCTCAGAAAGTCTTTTTTCTAATTCAGCATTTTTTGCTTCATCTAGTTTCTTTAGTTCTTCTTTTTCTTCATTGATAATTGGTTTTCCTAATTTATAACTTATTCCTAATGAAAAACTACTCATTTGACCTGTCAAATTGTTCTTTTCATCAGAAACATTTCCATCCCACGTATGGTGTTGTCTAAAGTTATTTATTATCGTTACATCTAAAAATAATGAAGTTTTCTTGGTTACATTATAGGAAGGAGTAAGTCCTAAAATAAGTCCTATGATATAATCAGGTGAACCAATTATTTGATTTTGTGATGACTTAATAGTTTTTAAAGAAGCAATATTCAATCCTAAATGAGGTTGTAATTTAAATCTTGAAAATTCGTCTAAACCAAACAACATATTGATATTTAACATTGTTTGAATAGACCATCTAAATTGAGCCACATCAAAGTCAAAACTTCTATCACTTCCAGGGATAAATCTATCAAAAGCCAAATCAGATTTAAAAGTTACATATTTATTAAGATAATATCTTGCACCAATAGTAACCGAGTTTAAACTTAACTCTCCTAAAAACTTATCATTTACTGTTGAATAATAGCCGTCATTGTAGGGTCTAATTCCTCGACTACTTCCAAAAGAAAAATCCAAAGACCATCTATTTATTTTAGTTTTTTTTGTGCTTGCTGTATCAATAATTTCTTGTGAAAAAGAAGTACTTGCAACAAGAATTAATAAAAGTAAAGACAAATGATTTCTCATAAGAATATATATTTTTTTGCAAATCTATTCATTTTAAAAGTCGTTAAAAAACAGCAAATTAATTATTAACAATTTCAAAACATTCATCACATTTTTAATTTAGGAAGTAATGATTTGTTAATGTTTTTTTAATGATATACTTGTATTATATAATTTTATATTAACAATAACTTGACAATTGCGCCTTTAGTTTGCATGTAGCAAAAATCTAAAGCATGAAATTATTTTACACCTTACTTTTATTCACAATATCTCAATCTATTTTCTCTCAAACGGGTATTATCTCAGGAAGCGTTGTTGATGAATCAAGCGGATCATCATTACCTGGAGTGAATGTTACTTTAAAAGAATTAAAAAAAACCTTAACTAGCGATTCTGATGGAAAATTTATTTTTAGAAATATTCCTGTTGGTATTTACGAATTAGAATTTCGATTTATCGGCTATGAGACAAAAGCAGTGTCGGAAGTAAATGTAATTGCTAATGAAACAACCAGTATCAACGCTTCATTAAATTCCCAAAAAAATGTATTGGATGAAGTAGTAATTACGAGAACAAAAGCAAAAACTGAATCAGTTAAATCATTATTGATTGCTCAAAAAAATAGTGCCAATGTATCCGATGGTATTTCTGCTGAAACCATAAAAAGAACTCCCGACAAAAATACTTCAGATGTACTAAAAAGAATAAGTGGTGCGAGTATTCAAGACAATCGTTTTGTCATTGTTAGGGGTTTGAATGATCGTTATAATGCCGCCTTTTTAAATGGTGCTCCATTACCTAGCTCCGAATCCGATAGAAAAGCATTCTCTTTTGATATTTTTCCTTCTAATATGTTGGATAATTTAATTATAACTAAAACTGCTTCACCCGATTTACCAGGTGACTTTGCTGGAGGTGTCGTTCAGGTAAATACAAAATCGGTTCCTGATAAAGATTTTCAAACTATTACTATTGGTACTGGTTACAATACCATAACAACAGGTAAAACTCAAAGAACTTACAAAGGCAGCGGTACTGATTGGTTGGGTTTTGATAACGGAACACGTGCTTTACCTTCTACCATTCCTAATACTGAAGTATTTAGCACTTTGGGTTTTCAAGAAAGAGTAGATGTAGCAAAATCGTTTCAATCCGATTGGAACATCAATAATAGTACTTTTGCCCCAAATTATAGTTTTCAGTATTCTATAGGCCATCATTTTGATATTAAGGATAAAACATTGGGAATTATGTTTTCGGTTTCCAATAATAAATCAAATAATTTTAATACTGCTTTGAGAAATGATTATGAATATCCTGGTGCTGGTATTCCTGCCGAATTAACACAAAAGTATACTGACAGCAATTATAGAGAACAAGTTTTAACTGCAGCTCTGGCCAATTTTTCCTTAAAATTTAATGATAATCACTCTGTTTCTTTTAAAAATATTTTGAGTTTGAATTCCACTGATTTAGTTCTAGAAAGGTCTGGGCAAAGAGATTATCCAGAGGTTAGGATAGTTAATACAGATGTAAGATGGTTTAGAAGTAGCAGAATTTATTCAGGACAACTAAATGGGGAACATTATTTTTCTAAGCCAAAAATTAAACTGAACTGGACTGGATTTTATAGCGATATAAAAAATGAAATTCCAAATCTGCGTTCGAATGCTTATACTATTGCTGACCCTAATAGTACAAATCCATCAGACACGACCCCTATTGCTATAATTGAAACTAATAATGGCTCACCAGATTCTGGTGGATTTATGTTTTGGTCTGAGACTAAAGAGTTTATCACAGGAGGTAAAATAGATATTTCAAGAAAATTCTCTATTGGTGAAAAATTGAATAATGAAATAAAAATTGGTGCATTTACTCAATATAGAGAAAGAAACTTTTTTGCACGTCAATTGCAATATAATAAGCTGACACAAGGAGGAGGTACATTTGATTCAGCTCTGTTAGAATTACCAAATGCAACAATATTTAACGTTGCTAATATGGGGCCACAACCTTCAGGAAAAAATGGCTTTACCCTTTTTGATGCTACAAAATTTACAGATGCCTATTTTGCAACATCTAGATTACATGCCGGGTATCTCATGTTGGATAATCGTTATAAAAAGTTTAGACTGATTTGGGGCGTTCGATTTGAAAGTTTTACACAAACTTTGGATGCAAGAAAAACTGAAGAAGTATATTTAGCATTAAATAAAAAACAAAATGATGTATTACCGTCTGTTAATTTAATCTACGCTATCACAAGCAAACAAAACTTACGAATTAGTTATTCTAAAACTTTAAACAGACCTGAATATAGGGAATTAGCTCCTTTTGGTTTTTACGATTTTGAAACTCAATTTTTTACGCAAGGAAATGATACTTTGACAAGAGCTACTGTTAAAAATTTTGATTTACGGTATGAATTTTATCCCGGAAAAGGGCAGCTACTTTCAATTTCCTATTTTAGAAAAAATTTCAAAAATCCAATAGAACTGAAGCAGGAAATTAATAATAAAACGGTAACCTACAGAAATGCAGAAAGTGCTGTAAATAGTGGAATAGAATTAGAATTTAGAACCTTATTAAGTTCCATTTTTACAAACGAAAACACGACTGTATTTGATGATATCACATTATTTGCCAACACTGCAATAATTAAATCTGTAGTTGATGTTGGAAATTTTAATACCGCTAATACAGACACAAGTGTTCCACTCCAAGGACAATCACCATTTGTCGTAAATGTAGGTGTACAATATTTAAACAAAGAGAATGGTTGGGTTTTTTCTTCCAATTTAAACAGAGTTGGAAACAGAATAGCGATAGCTGGAAATCAATTTAATCCAGCTTTGTGGGAAAAAGGAAGGACAATGATTGATTTTCAAGTGGCAAAAAGCTTAATGAAAAACAAAATAGAACTGAAACTTAACATTCAAAATGTTTTGGCTCAAGATCAAATTTTCTATCAGAACGATTACACTAATGCAGATAGATATGGAACTTTTGAAACTTTGGGTAATTATATATTTACTGGAGATTATCTTTATGAAGATGGCTATAATCCAAAATACGATATTCTATTTTGGCGTATAAAATATGCACCAACATTTTCTTTTTCAATGACTTATAATTTTTAAAAAGTTCTTTACTAAAAAGATAAGTAATGATTTAGCACGAATTGAAAGAATAATTGAATGTAAAAAAAATTATATACATTTTTATTCTTTTGACTTTTCTAAACTAAGATTTATGAGACTAGATTTATGAAAATTCTTTACACGGTTCAGGGCACTAGTAACGGTCATATCACAAGAGCTATAGAAACTATTCCCTACATACAAAAAAAAGGAAATTTAGGTATTCTTTTCAGTGCTATAGAAACTGTAATTGAGTTTCCATTTGATGTAAACTATAAATTTAAAGGACATTATACCGTTTACTTACCTTCCTATGATGCTATAGAAATTATCAAAAAATTAAAAAGAATAGAACAGGTCGAATGGCATTTTTTTTTAAAATATAGCTCAAAAAAATACAAAGTTTTCAACCTATCTATAAACCCTATAAACTCAAAACTTATTCCCAAAAGTAGGACTTCGGCTGAAGGAGTAGTAACAAACACTGGATTTGACAAAACCAGTGAAGCATTTTTTCTTAGAAAGAAACTGTTAGTAATTCCAATGAAAAAACAATTTGAGCAACATTGTAATGTTGCCATGTTAGCAAAAATGGGAGTTACCGTACTAAAAAAATTAAACAAAAAAATGATTCAACCTATACTAGAGTGGGGCAACAAGAATACGCTGGTAGAAGTAAAGTATAAAGATAATGGTAAAGCTATAATTGATTTAATCTTTAAAAATCATCCTGTTTTAATTGATAACATTCCAATTGACAACTAATTGATGTGAAGAAGTTAGAACAAAATATTGATTTGTCTTTCAATTATACAAAAGCTGATTTTGGTGATGACTTTTTATGGGGAGTTGCATCTTCTGCATTTCAAACTGAAGGCCATCATGATAAATTTGGAAAAGGAGCATCAATATGGGATGAATTTTCTAGTAGAAAAAAAGCCATCTTAAATAATGATTCTCCTAATATTGCTACCAATTTTTATGAAAATTATAAAGAAGACATAAAACTAGTAAAAGCATTATCCATACCCTATTTTAGATTTTCAATTTCGTGGTCAAGAATTCTTCCAAATGGTACTGGAGAAATAAATCAAGAGGGAATCAATTTTTATAATGATGTATTAGATGCCTGCAAGGAAAACAATGTTGAACCATTTGTAACCTTATACCATTGGGATTTACCGCTAGAACTAGAAAAAAAAGGTGGATGGACTAATCGAGATATTTTAGAATGGTTTGAGGAATACACTACAGTTTGCGTCAACGCTTTTAAAGATAAAGTAAAGTACTGGGTTGTTTTAAACGAACCTTCTATTTTTGTTGGTGCGGGTTATTTTTTAGGAATTCATGCACCAGGAAAAAAAGGAATAAATAACTTTTTGCCGGCAATGCATCATTCCCTACTTTGCCAATCTATAGGTTTTAAAACCATCAAAAAAATTGATCCAAATACGCAGGTAGGAACTACTTTTTCATGCACTTACATTACCCCAAAAACGTACAGTGAAAAAGACATTAAAGCCGCCGAAAGGATAGATACTCTTTTAAATAAAGCGTTTTTAGAACCTTCATTAGGACTAGGATATCCAATTTCTAAATTGCCCTTTTTAAAACATATTGCTAAATACACTCTAAAAGGGGATGAAGATTTGATTAAAGTAGAATTTGATTTTATAGGACTTCAAAATTATACTAGAGAAGTAATAGAACATCATTCTTATACACCTTATGTTAATGCTAAATTAGTAGCTGCCAATAAAAGAAATGTAGATACCACTTTAATGAATTGGGAAATACATCCAAAGTCAATCTATATGATGATTTTGAAATTTAGTGAATATGAAGGTGTCAAAAAAATTATTATTACTGAAAATGGTGCTTCATTCCTCGATGAAGTTAAATCAGATATAATCCATGATGAAAAACGGGTCAGTTTTATAGAAAGTTATTTACAACAAGTTTTATATGCAAAACAAAAAACAGACAAAGTTAAAGGGTATTTTGTATGGTCATTGACCGATAATTTTGAATGGACTGAGGGTTACAAACAACGATTTGGATTAATCTATATTGATTACGATTCTCAACAAAGAATTATAAAAAAATCTGGTATTTGGTACAAAAAATTTTTAGAAGGCAAGTAAATTTAGTAAACATAAATTAACATTTGATAAAAAATTGTGTCTTAAATAGAGCTGTTAACCCTAACTTAACAAATAGTAAAATATAAATTTACATTGAAGGCAAATTAGCAAACTATTCCTTTACCTAATAATCATCTTTATTTAATTTATTTTTTACACTCAATTATTCTGTTGAAACTATGTTTGCCATGTCTAACAAAAAAACATTTTTAAAAAATGAAAAAAAATTATTTAATTGCGCTTTTGGCATTATTTGTCAACTTTGCAAACGCTCAACAATTTATTGAGTCAACAACTTATCGTGGTGCCTTTGCACCTGGAACTCCAATGTGGACGGATTCATGGACCAATTATGATCCTATCAATGAACCGTATCTTGATGCTGCAACTGTTGTAAACGTAACTGCTGATATTACAGCAAACACAACGTGGACAACAGGTAAAACTTACAAATTAACAGGTTTAATTTATGTAAGAAACAATGCCACTCTAACTATCCAACCTGGTGTAGTAGTTAAAGGACTTTCTTCGGTTAACGGGACAGCTTTAATTATAACTAGAGGTTCTAAATTAAATGCTATTGGAACTGCAGCAAGTCCAATTGTGTTTACCTCTGGGAAAACAGTTGCTCAAGGAAGACAACCTGGCGATTGGGGTGGAATTATCATGTTAGGAAAAGCTAAATTTAATGCTAATAATGGTGTAAACAACATTGAAGGTATTACAGCAAATGTTAACACTGAATATGGTGGTGGATTAGCTCCTGTCGATAATGACAATTCTGGTACATTAAAATATGTTAGAATTGAATTTGGTGGTTATGTTTTCTCGCCAAATAATGAAATTAATGGATTGACAATGGGTGCTGTAGGAAGTGGCACTACCATTGATTATGTTCAAGTATCCTACACTAATGATGATGCTTTTGAATGGTTTGGTGGTTCTGTAAACTGTAAACACTTAGTTTCTTACAGAAACTTGGATGACGATTTTGATACTGATAACGGTTATAAAGGTATTGTTCAATATGGTTTAATTGTAAGAGACCCTTCTATCGCTGATAACCCTTCGGTTTCAACTTCAGAAAGTTTTGAGTCTGATAATAATGCTGCAGGAACTGCGTCAGCTGCTGGTTTAGATACTACTTCTGCATTATTTACAAACATTACTTCTGTAGGACCATCTTTCCGTGCTACTTTAGCTCCAACTACAACATTAGCTGTAGGACATGAAAGAGCATTGCGTTTAAGAAGAGCTACTCAATTGAAAGTCTTCAACTCTATTTTTATGGACTTCAAACAAAGTATTGTATTTATTGATGGATCTCTTGCTGTTGGAAATGCTAACGGTGGTACTTTAAAGTTTGTAAGTAATATTATGGCAGGTGCTGTTGGTACCTTTACAGGAGGTATTAACCCTACTTCATTAAATTCATGGTTTACATCAAACGGAAACACGACTCAAGCATCTAGTGCTGGTTTATTGGCTTTACCTTATAATGCTACTACAAATACCTATTTAGGTTTAGATTACAGACCAGGTACTTCTAGTGCAGCTTTAACTGGAGCTAATTTTACTGATAGCGCCATTGCTCCTTTTGTAATTCCTCCTACGCCTGGTACAACTCCAGTGGTAACAAACGTTACCTATTGTAGAGGTGCTGTAGCTGTTCCATTAACAGCTACTATTACTGGTACTGGTACTTCTTTATTATGGTATACTGTGGCTAGTGGTGGAGTAGGTTCAGCTACAGCTCCAACTCCTACAACATCTACTGTTGGTGTTAAAAATTTCTGGGTTTCTCAAATGAATCCAGGATCAGGAGAAAGCGCAAGAGTATTATTAACAGTTACTACATTTGCTTTACCAACTGAAGTTTTAGGTACAATTACTGGTGTAGGTCCTGTTGGATCGACTTCTACAACTGCAATTGGACCATTTGTGGGAACTACTTCTCAATTTGTTTATTCAATTCCAGCTTTTGTAGATACTACATTATCCTATTTATGGACTGTGCCTTTGGGAGTAAATATTATTTCTGGACAAGGAACAAATAGTCTAACTGTAAACTTTGCTAACGTTGCTTTTGGTGCTGGTGCTGTTGGATCAATCCAAGTACAAGCTGTAAATGCAAATGGATGTAGAACTGCTGCAAAAGCTATAGCTTTAACAAAAGCGTTACCTGCTGCACCAGGAACAATCAATATGTACGATATTACTTCGACTACTCCTACTACAAAAATTACTAACTATGCAAAATATATGGGTTCTACTACTCCATTAATGCTAACTGCAACTCCTGTTGTTGGTGTTACAACTTATGAGTGGGATTTACCAGCTGGTGTTACTATAAGTATTCCTGCAGGAACTCCTGCACCAGTAAATACAAGTGTAAACTATACAGCAGAACCATTTTTTAGTCCATCAACTGGATCGCTTCCTACAGGAACCAGATTTTGGACAGTCAACAATTCCACTTACACTATTGATGTAAATGGTACTCCAACAACAATTACTGTTTCTCAATGTGCTCAAAGATACCAAGGTGGTGGCGCATATCCTTCTACTACTGCACCTTACTTACAATACGGAACGGTAGTTAGAAGTAACTCAAACTCTATTTTAGTAAATTTTGCTGGAGTAACAAACCCAGCTACAACGACACTATATGTTGGAGTTAGATCACTTAACGGTGTTGGATATTCTGTTACAAATAATACAAATAATGCTGATGTTTTAGCTAATTTAACAGGAATTCCAGGTTTGTTTAATACAACGTATACAGCAACAGAGACATTAATTACTCCTCCTAATATTCAGGGAAGTACAACTTACACTCCAAGTGGATTTGCTCCAAAAACTTCAAAATTGAAAAAGTTTACAGGTACAATACCTAAAGCTCCTTCAACTTTAGTATTAACTAATCCAGCTTCATCAACACCAACTACTGCTATAACTAATGCAGGTGTGTTTTTAGGTACATCTACTTCATTAACATTGACTGCATCAGCATCAGCTCTTGCATCGTCATACTCTTGGGAGTTACCAGCGGGTGTTATTCAAACGTCTGGAGGAAATTCAAGAATTATCACTGTTGATTTATTTGGTGTAGCCCCAGGTACAACTACATTATATTTTGGTGTGAAAGCGGTTAATGGAATTGGTTCTTCAGTAACAGATAATACTGCTGCTGTTCCTGCAATTTCTTCTACTGCTAAATTGTTAAAAATAACAAACAAAGCTCCTGCTGCTGTTTCAACTGTAACGGGTACACTTACTGCTATTAGCTGTGGAACTACCTATAGCTATACGATGACTGCATCTCCATTAGCAACCTCTTACATTATTACTGGTCCTACTGGTTCTGTGGTTACTTCTGCAAGTAATCCTACAAATCCTACAAATACTATTACTACAAGTGATTTAACTTTCTCTGTTGTTTATCCAAGTAACTTGGCAACGGTAACACCAAAAACTATAGTTATCACTTCCGTTAATGGTTTTGGAAATAGTACAACAAACAAAACACTTACTGTTGTTCCAGCTACATTATCATCGGTAGGAACTATAGGAGGAGGTTCAACATTTAGCAGAACAATTCAGAAAACAATTTCAATTCCTGCTATTACAAATGCTACTACATATACATGGTCAGTAGTGAATGGTGCGGTAATTGTTTCTGGTCAAGGTACAAATTCAGTTCTTGTAGATTTTTCTCTTGTACCATTAGCTTCATCTACAAATGTTGTTTCTGTTTTTGCTAGTAGTAATTGTGGTGTAAATACACCAACAAAATCAATTACATTAACTGCTACATTACCAAGAATGGCAGAATCTACAATTATTGATGAAAATGTTTATAGCAATACATCAGTATATCCAAACCCTGCTACATCTGAATTAAATATTGATATTGATGCTTCGATAAGTGGAGATGTTCAAATGTCAATTTATTCAATTACTGGTATTATGGTAATGAACTCAAAAACTATTAAGTTAGAAGAAGGTAGAAATACTATCAATGAAAATATCTCAAATTTAAGCAATGGACTTTACATTGTTAGATTAGTAGACTCTTCAAACAAAGAAGTAATGGTTAAAAAATTAATGAAAAATTAATTTTTAAATCATAGTTTTAAGGGCCGCCAATTTGGCGGCCTTTTTTTTTCTACTTAATTAAAAAATAACTTAAACATAACAATATAAAAATAATAGTAATTAATTCATTTTTACCTTTATGGTTTTAATTATTATGATGAAAAAGCTATATCTATTATTATTATTTTTGCCCTTTTTTTGTTCTTTAAATGCACAAATTATAACTTTTCCAGACTCAGCATTTAAAGCTAAATTATTAGAATCAAGCCCAAATAATTTTATTGCGAGAAATTTAAATGGCGATTACTTTTCTATAGATTCTAATTCAAATAACGAAATTGAATTTACAGAAGCTTTAGCAGTGGCCTATTTAGAAATTGATAATTCTTCCATATCCTCATTGAGCGGAATTAACAATTTTACTAATTTACTACTACTTAACTGTGAAAACAATTTACTTACCAACTTGGATGTTTCAGGTTTAATCAATCTTACCATTTTAAATTGTAGTTCTAATCAATTAGCTAATTTAAACGTAAATGGTTTAACCGAATTACTGAATTTAAATTGTCAATACAACCAACTTACTAGTTTAAATGTTAACGGAAGTACGAATCTTGAAATCGTAAACTGTAGCTATAACCTCATTGCTAGTTTAGTTTTAAATAACTTATTAAATCTGGAAGAAGTTAATTGTAATGACAATCTGATTACTTCTATTGGCTTAACTGATTTAATTAATCTTTCTTCTTTGAACTGCAGCAACAATAGGTTGACTTCACTAGATACAACCAACTTAACAAGTCTTGAATTTTTGAATTGCAACACAAATTTGTTGGTTTCATTGACGATTAATGGTTTAGTTAATTTTAATGAATTGAACTGTAGTAATAATTTATTAACGTCTTTAAATTTAATAAACACATCCAATCTAAGCGATTTGAATTGCAACTTCAACCAATTAACTTTGATTAATTTAAGTGGTTTGATTGGATTAAAAAATTTTAGCTGTAGCAATAACCTTTTAATCGCTCTTGATCTTAATGGTTTGACTCAATTAAAAGATGTAGACTGTTCGAATAATGTAATTACAACCATTAGCTTTTTAAATACAAATCAACTGCAAAATCTAAACTGTAATAACAATCAACTTGTTACTTTAGCAATTAGTAGTTTGATTAACTTAAAGTATTTGTATTGTAATAATAATTCCATAATTGATTTAAATACAAACGGACTTAATACGCTATTAGTCCTAAGTTGTAACGCGAATGAAATTACAACTTTAAACCTTTCATCAACAAACAATCTACAATCTTTATACTGTTCAGATAATCAAATTGCATCATTGAACTTGAGCAATTTGTTTAATTTTCAAAATCTATTTTGCTCAAATAACCTATTGAACAGTTTGTTTATAAAAAATGGAAGTTTTGAAGATAACTTGCAATTAACGGGAAATCCTAATTTGGAATTTATTTGTGCAGACGCATTTCAAATGGAATTTGTTCAGGATGAAATTAATGATAATAACTATACCAATTGTCATGTCAATAGTTATTGTTCATTTGTGCCAGGAGGTATCTCGTATACAATTCAAGGTAGCAGCAAATTTGACATCAATTCAAACGGATGTGATGCCTTAGATATTGTATTCCCTAATTTACAAATGGCTTTCTCTGATGGTTCAGTTACAGAAAACCTTATTTCAAATACTTCTGGTAATTATGCTCAATCAGTAAAAGAAGGTACTTATACAATTACTCCAATTCTCGAAAACCCAAATTATTTTTCAATTACACCCTCAACAGTTTCGGTAGAATTTCCTTTTCAGGCAAGTCCTTTGCTTCAGAATTTTTGTGTATCATCAAACGGAAATCATGCCGATTTAGAAATTGCTTATTTGCCATTAAACAATGCAAATCCAGGACAAGAGGCAAATTATAAGATAGTCTATAAAAATAAAGGAACAATTACACAATCTGGAAATGTAAGTTTAAATTTTAATGATGCCATTTTAGATTTTTTAAATTCTAATCCAGCCGCAACATCACAAACCGTAAACAATTTAAACTGGAGTTTTTCTAATCTGAAACCACTTGAAACAAGATCCATAGTAGTAACATTAAGAGTAAATGCCACAACCGATACACCATCGGTAACTGTTGGTCAATTATTACCTTATACGGCTATAATATCATCTTCAAATTCGGATGAATTTCCAAACGACAATGCAATAACGTTAAATCAAAAAGTGGTTAATGCCACTATTACAAATGATAAAGTTTGTATAGAAGGGAATAGTATTTCAACTTCTCAAATTGGCGATTATTTACATTATTGTATTCGATTTAAAAACACAGGTACCGCAATCGCACAAAATATAGTAGTAAAAGATGTAATAGACACTTCTAAATTCGATGTTAATTCGTTAATCCCTCTAGATGGAAGTCATCTGTTTGAAACAAAAATCACCAACATTACTACTGTTGAATTTATTTTTAAGAATATTAATTTGGCTTTTGGCCTTAATAACAGTGAAGGTTTTGTTCTTTTTAAAATCAAAACGCTACCAACGCTGACAAATGGAGACACATTTTCAAATACAGCTTCTATTTATTTTGATTATCTGGCTCCTTCTTCAACAAACATTGAAACAACAATTATACAAACTTTAGCCAATCAAAACCTTGCATCTTCTGAAAATTTCAAGGTATATCCTAATCCTGTAAAAGAAGTTTTAAATTTATATGCTACTGGTTTATATACGGTTAATTCTATCAGCATCTTTAATTCACTTGGCCAGTTAATCCAAATAATTGCAAATCCAACTAATCCATCTATTAATGTATCCAGATTAAAACAAGGTATTTATTTCATAAACATTAGTACCGAAAATGGAATTACAAGTTTTAAATTCATAAAAGAATGAATTTATCAATAAAAACTTTAATATAATGTATTAATAAATTCGGAGAGCAATGCTATTTTTTAAAACAATAGCTTTCAAACCACAAAACAATATTTTTTTCATCTTTTATAATGAAACATTTTAATGTCTTTAAAGCAAAAAGCACTTAGCGGATTTATATGGACTTATGCGGAACAATCTGGAGGGCAAATAATCAATTTTTTTGTAAACATCCTTTTAGCCAGAACATTATTCCCTGCTGATTTTGGGATTTTGGGATTGTTGTTTGTTTTCATAACAATAGCCAATGTGCTTGTCGATGGCGGAATGAAGGTTTCAATAATCAGGAAAAAAGAGGTTACAGAAAGGGATTATACCACCGTTTTTTTTGCAAACATTCTGATGAGTTGCCTCCTTTATGTCATCATTTTCTTTTTGGCACCCTATATTGCTGATTTTTATAAAAAACCACAATTGGTGTCCATAATGAGGGTTTTTTCGATTACAATAATTATTCAAGCTTTCGTTTTTGTTCAATCTGCTATTTTGACAAAAAATCTAAATTTCAGACAGCAAACCTTGATGAAATTGCCTTCCATCATTTTAAGCTCAGCTATAGGAATAAGTTTAGCATTGCTTGATTATGGCGTTTGGAGTTTAGTTTGGATGTACTTAACGCAAACCTTTTTTTGGGCACTTTTTCATTGGATTTTTAGTGAATGGAAACCAAAATGGATTTTTGACAAAGCCCTTTTTAAATTTCATTTTGATTTTGGGTATAAACTGACAATTGTTGAAATTCTAAATAGTGTAACAGCCAATATTTATCAAATAATTATTGGAAAATTTTATGCTATTAAGGATGTAGGATATTACACGCAATCATTAACTGTAAGACAATTGCCAATATCAAATATTTATGGTGCAGTTTCAAAACTCTTACTTCCTATTTTTTCTAAAGTTCAGGATGATCCAGTTAGATTGACAACGATTTACAAAAAAATATTATCCATAATACTAGTTATTATTACCCCAATTTTAATATACATAGCTTTTTTTTCTGAAGAGATTATTGTTTTTTTATATTCAGAAAAATGGAAATTAGCAGCACCTTTTCTATTTTATCTTTCTATTGCGGGTGTATTCAATGTGATTTACACCTTTAATTCAAGTGTTTTAAGTATAGTGGGAGATTCAAAATTAATTTTAAAAATTGAAATTTTAAATAAATTGCAAAGGTTTATTTTTATAATAATAAGCTTAATTTTAATGTTATCTATAAAAAGTTTTCTGTTAGTAATTTTAATTTCAACTATAGTTAATTATTTTATTGTCAACCATTACACTTCTAAATTATTGAAAATTAGCAATTTAGAATTATTGTTAGTTTTTTCACATATAGGATTAATTGCTTTTTTGTCAACCTTTAGTTCATATTTTATTTTTAATTTTTTCAGATTCAATAGTAATCCTTTTTTGATTTGTCTTACTTCAATTTTGTTCGGATTAATGGTGTATGTAAGTTTATTGTATATTTTCAAAAGAGTCATTATTATTAGTTTATTAGATTTTTTTAAAACATTAAAGCCAATTAGTTGAATGAGAGTAATTAGATTAACAACATTACTAGACTATGGTGGTCAAGAAAGAAAGTACATTTCATTTGTTGAAGATGGAAAAAAAGCTCTTAAAAACGACTATTTTTTTGCTGCTTTAGGTCATGGCGGACATGCAGAAAAATTTATTTTGGAAAAAGGGTTTCCAGTTAAAATTTTTAACTTAAAACCAAGTATCACTAATTTAAAAAATATTTGGCTGCTCTGTAAATGGTTTAAAACTATAAAGCCAGATATAGTTCACACCGCAGCCGCCGAAGCCAATTTTCACGGAATTATTGCGGCCAAGATGGCTGGAGTTAAAGTAATTATTGCCGAGGAAATTGGCTTGCCAAAACATTCCAAAATAGCTAAAATTATTTTTAAATATCTTTATAGGTTGACTAACAAAGTAATTTGTGTATCAAGAGCAGTAAAAAATTTTCTTATTAGTATAAATGAAATAGAAGATTATAAAGGAATTGTAATCTATAATCCTGCTAGTGAATCAAAAACAGTAGAACGTACTCTTTTAAATGAGTTTACGATTGTTAGCGTTGGTAGATTAGAAATTGTAAAAAACCAACAATTGCTGATAAAGGCATTTTCAAAAATAGATAATCTATCGGCTCAACTAATATTAGTGGGTGACGGAAGAGAGAGGGAAAATTTAGAGCAATTAATAGCAAGTTTACATTTAGAAAAGCGAGTGAAAATTACAGGTTTTGTTTCAAATCCAGAATTTTATTTGTGTCAAGCCCATCTTTTTGTTCTTCCTTCATTATCTGAAGGTTTCGGAATAGCTGTTGTTGAAGCAATGCAGCAGCAAGTTCCTTGTTTGTGTTCTAATGTTGGGGGTATTCCTGAATTTATTACTGAAAATGAAACAGGTTGGTTGTTTGATCCAAATAATGAAGAAGAATTAGTAGCCAAAATTAATGTAATTATGAGAACTCCATATGGAAATGTCCAACTCGTTGGGAATAATGGCAAAAACTTTGTAGAGAATCGATTTACAAGCCAAAAATATAGATATAATTTAGAAAATCTTTACCAAGAATTATCGTGATTAGAATACTACATATTCAAGAAACTATTGGATCAGGCGGTGTGGAACGACTTCGTTTGTCTCTTAGTAAATTATTGGATAAAGATAAATACGAGCTCAAAATTATTTGTACCCATACTGGAGGTAGTATAAAAGAGGAAATAGAAAAAGAGGGTACAGAAGTCATAGCTATTGGTCAGTTTAAAGGAATATTTGATTATAAAAAGCATCGTGAGGTTCAAAAAATAATCAATACTTTCCAACCTCATATCATTCACGGAGCCGTTTTTGAAGGAGTGACTATGGCTGCAATAAACGGTTTTATTAAAAAAGTACCCGTCATAGTACTTGAAGAAACATCAGATCCTAAGAACAGATCTTGGAAGGGAAATTTGTTAATGAAGTTTTTTGTTAAATTATCAGATGCAATTATTGGCGTTTCACCAGGTGTAGTTGATTATTTAGAGAACACTTTGAAACTACCTAAACACAAAATTTTTTTAGTAAACAATGGAGTGGTCTTGCCAAGAGAAATTAGCAGAACAGAAATAGCTGAACTTAAAGTTTCACTCGGAATTAACTCGAATGATATTGTTATTGGTTCTGTTGGCAGAATGCTTCAAGATGAACATAAAAGATTTTCTGATTTGATTAAAGCTTTTGCAATTGTTTGCAAAACTCATAGCAATGTAAAATTATTGTTAGTTGGTTCAGGCCCTGAGGTAGAGAAATACAAAAAACTTTCAAAAGAGTTGACAATCAGTGATAAAGTAATTTTTACAGGATACCAATCGGATGTCACCTTATACTATCGATTAATGAATATTTTTGTTTTAGTGTCTGCATATGAAGCTTTTGGGCTGGTTTTAGCGGAAGCGATGTTATCCAAACTGCCCGTTGTCGCCACCAAAGTTGGAGGGATGAAATATATTGTTGACGATACTAAAACTGGTTTTTTAGTAAAGCCATTTGATGTAAATGCAATAGCTGAAAAATTAGATTTTTTATGTGACAATGAGGAATTAAGATTAGGATTTGGTATAAATGGATTTACAAAAGCAATAGCAAACTATACAGAAAAGCAGTATGTAAATAACCTTTTTACTTTGTATCAAAAGTTGTTAAAAAAAAATAAGATACAAGTTCAATAATTTTTTTTAAAAATTTTAAAAAATAAAATGAAAAAAAAAATATATCTATATATAATTTATTTAATAAAATTTTATCGAAGATCTATTATAGAAATTATAAAATATTTTGGTTTAAAACAAAATGAAAGAATCATTATTGAAGGGTATTGTGAGACTTCCAATTTTGGAGACGCATTAAACTATCCTTTTGTAGAATATCTGTCAGGGAAAAAAGTTTTGTTGTCAAAATTCCTTCCCAAATTCATTTTATCTTCAGAGAAAACAAATGCCATAATTGGAAGTATAATACAAGTATCAAAAAACAATTGCATAATTTGGGGAGCAGGTTTTATTTCGGATAAAAATATTAGAGTACCTAAACCATATAAAATTCATGCTGTTAGAGGTCCTTTAACAAGACAAGTTTTTTTAGATAATAATATTGAATGTCCCGAATCTTATGGAGACCCAGCTTTATTAATGCCTTTTATTTATAATCCCGAAATTAAAAAAAAATACAAAATTGGTTTTTTACCTCATTTTGTAAACAAAAACTCTGAATATATTAAATGCTTTGAAAACAACAACGATTGTCTAATTATGAATATCCTTATTGGACAAGATTACAAAGGATTAATTAACAAAATGCTTTCCTGTGAATATATTGTTACTAGCTCATTACATGGATTAATCTTTGCCCATAGTTATAATATTCCGGTATTATGGGTTAAATATTCGGTTGAATTAGAAGGAGGTAGATTTAAGTTTGATGATTATTTACATACTGTCAATAAGCAAAACAGCAATCCTCTGTTTATAGACAAACAGTATACAATTGAAGAATATATAGCGTTAATGGATGCTGAAAAAATTAATTTCAACTATAAAAAACTCTTAGACACTTGCCCTTTTATTTGTCAATCTGCTAAAAACGAGATTGCTTTCAATATTAAAAAACGTGAAAAATCATCATGAAAATACTTTTCTTAGTAAATCATTTAGCTGAATATGGAGGTATTCAACGAATGCTGAATCATAAAATTTTGGCATTTAAAAAACATGGGGATTGCGAGATAATTATGGTTACTCGATTTCAGAACAATCGAGATTATTTATATGAAAGTCATCAATTGACAAAAAAATATGATTTAAATCTTGAAGGCAATAGATCCTTTTTTGGAAACCAAGTGATCAAGTTTAGTTTTTATAAAAAGACAAAAAAAATTATAAAGAACGAAAAACCAGATGTTGTGATTACAACACTTACAAGTTTCTATTCGCTAATTTTGCCATTTATAAGTAAAAAAACACCCAAAATAATAGAATTTCACAGTACTGCCAATACAATAAAAGCGGGTCAATGGAAATTCAAACGACTTATCTACAAACTGTATGATGCCGTTATAGTTTTAAATAAAGACGAAAAAAACAATTATGATTTAAAGAATACATTTGTGATACCCAATTTCATTCACGAAGAAAATCCTATTACTTATCCTGAATTCCATAAACGAAAACTTACCCTAATTGCAGCAGGAAGAATTGAACCTGTTAAACAATTTGACCATTTAATTCTAGCTTGGGCACAAATCAGTAACCAATATCCAGAATGGAAGTTAGAAATCTATGGCGATGGAAATATGAAGAGTGCATTAGAAAGTCTAATACAAGAAAATCAATTGTCAAACTCCGTCCAGTTGATGGGAAATACTAAAAATTTATCCAATAGTATGAGAGAAGCTTCCATATACTGTATGACGTCAAAGACCGATTGTTTTCCTATGGTTTTACTAGAAGCCAAACAAGCAGGATTACCTATTATCTCTTATGACTGTCCGTATGGTCCCAAAAATATTATACACCACAATAGTGATGGAATTTTGATTGAGAAAGACAATTTTAGAGCGTTTTCTAATGCAATTGAAAAATTAATTATGAATACGGAAATCAGAGAAAATATGTCGGTCAATTCCTTTAAAAATGCTGAAGAATTTTCATCAGGCAACATCGTGAAATTATGGTTTAGTTTATTCACTCAATTAAATGTAAATGTCGGAGAATAATAAAATATATTTACCAGGACTCAATGGCATTAGAGCAATTGCAGCTTTAGCAGTTGTTGCGTCTCATATAAACCATAGAAGTATCGGTTTTGGTCTGCCCGCAATGCCATTACTTGATCTAGCGGGTTATGGCGTAACCATGTTTTTTGTTTTGAGTGGTTTTTTGATTACTTTTTTACTGTTAAAAGAAAAAAAAATGACTAATACCATCAATTATAAATTTTTTTTTATCAGGCGAGCATTAAGAATATGGCCTTTGTATTTTTTGTATTTGTTAATTTTGATACTGATTTTTGGAGTCGATAGTTTTAGAGGTACCTTGGTTTATTATGTTTTCTTTATGCCCAACTTTGTAAATCTAGTGGTTGCCGAATATGGTGTTGTTCCTGTTTCTAAGGTTTTATCTGAAAAAATCGGTCACTATTGGTCGTTAGGTGTTGAAGAGCAATTTTATATATTTTGGCCCTTAGTAATTAAGTTTTTGAATAGATACCTATTTGTATTTTTGATTTTATTCCCTGTACTGTTTCTTTTGTTTAAAATTTTTCTAAAAATTTTACATTCACCAATCGAAATTCAAGCTTTTTTCCATTACAGTCGATTCGGATGTCTTGCAATTGGAGGATTAGGAGCATATTTGTATTGCAACCATATAGAAAGGTTGAAATACTTTAATTCTATTTTGTTGCAAATACTATGCTGGTCGATTATGGTTTTGATTGCAACTAATAATTTTTATATCTATGGAATTATTAATCACGAAATTGTCGCCATAGTTACAGTACTATTAATTTTCAACCAAGTACATAATCCTAAACCCCTAATTAATTTAGAAAATGCTTTTTTTGATTTCTTAGGTAAAATTTCTTTTGGTTTATATGTATACAATCCATTAGTTATTTTCTTTCTACAAAAATTACTTTCTAGTTTATTAATAAACAGTTTGGTTAAAATAGTGCTTGTTTATAGTAGTGTCTTTTCTGCATTAATTTTAGTTTCCTATTTATCTTTCACATATTATGAAAACTATTTTTTAAAATTTAAGAAAAATTTTATAAGGGTAAATAGTTTTTCAAATTTTAAATCATACAAAAGTGCCAGTTAACGTACTCTTTATCACTTGGGATGGACCACAAACCAATTACATGGAAGGGTTATTTATGCCCATTTTTCATCAGATTCAAAAAGAGAATAAATATCGTTTTCATGTAATTCAATTTACTTGGGGAACAAAAAATCGCACATTAATTACACATAAAAAAGCTCAAGAACTTGATATAATATATACTTCAAAAAAAATTCATAGAAAGCCCAATTCATTAATTGGTAGTTTTTTTACAATAATTGAAGGAATATCATTCATAAAAAAATATTTAAAAAACAACCCTATTGACATTATTGCACCCAGAAGTATTATGCCTTCCATTATGGTAAATCGACTATGGATTAAAAATTACAAAATTCTATTTGATGCCGATGGATTACCTATCGAAGAACGAATAGATTTTTCTGGATTAAAGAAAAATGGGGTCTTATATACTATTTATAAAAAAGAAGAAAGGTCAATGTTACTAAAAGCGGATGCTGTCATAACAAGAAGTAAAATGGCTATTGATTTTCACCTAAATTATATTGGTAAAAATTATCAAGATAAATTTTTTGTTGTAGTCAATGGAAGAGATGTTGATTTATTTAAACCAAATATTGAACTTAGCCAAAAACTAAGGGAAGAATTTAATATAAAAAAAGACACTAAAGTATTCATTTACAGTGGGTCTCTTGGCCCTCAATATGGATGGGAAATTATGATAAAAATATTTAAAAGGTATTTGCAAATAAACCATAATTCTATTTTTTTAATCTTAACAGGAAATATAGAATTTGCTTCAAAAAGAATTCCAGCTGCTTTACAAAATCATATAGTTTTGAAATCATCACCATTTGAAGATATCCCAAAATACCTCTCAATGGGTGATATCGCTTTTGCAATTAGAGAACCTAAACCAAGTATGCAAGGTGTAGCACCAATTAAACTTGGTGAATATTTGTTAGTAGGAATTCCCACTATAGCTTCATCTGGAATTGGTGATACAAAAGACATTTTAAAGAATAAGCACTTTTGCTTTTTGTTTAAGCATAACGAAACAGATTCTATTGAAAATGCAATAAAATTTATAGAAAAAGCAAAATATATCAATAAAGTTGAAATACAAAAGTTTGCTGTCGAAAATTTTTCAATGGAAATTAGCGTAGCTAGTTATAATAAAGCATTAGAATATTGCTCATGAAAGTAATTTATCTAACAAAATATAGTAGAAATGGCGCAAGTAGTCGTTTGAGAAGTTATCAATTCTTCCCTTTTTTAGAAAAAGAAGGAATAGATATAACAGTGAGGCCATTTTTTGATGAAGATTATTTGAATCATTTGTATGCTAAAAAAAAAATAGCCAAATTTAAACTGGCAAAATATTATTTTCAAAGATTTTTTGTGCTTTTTAGTGTAATTAAATATGACAAAGTTGTAATTGAAAAAGAACTTTTTCCCTATTTTTTTAGTTGGTTTGAAAAATTACTATTTCTTTTAAAAGTTAGCTATATTGTTGATTATGACGATGCTGTTTTTCATAATTATGATTTAAGCAATAATAAGCTTATTCGCTTTTTACTGAAAAATAAAATTGAAAACGTGATGAAGTATAGTGGTTGTGTTTTAGCTGGAAATAACTATTTGGCAGAAAAAGCAAATCAATCTGGTGCCAAGAAAATCATTGTTTTCCCGACAGTTATTGATATTGAAAAGTATAATTCTAAAAACTATATTACAACTAATGATAAAATAATTATTGGTTGGATCGGTTCACCTTCTACTTTCAAATATGTAAAAAAATTATCCGCTGTTTTTGAAAAACTCGTAAATGAAATTCCTTTTGAAATACATATTATTGGATCAAATGAAAAATTAGATATTCAAGGTTCAGTACACTATTTGAATTGGTCAGAATCGTCAGAAGTAGCTTTGATATCAAACTTTGATATTGGTATCATGCCTTTAGAAAATTCGCCATGGGAATTGGGCAAATGTGCCTATAAATTAATTCAATACATGGGTTGTAGTCTACCAGTTGTGGCTTCTTCAATTGGAATGAATAAAGAGGTTGTTGATGATGGCAGTAATGGTTATTTAGTTGACAATGAAAAGGAATGGATTGAAAAATTAAGAATTTTATTAAATGATTCCAACTTAAGAAAGCAATTTGGCAAAAATGGAAGAAGAAAAATGGAACAAGAATATACTTTACAAAATAACGTTCAAAAATTAATTTCGCTTTTAAAAGATGGAAGTGCAAAGTAAAAATAGATATCTATTTTTATTACAGATTTTTAGAGGATTTGCTGCATTTATGGTAGTTGTTCATCACGCTATTAGATTGGTTATCTGTTATTATATTATATTTGAAGAAAAGTACATGAATTTTATAAAATCCAAAATAATAGGATAAATTATGAATCTCCTATTTGTAATACTATTTGTTTTATTAGGTTTATTGTTTGTAAATAGTTTTAAAAATAAATTATCTCCAAACAATCTTACCTCACTTAAGCAACTTTATGTTTATCATTTACTGTTTGGAATATACTATTATTTCTTTATACTTGGAGATTCAATAGGGTATTGGCAACAACCAAAAGTAATGACTTTCGAAAGTTTTTTATACTCATTTCAAGAAGAACAAGGTACTTTTTTTGTACATGCTTTAAACTTTTTTCCGTCAAATTTTCTGGGTCTATCATATTTTACAGGTACCATAATGTATAGTATAATTGGCTTTATTGGATTTGCCTATTTTTATGTTACCGCTATTGATACAATTCCTAATAATCCAAAATATAAGGGATTTAATTTATTTCCATTTTTATTTTTTCTGCCCAATTTACATTTCTGGAGTTGTGCGGTTGGTAAAGATACGCTCTTGTTCTTTTGTATAGGTATTTTTGTTTACGGATTAATGAACATAACTAAGAGATTTTTGTTTGTCATTTTGGCATTGTCATTATCTTATGCTATAAGACCTCACATTACATTGTTTATGATTATTTCTTTTGGTTTTGTTTTTATGTTCAATAGAAGCAAATCATTATTCCAAAGAATTTTATTTTCTTCAATCATGATTGGTATTGCTATTTCAATATTCCCTTTGGTATTGAAATTTTCAAAAATTGAAGAAGTATCTATAGATAGTTTTAACAATTTTGCTTTAAATAAAGCTTCATTGTTGAGTAAGTCTTATACAAGCTCGGCAATAGACATATCATCGTATTCTCCACCTGTTAAAATATTTACTTTTTTGTTTCGTCCTTTCTTTTTTGATATAAATAGTATACCATCTTTATTGGCATCTATTGAAAACACTATTCTTTTACTTTTAACTATAAGTTATTTTATAAATAAGCCAATTACCTCATATAGAAAAGCTCCATTTGTTATTCAAGGGATGTTTTGTTTTTTGATTATTGGAACATTGGCCTTTTCTCAATCATTGGGTAATTTAGGAATTATGATTCGAATGAGAAATATGTTTTTACCTGGCTTAATTATATTTTTACTTTGGCACTTTTCATTTCTCAATACGGATGAAATAGAAGATATTTCAACTTAACAAAAGGCAACTATTCAAACCTTTTTTCTTATTTACTTTTAGATATCACGCTTTGTTTTAACTCAACTTAAAGTAATCTTTAAGACATCTTCCCTATTTTTAAATAATTGTAAAGTTTTGTTTTATCAACATTAAACAATACAATATGACCTTAAATTTGTTTTGATGATCGTATTCCTCAATGAATATTTTTTTATAAATTTTAAATACGAATTAAACCTGAATTAGGATAGTTCATGTCAGAAACAAGAAAGAAATTAGTTAGAATTACAACTGTACCATTGTCTTTGGATAAAATTTTAGATGGACAGTTGGCTTTCATGAACAATCACTATGAAGTGATTGCGGTTTCTTCTGAAAAAGAATATTTAATTCGATGTGCTAAAAATGAAGGTGTTCGTTTCAAGCATATTGAAATGACAAGAAAAATAACGCCAATTAAAGATTTCATTTCCTTAATTAAGTTAATATCGTTTTTGAAAAAGGAAAGACCTTTAATTATTCATTCACACACTCCAAAAGCAGGTATTTTAGCTATGCTTGCTTCAAAAATTACCAATATTCCTATCCGTTTGCATACTGTTGCTGGATTACCACTTATGGAAGAAAAAGGGAGTAAAAAAAAGTTGTTGGAATTGATTGAAAAATTAACTTATTCGTTTTCAACATTTGTTTTTACTAATTCCAATGGGCTTTACAAATACATTATTGAGAATAATTATGTTTCTAAAAACAAATTAAAAGTTATAGGCAATGGAAGTTCAAATGGTGTCGATATAAACTATTTTTCACCAACAAGTGTTTCAGTAAAAGAAAAGGAAAAACTAAAATTATCATTAGGGATTTTAGAAAACGACTTCACTTTTGTTTTTGTTGGAAGAATTGTAGCAGACAAAGGAATTAATGAATTGATTAATGCTTTTGACACAATATCTTTTCAAAACAATGCAATAAAATTGTTATTAGTAGGTGAACAAGAAAGCCATTTAGACCCTTTAAACGAAAATACTTTAAAATTAATATCAAGTAACAAAAATATAATTAAAACAGGTTTTCAAAAAGACATAAGACCATTTTTAGCTGTTAGTGATGCGCTTGTTTTTCCTAGCTATCGTGAGGGATTCCCAAATGTAATTATGCAAGCTGGAGCAATGGAATTGCCCGTTATCGCAACAAACATAAATGGATGTAATGAAATTATTATTAATGAAAAGAACGGTGTTTTAATTGAGTTAAAAAATAATGGCGCAATTGTAAAAGCCATGGTTAGATTAATAGAAGACGAAGCATTTTATAAAAATCTCAAATCAAATGCGAGAAGCATGATAGTTTCAAGATTTGAAAGAAAAGTGATTTGCGAAAAAATACTGTATGAATATAAAGAAATGGAAAAAGTTTTAAATTATGGAATATAGAGAACATTTTGTATTTGGTGCTGGTGGACATGGCAGAGTAATTGCTGAATTGATGCAATTCAACGACTGTAAAGTAGATGCTTTTATTGATGATTTTCCAAGAGCTACTAATGTCAACTCAATACCCATCATTTCCAGTAATTTAATTCAAAAAAATGAGTTAAAACTTTATATTATAATTGCAATTGGAGACAATTTAACTAGAAAAAATACTAGTAAAAGATTAATGAACAATATTTTCTTTTCCTGTATTCATAAAAATGCATCAATTTCTCCCACTTCTAAAATTGATAGTGGCACAGTTGTGATGTTAAATGCTGTAGTAAATACAAATACAGAAATAGGAAAGCATGTAATCATTAATACTGCAACAATTATAGAACATGACTGTGTTATTGAAGATTTTGTTCACATATCACCTAATGCTACATTATTAGGAAATGTTACTGTTGGCGAAGGAACACATGTAGGCGCAGGAGTAATTATTTTACCAGGAGTAAAAGTTGGAAAATGGTGTGTGATTGGTGCCGGAAGTGTTGTGTTAAATGATATTCCTGATGGCTCTGTAGTAGTTGGAAATCCTGGAAAAATAATAAAACATAATCCTTTATATCATGCAAGAGAATTCGAAGTGATGTATAAGGTTTTTGATTAAAAAAACTATAAAAAGTTTTAATATAAGATTACGAAAAGAATTCTTTTATTTTTTTGAAAATATTTTTCTTTGTTAGAACTTCTTGATTTCCATATCCATAATTATATCCATAATTGTATTTGTAACCGTATCTTTTGTTTATTTCAATATTATTCAAGATAATACCCATATTTGAAATATTATTTAGCTTTTTAAAATTAGAAATATATTTTAGAAGTGTTTTTTCTGTAAAATCAGCTCGAGTAACATAAAGAATAGTTTCTGCTAATCCTAAAATCAAACTGGTATCTGTTACTAATATTGTTGGGGCTGTATCTACAATAATGTATTCGTATTTATCTCTTAATTCGCTTAATAATTGTTCAAACCTTCCGTTAGACAATAATTCGGCTGGGTTTTGAGGTATTATTCCAGAAATAATTATATCTAAATTTAATTCGTTTTCAAGACTTTTAGTAATGATATCTTCACTGGTTAATTTATCATCATATAAATAATTGGTTACTCCTTTTACCAATACTTTTTTCAAATCTAACGTTTTATGTAATTGAGGATTTCTTAAATCTGCTCCAATTAAGACTACTTTTTTTCCAAAAGATGAAAGTGTGATTGCTAAGTTTGTTGATACAAAAGTTTTACCTTCACCTTTTATAGAGGAAGTGACAAAAATCACATTCCCGTCTTTTTTTAAATTAGAAATAAATTTTAAGTTAGAGGTTAGAATTCTAAAAGACTCCGACAGCATAGAACGATCAAATTCAACCACCTTTTTGTGGTCATCCTTAATATTGGGAATTTCTGAAACGACAACAATATCTTTAATTTCTTCTTCAATATCTTCTTTTGAAGTGATTTTATTATTAAATAAATTATTGATGTAAATAATAACGAAAGGAACTAATAAACCTAAAAAGAAAGCAATCCCAAAATATAATTTTCTATCTGGAAAAATTGGAGTCGAGTCAAAACTTGCATATTCAACAACTTTAACACTAGGGTTTGTTATAGCAAGATTTACAAGAGCTTCTTCTCTTTTTTGTAATAGCAAAACATATAAATTTTCTTTGATAGTTTGTTGTCTTTCAATTGATCTAATTTTCTTTTCTTTATTTGGAACACTTCCATATTTGCTTTTTTCTTCTGAATTAATTTTTCTTAATTCGTTTTTATTAATTGTTAAAACATTTTGATAACCAATAATAGAAGATTTTACATTGTTTTTTAATTGAATGACCTGACTATACGCTTCTTTAACAAGAGGATTGGATTCTCCTGCTCCAGATTGCAAAAGTTTTTTGTATTTAAGGAGTTGCTGATTGTATTTATCGATTAATATGTTTATTTCTTGATCTTCAAATCCAACATTAGGAGGCAAAAGCTCTAAATCTTTCGATTTATTAATAGAGAGCAACATCAATTTTGATAAAGTTAATTGAGTATTGGCTTTATCTAGTTCCGATTTTGATTGAAAAGTACTTTGCATCAAAATACTAGCATCACTATCTAAATTTACTACTTCATTTTCTTTTTTGTAATCTGCTTTTGATTGCTCAATCGAATCTAATTCGTTATAGAGATATTCAAATCTTTTATCAACAAAATCAACTGTTTTTTGGTGAACAAATTGTCTGTCTTTACCGCCATCTTTATTAAACACATCTATTAAAGTGTTTACTATATCAGTAATTTTTTCTGGATTATAACCCGTTAAATTGATTCGTAAGATATCACTTTGATTGCCAACATAATCAATGGCTATTTGTTGGGATATCGTTTTTATTACATTTTTCCTGTTGTTAAGAGCAATAGAGTAGATTTTTCCTTCTATCCTTTTTAAAGAAGTAGTGCTTTTTAAATTTAATTTAAAGGGGATTTCGTAATCAAAATTAGTTTGATTGAATTTATAGACCTTTTCAGAATTATCAAATTTATAGCCATTTTTAACAATTTCAATTTGAAAAGCAGTCAATTTATTTTTTATGGAATCATTTTCTAAAGCCCAAACTACATTAAAAGGTAAATTATTCCATAATTCTTGAGACTTCACTCTTCCTTCACTATAAATTTCTGTAGTTAAATTCAAACTATCAACTACGTTACCTATTATTCGAGAAGATTTAATATTTTCAATTTGATTTTCTAAATTAACCTTGGTTGTCCCAAATATTGAAACTCCATCATTTGGCATTTTAAATGCTGAATTAGCAGCGTCAATAATTTGTATTTTTGCAGATGTTTGATAAACATCACTTGCATACCGCAAATAGAAATAACATCCTAAAAGTGATACTATTATTGAAAATACTATCCATCTCCAATGGAGTAAATATTTTATAATCTCTTCTTTTATATTAATCTTAATTGGTTGACCTTGCATTTATTGTGTAAGTAAAAAAACGGTTAATATCATTGATAATGAAAGAGATACAATAGAGATAAATGTACCCAGATTACCTATATAACCAGCAGTTTTTACTTTTGGTCCATTTGGGTTGACATATATTACATCATTCGGTTTTATGTAATAATAAGGCGAACCAAACCATTGCTTAGAAGTCATATCGATAGTTATATAGGTCTTTGCATTATTCTCTTCTCTAATTAGTAATACGTTTTCTCGTTTACCATTAATTGTTAAATCACCAGCATATCCTAAAGCTTGAAGAACACTAATATTTTGTTCAGAATAGGTGTAAGTTCCTGGTTTACTTACTTCGCCTAACACGGTGAATTTAGCATTCATTAAACGAGCCGTAACAATTGGCTCGCTAAGATGTTTTCCTTCTATTAAAATTTTAACTAATAATTCTTCCAACTGCGCCATTGTTAAATCTTTCACAGTAATCTTGCCTAAAATAGGTAAAGTTATTTTGCCTTCTAAATTGACTAAATACCCGGGAAAAAAAGAAGAGTTTTGATTTTGATCTTGATTTAAATTATACATAGCAGATAGTTCGGTAGAACTTGATGAAATAATTATACTCAATATATCATTTGGTTGAATTTTACCTACAGAAATAATATTCTTATCTTGATTTTCAAAATTTATATCATTAAAATATATCACTTGTTTTTTGGAAGAACAGGATGATAAAAAAAGTAAAAAAAAAGTAAAAAAAATGAAACTTGATTTTGTTAAATTCATTAATGTTTTGGTTTGATATAATAAAATTATTACTTAAAACTCGAAAATCAATTGATAAAATTGAAGAATGAAATATTTCGGAACAAATCTATACTTATACAAACTAAGTAGCAACTGTAAAACAAATTAATAAACTTTTATAAATTATTATTTAATACAAACTTAACATTGCGATTTTTATATTATAAATTAAAACAAATAATAATAAAGAAATTATAAGAAAAAAAGCAGCTACTCTATTAATTATAAAAAATCTAATGTTCGCTCCAAAGCCATTCCTCTGGAACCTTTTATAAGCATTGTTTTATGTTCAAATTTTGTTGAGGATAAATACAGAGTAAATTCATCAAAGGTGCTGTAAAAATGGAAGTTTGCGTTATGAATTTTGTTTGCATAAAAATCTTTTCCCACAAAATGACATTCAAACGAACTATAATCATTTAAAAAAACAACTATAGCTTTGTGCTCTTCTATACTTTCTACTCCTAACTCATACATATCGCCAATAATAACCAATTTGTTCTTTTTATCTAACTGTATAAAGTTTTCCAACGCCACTTTCATACTACTTGGATTGGCATTATAAGCATCCAAAATTATTTCGTTTGTTCTTTTAGTGATTAGCTGTGAGCGATTATTTTCGGGCACATAACTTTCAATGGCAGCTTTAATGTCTTCTGTAGAAACTTTAAAATAATTTCCTATAGTTATTGCTGCATTGATATTTGTAGCATTATACAAACCTATTAAGTTAGAATTAATTTCGACACCCATCGTTTTAATTTTGACAAATGGATTTGCCACTACACTCTCAATAAATATAGTGGCATTTTTAGCTTTTTGGCTAAACGTAATTCTATTAAAATCAACAGTCTTCGTATTTTGAATTTCATCATCTAGATTTACAAAAACAGACTTATTATTTTCTTTTAGAAAAATATACATTTCACTTTTCCCTTTAATTACTCCTTCTACTCCGCCAAACCCTTCAAGATGTGCTTTCCCAAAATTAGTAATGTATCCATAATCTGGCTGAGCAATATTGCACAACAATTCAATTTCTTTTTGATGATTGGCACCCATTTCTACAATTCCTATTTCCGTTTCTTTTGTAAACGATAATAAGGTTAAAGGAACCCCAATATGGTTATTCAAATTACCAATAGTTGCCTTCGTTTTGTATTTTTTTGATAAAACTATATTGATAAGCTCTTTAGTAGTTGTTTTTCCATTGCTTCCAGTTAAAGCAACAATTGGTAATTGTAAAAATTGTCTATGGTATTTTGCCAACTCTTGCAATACTTTCAAACTGTCTTCAACCAAAATGGTTCTATCATCTATATAGTTTGATGGGTTATCAATTAACACAAAGCTTGCTCCTTTTTCTAATGCTTCTTTCGCAAAGGTATTCGCGTCAAATCGCTCACCCTTTATGGCAACAAAAAAAGAGTTGTTATCAATATTTCTTGTGTCAATAGAAACTTTATTACAAGTTAAAAACAACTTATGTATGTTTTGAATGGTCATATCAAAATTATTTTAAATAAAAAAGCCCTTAAAAATAGGGCTTTTTTATTGGTGTTTAAAAACTAAAATTAGTTTCTAGCTCTTTTCTTTTTATCTGTTTTTGGACCTACTTTAGACATAGCACATCTAAAACCAATGTAATCTGTAGCAATATCTTGAGGAAAGTATCTCCTTTGTGCTGGATCTAACCAATAAGCTCTATCCCTCCATGAACCACCTTTGTATACCCTAACGTCATCGTTAACTAAAGTTGTTCTTTTGTTAGATTTGTCATATTTTCTTATCATGTTACCTAAACTGTCTGTAGAAACATTGTGTTTAGGAGAATCATACATTCTTTGATCGTCTTTCATTTTACCTTTTTCATCACCTTCTTCAGACGCTCCAAATTTGAAATATCTTGTTGATTGCTTATCACCATCACGATAATTTCTGTTATCTGATTTATCAAAGTTTTGTCTTAAATAGGTTTCTTTATCATCTATTGGTACTTGCGCAATTTGACCTGGTAAATTTCTTGAAATAATTTTACCGTTAGATAAAGTATCAAACATTTGTGTTTCAGATGTAATTAATTCTACTTTACCATCTTCACCAATTTTATCTTTCATGTACACATTACCTCTATAATAGTTAAAATCATTTGCTTCATCATCTACAACTGGTCTGTAAACATCAGCAACCCATTCTGCAACATTTCCGGCCATATCATACAATCCAAAATCATTTGGAGGATATGATTTCACTTGATTAGTAATATCCGCACCATCATCAGACCAACCAGCTATACCACCATAATCCCCTTTTCCTTGTTTAAAGTTAGCCAATTGGTCACCTCTAACTTGTCTTTTTCCTGAACGAGTATAGGTCCCAGACCATGGATACTTCTTTTGTCCTTTGTAAGAATTATACTCTCTCTGCCCTACATCAGCGGCAGCAGCATATTCCCATTCAGCTTCAGTTGGAAGTCTATATTCTGGTAATAGTAAACCTGACGTCATTTGAGCGTATACATTTTTTTTACTGTTGCCAGCTGTATTATTTGCCCCTGCTCCAGCACCATCCTTGCTTGGTTTAGCTGCTCCTCTTCCTTGCCCTTTTTGTAAAACAATTGCTTGATCTCCGCCCATAGCGGTTGAAGGTGATGCTAAATATGCTTGAGTACTAAATACTTTGTCAGCACTTACGTCAGTAACTTTAGAGTCTTTTTTTAGATAGCGTTGTTCTTCAAGTATTTTCTCATTAACACGATCTGTTCTCCATTTAGCAAATTCTGTTGCTTGAATCCAATTAACTCCAACAACGGGATACTCAGCATAAGCTGGACTTCTTAAGTAATAGTTGGTCATTGTTTCATTATAACCTAACCTATTTCTCCATACTAGGGTGTCTGGGGATGCACCATCATAAATGTTTTTGTAGTTTTCTTGATCTGGTGGAAAAACTGTTTTCAACCAATTTAAGTACTCTGTGTACATCATATTAGTTACTTCTGTTTCGTCCATGTAAAAGGTCATAACGTGTTGTTGATTGGGCGTATTGTTCCAATCATGCATTACATCATCAGCAACCTTACCCATAGTAAAGGTTCCGCCTTCAACCATAACTAAACCTGGCCCAGTAGCTTGTTTTTTAAACTTGGTTCCATATTGAAAACCACCTTTTTTATCATTGATTTTCCATCCAGTAGCTTTGGAATTACCTTTTGAGTCGGATTTTTTACTACAACTAGCAAATCCTATAATTATCACTAGGGACAGTAATAATTTAACGGCATTAATTTTGTTTACTTTCATAATATTAGTAGGTATAATTTTAGTGGTGCAATATAATAATTTACCTTTAAATAACAACATAATTTTTAAATTAATAGTAAATTTGACCATTTTAGTGGCTATATTACATAACGCAAAATTAATTCTTTTATTGTATTTTGACATAAAAAAATATTTTTTTTGCTTTGTTATACTATTTTAAGTAATTCTACGTTACGTATTAACTATGAAAAAGATTTTTACTCTTACACTATTAGTACTAGGCGTTTCTTTGGCTATTTCTCAAGAGCAAGGAAGTGTAGTAATTAAATGGACCGAAAAAAAAGAATTGTCTTATGGCAATTTTTCCTATTCAGTTCCACAATTTAATGCCGTGAATTATCAGTTCGACACCTACAATAAAACCTTAAAATTTTCATTACAAATTAAACTAAACAATTTAGTTAATGAAAACGGACTTCAGATAAGCAATCCTGTTTTTGAAACTATTTCAGAAAACCAACTCGGGGATTTATCCACAAAAAATATCCCTTCAGAGCTAATATATTCATTAAGAAATTCTATTGCTCGAGATTTATATTATGGACTAATTACTATTTCACCCATTATAAAAGAAGGAAATGATTATAAAAAACTAGTGTCTTTTAGTTACTCTTTAGCACAAAATACTGCTAATAGAAATTCCTTATTGTCAAACAATGTTAGTACTATTGAAAATTCTGTTTTGAGTTCTGGAAATTGGTATCGTTTTTATGTAGAAAAATCGGGTGTCTATAAAATTTCTAAAAGCTTTCTTCAGAGTTTGGGATTAGAAACTAATGTTGACCCTCGAAAAATTAAAATTTTTGGGAATGGAGGAAGAATGATTCCGCTTTTAAATTCAATTCCTTATCCATCAGATTTAGAAGAAAATGCCATCCAGTTTATCGGCGAAAATGATGGTGTTTTTGACAACCAAGACTATATCCTTTTTTATGCTGAAGGTGTTGATAATTGGAATGATGAAAACAAAACCAATTTAAATCTTTATTCTAACAAGGCCTATTATTATGTAACTACAACCGGAGAAACGGGTAAAAGAATTACTGAAATGCCTCAACCTACTGGAGCTGCTAATACTACTTTTACCACATTTGATGATTATAAGTTCCATGAAGTTGATAAATTAAATATTGTAAGATTAGGCAGGGTTTGGTTTGGAGAACAATTTAGTATTGATAACGAACAAGAATTCGATTTCACATTTCCAAACATAGCAAACACAACTCCAATCCAAATTTCTGTTCATGGTGCTTCTGCTGCCTTTGCACCTACTAATTTTAAAATTGAAGCGAACAACCAATTGGTAGGCAATATGGTTTTTAGTTCATTAAATGTTAATAGCAGTAATCTTGCCTATGACAGTTCTTTAATTAATTCTTTATTAATTTCATCTGACAATGTTACTGTAAAAGTAACTTATGATAATGGCGGTATTCCAAATGCAAAAGGATATTTGGACTATATTAAAATCAAAGCAAAAAGAAATCTTGTAGGATATAATAAGCAATTTAGATTTCAAAATGATCAATCAAGTTCGTTGATAGGAATTGGAGAATACCAACTTTCGAATGCTACATCTATTAATCAGGTTTGGGACATAACAGACATTTATAATGTCACCAAAACCGAAAACCCTAGTCAGAGTAGTTTTTCATTTAAAACAAGTCTTGGAGAAGTAAAAAAATTCATAGCTGTTGCTAATGCAGATTTTTTTACACCTTTAAAAGAATCAAAAACAAAAGTTGATAATCAAAACCTCAAAGGCACCATTTTCACAAATGCACAAGGACAATTTCAAGATGTAGATTACTTAATTATTACACCAAAATCCTTAAATATTCAAGCTGAAAAATTAGCCAATTTTCATAGAAATTATTCTAATTTGAATGTGAAAGTTGTTAATCTTGAAAACATCTATCAAGAATTCTCTTCAGGAAAACAAGACATTGGCGCCATCAGAAACTTTGTAAAATATGTTTATTCCAATGCCTCTTCGTTGGACAAAAGAGTTAAGTATCTTAACCTTTTTGGCGATGCGTCCTATGATTTCAAAGATAGAATAGTAAACAACACCAATATAGTTCCTATTTACCAAGCATTAAATAGTTATTCTGAAGGGGAAACCTCATTTGCTACAGATGATTTCTATGGCATGATGGATGCAAATGAGGGTAGAATTGACTCCGCTAATTCACCTTCTAATGGTCCCACAAATTTCTCTTATAATTTTACTGGCGTTGATATAGCTATCGGTAGAATGATTGTATCATCTTCCCAACAAGCGGAAGAAATGATAAATAAAGTGATTGAATACCACGATATAAAGTCTTATGGAAGCTGGAGAAACAATTACGTGTGTATTGGTGACGATCCTAACCCAGAAAAACCCAGTGACAATCAATTACAGTATTACCAAAATCGACTGGCAGACAGAATAAAATTAGAAAAACCATTTATAAATACTAAAAAAGTACTTTTAGACTCTTATGTACAAGTAACTTCTGCTGGCGGAAAGCGATACCCATCAGCACGCGAAGAAATTATAGCTTTATTTGAAAAAGGAGCATTAGTATTCAATTATTTAGGTCATGGTGGAGAAGATGGCTTGGCAGAAGAACGCATTTGGGAAAAATCTGACGGTCTGAATTTGAGTAATCGATTTAAATATCCTTTATTCATCACTATAACCTGTGACTTTTCAAGATTTGATAACCCTTTTCGACCTACGGCTGGAGAATATGCCTATTTAAACCCTAAAGGTGGCGCTATTTCGATGATTACTACTATTCGTTCAATTGGCCAATCTACTGCCCAATACTTTAATGATGATTTAGCCGAAAAACTCTTTTCGTTTGGAAGCGACACCTATTATTCCATTGCAGAGTCTTTACGTTTAGCTAAAAATTTAGGACCCAATTCTGCCACAAATATTGTTGTTTATTTGGGTGATCCTGCATTAATGCTAGCAATTCCAAAGCCAAAAATTGTACTGACAAAAGTGAATGACATTCCTATTACAGGACCAATAGACGATTTCCAATCACTTGATTTGGTAAAACTGACTGGAGAAGTACTCGATTCAAATAATAATTTAATGCCAACCTACAATGGCGTTTTATCGGTAAATATTTTTGATAAAAATATTGTTGTCAATACACTGCGAAACGACAATTCTGATGCAGTAATTAATGACCTATTGCAACTTGGGCCAACCATGCCTTTTACAAAACTAGGTGAAACCATTTTCAGAGGAAACGCTTCAGTAATCAATGGTAGATTTGAATTTAGTTTTGTAGTACCTAGAGATATTCGAATTCCTGTTGACAATGGAAGAATTAGTTTTTATGCCAAAAGAAATCAAATTTTATTAGACAAAACAGGTTTTAATACGGATATAAAAATTGGAGGAATAAATACAAATGCTGCCGTTGATGATATTGGTCCTACTGTAAAACTATATATGAATGATGAATCATTTGTAAATGGAGGAATAACAAATGAATCGCCATTCTTTTTGGCAATACTTGAAGACGAAAATGGAATTAACACTGCTAGCGGTATTGGTCATGATATTTTGGGAATTCTTGATGGTGATGAAAGTAACCCATACATTATGAATGATTATTACCAAACCGAATTGGATGATTATACAAAAGGAAGAGTCTATTTTCCATACAGAAATTTGGCTCCAGGATTGCACACTATTACTTTTAAAGCTTGGGATGTTTATAATAACCCAATTAACGCCGAAATACAATTTGTAGTTGTTGGTGATGAAAGTGTAACACTGAAAAATGTTTTGAATTATCCCAATCCATTTGTGAGCTACACCGAATTTTGGTTTTCTCACAACAAACCATTTGAGCCACTAGAAGTGCAAGTACAAGTGATGACTATAACGGGTAAAATTGTTTGGACAAAAAATCAAACAGTAACTACCGATGGATTTCTATCTAGAGAAATAACTTGGGATGGAAAAGATGACTTTGGTGACCGAATTGGAAAAGGTGTTTATGTCTATAAATTGACGGTAAAATCCACTTTATCGAATAAAAAGGCAGAAAAAATAGAAAAACTTGTAATACTTTAGGAAAGTACTATATTTGCTAACTTTTATAAAATTGAAAATGAAGAAAATTGCATTATTATTTATTTTATTTACTACAGTACAGTCAATACAATCTCAACAACAAGAAAGCCGAGTAATTACTACTGGTGTACCATTTTTATTGGTTGCTGCCGATGCTCGTTCTGCTGGTTTAGCAGATCAAGGCGTTGCTACTAGTACCGACGCCTTTTCACAACAATGGAATCCAGCAAAATATGCCTTTGCCATTGATGCGCAAGGTTTTTCTGCAAGTTATACTCCCTATTTAACAGATTTGGTAAACGATATTTCATTAGGTCAAGCAACCTATTATAAAAGATTTGGTGCCGAAGGAAGAAGTGCATTTGCAGGAAGTTTACGCTTTTTTGGTTTAGGGGAAATTGAATTAAGACAAAATGCAGATGATCCCGCATTAGTCGTTAAACCAAGTGAAATGGCAATTGACGGTTCTTATTCCTTAAAACTAAGCGAACGATTTGCCATGGCGGTTGCCGGAAGATACATTCGCTCTGCTTTAAGAATTCCTACTGGCGAAGGTGATGCAACTCCAGCAAGTTCTTTTGCGGTAGATATTGCGGGTTTTTACCAAGGTGAAGAAACAGCTTTTTCCGATTTTAATGGAAGATTACGACTTGGTTTTAATTTTCAAAATATGGGACCAAAAATAAATTATGACGCCGGTACTTCTGATGATAATAGCGCTAATTTTTTACCAGCCAATATGAGATTGGGTGGTTCTTATGACTTTATTTTTGATGATTATAATAAAGTTTCATTAAATGTTGAATTGGCTAAATTATTAGTCCCGACTCCACAAAGTGCAGACCGAAATGGCAATGGAATTGTTGATGGACTGCCTTACACTGATGCAAACGGTAATACAATCAATGAACAAGAAATAAGAGACCAAAACAATATTGATTATAATAAAGTTAATTGGGTTTCAGGTATTTTTAAATCTTTTGGTGATGCTCCTGGTGGTTTTAGCGAAGAGTTAAAAGAATTCACTTACTCAGTAAGTAGCGAGTATACCTATCAAGATTCATTTGCAATGCGCTTGGGTTATTTCCACGAGAGTCCAGATAAAGGGGCAAGAAAATTTTTCTCTCTTGGTGCTGGATTTAAGTACAACGTTGTTAAAATAGATGTCTCATATTTATTTTCAGCATCACAAGTTAAAAATCCTCTTGAAAACACACTTCGCTTCTCATTAACTTTTAACTTTGGCGAAAAATACGATGATTATTAGTCAATAACAAACAAATAATAAATCCAAATTTCAAATCAGAAATTTGGTTTTTTTTTCCTTAATAATGAAATATTCCATACGAATGAAAGAAATAAATATTAATACTTCATTCTCTGTTTATAGTTCCATTGCTGAACTACCAGAAGAAATTCAGTCATTAATGCTAAGCGCAATAGAAACAAGGAAAAATGCTTACGCCCCATATTCTAAGTTTAGAGTTGGAACTGCTCTAATTTTAGACAATGATAGAATAGTTTTAGGATCGAATCAGGAGAACGCAGCCTATCCGTCTGGCCTTTGTGCAGAAAGAGTGGCCATATTTCAATCTGGAGCAATTTATCCAGAGGCAAAAATTTTAAAAATGGCAATATCAGCAGCTTCAGATACAAACGAAACAAAATCACCAATACCTCCATGTGGTGCCTGCAGACAATCAATATCGGAGTATGAATTTAAGCAAGGCACTCCTATCGAAATCTATTTCATGGGCGAAAGTGGCGAAGTTTATAAATCAGATTCAATCAAAAATTTACTGCCGTTAAGTTTCGATAAAAACTTCTTATAGTAAAACAAAAAATTACTGTTTTAAATTTTACTTCTTACTTGGAATGTTTTACTTTTGCTTCCGACATTTCGGAATCGCAAATTTGTGTGTGAGTGAACTATTTTGCGTTGAATACTAATTTACAACTTAATAACGCTTGATTAAAAGTAACAAATGAAAGAAGTAACAAAAGAAGTTTATTTAAAGTGGTATGAGGATATGCTACTTTGGAGAAAATTTGAAGACAAATTGGCAGCACTTTATATTCAACAAAAGGTAAGAGGTTTTCTTCACTTATATAACGGTCAAGAAGCGGTTTTAGCAGGTGCTTTACACGTAATGAACTTGGGCGGAAAAGACAAAATGATTACTGCCTATCGCAATCACGTTCAGCCCATAGGAATGGGTGTTGACCCACGAAAAGTAATGGCTGAACTTTTAGGAAAAGTAACTGGAACTTCCAAAGGAATGGGTGGTTCTATGCACATTTTTTCCAAAGAACACGGATTTTATGGAGGTCATGGTATCGTTGGAGCGCAAATTCCAGTGGGTGCAGGAATGGCTTTCGCCGATAAATATTTTGAAACTGGCGGCGTAACGCTTACCTATTTTGGTGACGGTGCAGCGCGTCAAGGTTCTCTTCATGAAGCATTCAACATGGCTATGCTATGGAAACTACCAGTAGTTTTTATTTGTGAGAATAACGGTTATGCCATGGGAACTTCGGTTGAAAGAACTGCCAATCATACTGATATTTGGAAACTTGGTTTGGGCTATGAAATGCCCTGTGGCCCAGTAGACGGAATGAATCCTGTTAAAGTGGCCGAGGCCATGCACGAAGCTATGGAAAGAGCACGTCGTGGTGATGGACCAACTTTCTTAGAAATGAAAACCTATCGTTATAGAGGTCATTCAATGTCTGATGCACAGTTATACCGCACAAAAGACGAAGTAGAAGAATACAAAAAAATTGACCCAATTACGCAAGTATTGGATATCATCAAAGAAAAAAAATATGCTACCGATGCTGAAATTGAAGCTATTGACGAAAGAGTAAAAGATTTAGTAGAAGAATGTGCCACATTCGCTGAAGAATCTCCTTTCCCAGAAGCTCAGCAATTATACGATGTAGTATACGAACAAGAAAATTATCCTTTCATTCCTCACAGACTTTAATTATGGCAACAAAAATTACAATGCCGCGTTTGAGCGATACCATGACGGAAGGAACTGTAGCGACTTGGTTAAAAAAAGTTGGCGACAAAATTTCAGAAGGAGATATTTTAGCAGAAATCGAGACGGATAAAGCTACTATGGAATTTGAATCTTTCAATTCAGGGACATTATTATACATAGGAATTCCTGAAGGTGAAACAGCTGCCGTAGATTCTCTTTTAGCTATTATAGGCAAAGAAGGTGAAGATATTTCAGGATTAATTTCAGGAACAATTGAACTTGATGCTCAGCAAAAAGTTGAAGCTAAAGAAGAAATTACAACTGAAAAACTTCCAACTTCCAACTCCCAACTACCAGCTAATGTAATCGTAGTTACCATGCCTCGCTTAAGCGACACCATGACCGAAGGAACCTTAGCCACTTGGTTAAAAAAAGTTGGTGATGAAGTAAAAGAAGGTGACATTTTAGCCGAAATCGAAACCGATAAAGCTACCATGGAATTCGAGTCTTTCAATGCTGGAACATTATTATTCATAGGAATCAACGAGGGACAATCAGCACCTGTAGATAGCGTTTTAGCCATCATTGGTCCTGCCGGAACGGACATTACTGGCATAGCCGAAAACTATAAAAAAGGAGGTTCAGCTCCAGCTCTTGATGCTGCAGCAACAAGCAAATCAGAAGTTTCACCAACTTCTTCCAACTCCCAGCTTCCAGCTTCCAACTCTTCAGACAGAATATTCGCTTCACCACTAGCCAAACAAATTGCTGCTTCAAAAGGTATTAACTTGTCTCAAGTAAAAGGAACTGGAGAAAACGGACGCATTACCAAAATTGATGTTGAGAATTTCACTTCATCAGCAAGTGTTTCAACTCCAGTAACTCAACCACAAACTATAAACAATGAACCACAAACAACAACTGCAAAACCATTCGTTCCAGCTGGAGAAACTTTAACCGAAGTGGTGAAAAATTCACAAATGCGTAAAACAATTGCAATCCGTCTTTCGGAATCCATCTTTACCGCACCACATTTCTATTTAACGATAGAAGTGGCTATGGACGAAGCCATGAAATCTCGCGCAGCCATCAATACCATTCCTGATACCAAAGTGTCTTTCAACGATATGGTGATTAAGGCCTGTGCGATGGCATTAAAAAGACATCCAAAAGTAAACACCCAATGGTCTGCTGATGCTATCATCATCAACCATCACGTGAACATTGGAGTTGCCGTAGCTGTTGAAGACGGGCTTGTTGTACCTGTTTTGAAATTTACAGACCAAATGAGCTTAACCCAAATTGGTGGCAACGTAAAAGACTTAGCTGGAAAAGCAAAAAGCAAAAAATTACAACCTGCCGAAATGGAAGGAAGTACCTTTACGGTTTCCAACCTAGGAATGTTTGGTATTCAATCTTTCACTTCTATCATCAACCAACCCAACTCAGCCATTCTCTCTGTTGGAGCCATCGAAGAAAAACCAGTAGTTAGAAACGGGCAGATAGTAGTAGGTAATACGATGACCTTAACGTTAGCTTGCGACCACAGAACGGTAGATGGAGCAACAGGAGCACAATTCTTGCAAACGTTACGACAGTATTTGGAGAATCCGGTGACGATGTTGGCGTAAACAAAATTTGACATCCCGATAGCAGTCAACGGATTATCTAACTTTCGTATTTATTCGTGCGCGATGAGGATTAACTTCGTTGATTCTTTTAAGGGGAGATTGTAGCACAAGAAAAACCTGCAATAACGATTTGCATCCTTTGGCTCTTTTATTTCCAAAACACTTACAAAAGTAAACTCTTGACGCGTTTCAAAAAAAAACCGATTAGTTTCCTAATCGGTTTTTTTTGTGGGCGATGAGGGATTCGAACCCCCGACCCTCTCGGTGTAAACGAGATGCTCTGAACCAGCTGAGCTAATCGCCCTGAATGCGAGTGCAAATATAGACTACTTTTTTGATAATGCAAATTATTTCAAGAAAAATTATAAAATTTCTGAGACAACAAAGGTGCTTCCGCCAATGTATATTAAGTCTTTTGGTGAGGCATTTTTTATTGCACTTTGATAAGCATTTGAGACTGAATTGTATATTTCGCCAACTAAATTAAATTCAGTAGCTTTTATACTTAAGATTGCTGCATCAAGTCCCCGAGGAATATTGGGTTTGCAGAAATAATAAATAGCATTTTTAGGGAATAAGGGTAAAATTTCTTCTAAGTCTTTATCATTTACAACTCCTAAAACGATGTGTAATTGCTCAAACTGTTCTTTTTTTAATTGGTTCAAAACAATAGAAAGACCATGAGCATTATGTGCGGTATCGCAAATTACTTTTGGATTCTCTCCCAGTTGTTGCCATCTCCCTTGAAGATTGGTATTTTTGATAACATTCAAGAATCCTTTTTTAATATCATTATTTGAAATAGTCAAGAGTTGTTTTTCTTGCAACACTTTAATAGTTTGCAACACTGTTTTTTTATTGTGAATTTGATAATCACCAAGCAATGCTGAGGGATAATCTTCTTGTACTAAATCGGAAGCAAAATAAATTTCGGAACTTGTTGCAGCAGCTTTATCTAAAAAGACAGCTCTGGTTGCTGCTACATATTCCCCAATAACTACTGGAATATTTGATTTAATAATCCCAGCTTTCTCAAAAGCTATTGCCTCTAAAGTAGTGCCTAAAAACTGAGTATGATCTAATCCAATATTAGTAATGACAGAAATCAACGGCGTGATAATGTTTGTAGAGTCTAATCTTCCGCCCATGCCCACTTCTATAATGTTGATATCTGTTTTCTCGTTAACAAAATACTCAAAAGCTAATCCAACACTCATCTCAAAAAAACTCAATTCATTCGCTTCAAAAAACGATTTGTTTTTGTTGAAAAAATCGCAAACATACTTTTCCGAAATAGGTTTTCCATTAATGGTAATTCGCTCTCTGTAATCTTTCAAATGTGGCGATGTATACAAGCCCACTTTATAGCCAGCTTCTTGTAAAACGGAAGCAAGAAGATGTGAAATAGAACCTTTTCCGTTAGTGCCAGCAACATGTATACATTTCAGATGATTTTCAGGATTCCCTAAATGATTGGCTAATAAAACAGTATTGGTAATATCTTTTCGATAGGCACTTGCGCCTTGCATTTGATACAAAGGCAGCTTATTAAACATCCAATCTAGGGTTTCTTTATAGTTCATAATTTCAGGAAAAAATTAAACGATCGATATACTTTTATATCTTTTTTTTCGTTTATATTGTGACTCGCATTTGGAAAGTGCAAAATTGAAATTATTTTCAGAATTAATAGTCAAAAAATAGATAAATATGATTAGTACATTTTTACAGTTACAAGTTGATACATTAGCTCAAGCAATTCCTTCGGCAGATACCACCAATACTGCTTTAACCAACGAAGTTTCTGTTTTAGAATTTATTTTCAAAGGAGGTATATTTTTGATACCAATTGCTATTTTACTATTTTATACGTTATATCTCGTTTTTGAACGATATCTATATATAAGCAAAGCAGCTAAAATCGATAATCATTTAATGAACGATGTACGCAATCACTTGAATAATGCCAATATTGACATGGCCGTTAATGCCGCAGAAAGAAGTGGTTCTGCTCAAGGAAATATTCTAAAAGAAGGGGTGCTGACTATTGGAAGACATATCAACGAAATAGAATCCAATATGGATCGTGCTGCCAATATCGAAATTGGGTATATGGAAAAACATCTTGGACAATTAGGATTGATTGCAGGTATCGCACCAACAATTGGTTTTATTGGAACGATTTCGGGAGTTATTAAAATATTTTACAGCATTTCGGTGACAGAAGATATCAGTATTGGAAATATTTCTGGAGGGTTATATGAAAAAATGATCAGTAGTGGTGCTGGTTTGATTGTAGGGATTATTGCCTATAGTGCTTACCACTTATTCAATGGAAGGATTGATTCTTTTTCACTGGCTATCCAAAAACAAGTATTAGAATTTATCAATATAATTCAAAGACCTCATGCCCATAAAGCGAAATAAACGTTTTCATGCAGAAGTCGCTACTTCCTCTTTGAGCGACATTATGTTTTTCTTATTGTTGTTTTTCCTAATCATTTCGACGTTGGCAAACCCAAATGTCATCAGAATGACATTGCCTAAATCGAAAACCAATGAAAAGACAAACAAACAATTAATTACACTTTCTGTTACCGATGAAAAGCGTTTTTATGTTGATAAAGAAGAAGTGGGTTTTGACCAATTAGAAGCCAAATTATTATCCAAAATGAACCCAGAAAAAAATTTAACTGTCGTAATTAGAATTCCTGCAACTATGCAAGTTCAAGACTTGGTAGATGTGTTGCAAATAGGAGTGAAGAACAAACTCAAGTTTGTTATTGCTACTAGTCCTAAGTAAAATTAAATATATTTTTATTATAATTCAAAAAAAGCATCTACTCGGTTGCTTTTCTTTTTAGTTTAAACTAAAAGTATAAATAATCTTTCCCACTTGTTTTTCTGGTGCATTACTATCGGCTTGCCATTTGGTATTCATCGCAGCTATTTTTGCTTGATCTAACAAACATTTTGCTGTATTTGTTGTGCCTTGCACTCCAGCCGTAACACTAATGGTGTTTCCATTTCTATCTACAGAAACTTGCACTGCTACTCGTCCTTGTTCTTGGCAAGTATAATCGGGTTGTGGTTTGCTTAATGCTTTTCGGTTTCCTAACGAATATCCCGAACCGCTTCCATTACCACCACCGTTTCCACTTCCTGTTCCTGAACCTGTTCCGCTGCCAGTTCCTGTTCCCGTTCCTGAACCATTTCCACCGCCCGAACCTGTCCCACTTCCGCTACCATAATAACCATTGGAATTTAAATTCCCGTTAGCACTACCTTTATTTCCTGTTTTACCATCATTACCATCACCACCTTTGTTACCTAAAATGCTCGATAACGCATCATTGGCACTTTTAGAAACAGTAGGTTTTGGCGCTACAGGTTTCACATCTTTCTTTACATCAACAGGCGTTTTCTTTACATTCTCTTTCTTCGGAATAACAGCTACAGCATCAGAGTTGTCATCCGAAACAACATCTTCATCAGGAGAAGTTGCTGTGGGAGTTGCTGTGGCTTGGTCTTTCACATTCAATACTTCGCTTTTATAATTATCGCCCATACCGTAATCACTATCGCCAAAATTCATTTCGATGCCGCCACCGCCACCACCGCCCATGAGTTTCATATTGGCTGGAGGCCAAAAACGAGCTAAAAAAAGTAAAAACAAAATCAAAGCATAAACCAAAATGGTTAGTGCCAAAGATTTCTTTTCGTCTTTTGAAATTTCAAAACTCATAATTTTTCTTTTGTTTGTGCTCTTAAATAATAACGTTTAAAAGTACTAAATATTGTGTAAACTCAACTGATTTTTTATCCTAAACCAATTGACTCAAAGCAATTTCAAAAGCAGTCGCACTAATATTCTTTCTATTAGCATGTAAATTGTGTGCGGTTTCTAGTGCTTTCTTAATCGTTTCCGAAATATCATAAAAAATGGCCTCATCCGTCATTTGAACTTTTTTCTCCATGAAATAAGCAAAAACTCTTGCCATACCACAGTTGGAAATAAAATCAGGAATCAAACTCACTTTGCTATCCGTTTCTTCCATAATGCTTCCAAAAAAGATTTCTTTGTCAGCAAACGGCACATTCGCGCCACACGAAATCACTTCCAATCCATTGGCAATTAAATTATCAATTTGGTCTTTAGTAACCAGTCTTGAAGCGGCACAAGGCGTAAAAATATCGGCACCCAATGTCCAAATCTTCTCATTGATAATTTCAAACGGTATCATGTTTTCGGCAACCAATTTGTTCCCATCTTTATTCAAGAACAGTCTTTTGATTTCGTCAAAAGTAAATCCTTCCTCTTTGATGATACCACCATCGCGGTCGATGATGCCTATTATATTCGCACCCATTTCTGCCAAATAAAAAGCTGCCGCCGAACCTACATTCCCAAACCCTTGTACAATCGCTTTTTTGCCTTGCACATCGCCACCATAAATTTGATAATAATGCCGCACCGCTTCGGCAACACCATAACCAGTAATCATATCGGCTACCGTATATTTCCGTAAAACATCAGGAGAGAATTTTGGGTTTTCAATTACCTTGATAACACCCTGACGCAATTGACCTATTCTATTAATTTTATCCGCTTCGGTTGGTTTGAAGTGACCGTTAAAAACGCCTTCTTGCGGATGCCAAACCCCACATTCTTCGGTAAGTGGAATCACTTCGTGAATTTCATCTACGTTCAAATCGCCTCCAGTTCCGTAATAACTTTTCAATAGTGGCGAAACTGCTTTGTACCAACGTTGTAAAACACCTTTTTTTCTAGGGTCATTTGGGTCAAAGTTGATACCAGATTTAGCACCGCCAATCGCTGGTCCTGAAACCGAAAATTTCACTTCCATTGTTTTGGCAAGCGAAAGTACTTCATTCATATCCAATCCTTTTCTCATTCTGGTTCCGCCACCGGCAGCACCACCACGAAGCGAGTTGATTACGGTCCAACCTTCGGCTTCGGTCTCCGCATCTTTCCAGTTGAAAACTATTTCGGGTTCTTTGTTTTCGAATTTTTTTAATAACTCTTTCATTGTTATTGGTTCGTTTGTGGCGCAAATATAGGTTTATAATTTTATTTGAATATTCCATTAATAGCATACAAAGGAATATTTGTCAACCAATCTTCTTTCCTAAATTTGCTCATTGAAGTACGAATAGCACTTTGGTTTTCAAATTTTTCTACAAATACTTTTAAACTTTTAGATTTTAAATTTTCTTCGGCTTTTACTTCTATTGGAACAACTTCGTTTTTATTTTGAATTATAAAATCAATTTCGGCAGTATTACTTGACGACCAGTAAAATAATTGGTGATGAATAGTCAACTCTTGGCAAACATACTGTTCGGACAACGCACCTTTAAATTCAGATAATATTGCATTTTTTTCTAATAGTATTTTCTGGTCTAAATTAGCAACCGCATTAAGCAAACCTATATCAATAAAGAATAATTTAAAAGCATCATAATCAGCATAAGCATTTAATGGTAATGTTGGTTTTTCTATTCGATTAACTTTTAAAACCAACCCTGCATCGACTAACCAATTGATTGCTGCCTCAAAATCTTTCGCTCTTGCACCATTCTTGATTTGTCCATAAATAAATTTTTTGTTTTCTTTTGCTAACTGACTTATTAAGAAATTCCACACTAGCTTTATTTTTGGAACAATCTCATTTGGAGCGTATTTTCCAAAATCATTTTCATATCCAATGAGTAGCTTTTTTTGTAACGTTCGTGTTGTTTCTAAATTTTTATTTTCTATATAATTTGCAACTACTTCAGGCATTCCACCAATAAAATAATACAATCGCAATAACTCTATAAGTTTTTCGTGAAACGAATCTAATACTTTCCAATCTTTATTTTGTATTTGTTGTACTAAATTTTTGTGGTCTAAATTTTCTAAAAATTCGCTAAAACTCATAGGGTATAATTGCTTAAAATCGACTTTTCCAACTGGAAATGAATTGTTTTTTTGCATTGAAACCCCAAGTAATGATCCAGCGGAAACTAGATAATATTCTGGTGCTTGTTCATAAAAATATTTCAAAGCGGTCAAACCTTTTGCTGCTTCTTGAATTTCATCAAAAATCAGCAAAGTATTTTCGGGAGTTATTTTTTGACTAGTTTCTATTTCTATTACTGTAATAATTCGTTCAATATTAAAATCAACCGTAAATAAATCTCTCAAACGGCTACTGCTTTCAAAGTTGAGGTAAACTACTTGTTCAAATTCTCTCTTTCCAAATTCCTTCATTATCCAAGTTTTCCCAACTTGTCTGGCCCCTTGAATCAGTAAAGGTTTTCTTTTTTCTGAGTTTTTCCAAACAATCATTTCATTTATTAAAAATCTATTCATGAGTATCTAATTTTAATTAATCAATTACAAAAATACACTTTTTCATATGAATAAATGTAATTAAATACACTTTTTCATATTAAAAAATGTAAAAAACCACACTTTTCCATACGAAACAAGCATAAAAAATGAGATTATTAATATATAATTCCAGATGAATGATCCATTTTTGCACCAGTAACACTGCTCAAAACATTCACCTCATTACGCAGTTTCAATACGCCAAGCAACGCAAAGATTAACGCCTCTTTATATTCCAGTGTCTTTCTATCAGGAATGATGAGTTCAAGTTTTGCTAAATGAAATTGCAAGAGACCAATCAAAAAATCATTATAAGCTCCACCACCAGTAACTAACATTTTGCCCTGTTGGTTTGTCAAAGCCAAAGCCGTTTGCATCGCAATATGTTCCGTGAACGTATGCATTTTATCTTCAATAGGAATAGAATACTTTTCCATTAAAGGCAAAACCACAGTCTTCACAAATTCAAAACCAAGCGATTTCGGGAACGGCTTTTTGTAATATTCCAAAGCATTCAAAGCATTTAATAAATCGGAATTAATTTTTCCCGATTTAGAAATTTTCCCTCTATCATCATAATCAAATCCGAGTTGATTGGCATAAAAATTCAAAACCGTATTGACTGGTGAAATATCAAAAGCTATACGTTTTCCATCTTGCTCAAACGACACATTAGAAAAACCACCTAAGTTCAAACAATACTCATAATCGGCAAAAAGAATGCGGTCACCTATAGGAACTAAAGGCGCACCTTGTCCACCCAATTGTACATCTTGCACTCTAAAGTCGCAAACCACAGTTTTATTTACAATTTTTGCTATTTCAGGAAGATTGCCTATTTGTAATGTAAAACCGTTTTGCGGTTGGTGCAAAATAGTGTGACCATGACTACAAACCGCATCAAGATTTTTTATGTGGTGTTTATC
>NZ_JBKCVI010000153.1:0-2981 GCF_046317795.1 Flavobacterium sp. | reverse complement strand
TGATGTACTAGTCAACCTCATACTCTTTTATTTTTCATGAAGCAGCTATCTTGAGTAGTGCCAAAGTCACATCATAGTCCGACTCTTCTTTTCGCTAATCGGCAGGCGCCATGTTGATAGTAATTTTTTTTCCGGGAAGTTGGTATTCGTTATTTTTCAAAGCAGCAGCAATGCGATAGCTACTTTCCTTTATAGCATTGTCAGGCAATCCCACAAGATGGTAACCAATACCTTTATCAATATTAACTTCAACAGTAATTGTGGTGGCTTCCACTCCAAAAACAGCACTTCCGAAAACTTTTACTAACATGGCATTTATATTTTGAAAGCTAAAAATAGCAAAAGTTTTACAATTTATTGCAAATTATCACTCATTAATTCGCTTTTGTTTTTGGCATATTCATATCCTTTATGCCACCAATCTTTCATTTTTTCTTTGTTAAAAATCAATGCATTATCGGTAAGTTGCGTTGGTGTATAATATAAATTGAGTTTTACATTTTTATTTTTGGCAGCTAATTTTCCAATTGTGATGTTATGCTTTTCTACCTGTGTGAGTAAGGTTTGAAACAAATCAATCATTAATGAAAATGGATTTTTACCAATTTTTCTAGGTTGCATTTGAACTTCAGTTTCAAGAATTATGACATCAACTTCGGTCGCACCACGTTGAATTGCTTCTCGAATAGGAACCAAACTCGAAAAACCACCATCACCATAATCATATCCATTTTTTGAAACCAAACTCATAAACGGAATATAATTGCAGGAAATCCATATCCATTCACAAAATTCTTCGTAATCATAATCGTCAATCGATTTATATTCTACTTCGTTTTTTGAGAGGTTGGTAACCGTTACAATTACATCGCAAGCTGACGCTCTAAGAGCATCATACTCTTGTTTAGTGAAATTTTCTTTGATATAGTCTAACAGTTTATGGCTCTCTCCAAAAGTTCGTTTTCCTTTCAAAAATTGTTTGAGTACATTCCAATGATTTATAGAAACTATTTCATTTTCTGTATTTATATTTTTTACAACAAACGGGCTGATATCAAAAATACTTCGCATATTGACATTCGAATAAATATCATAAATCTTTTGTACTTCACCCAAAGCCAAATGTGGGATAAGCAAACTGCCTGTCGAACTTCCTATAAGAATATCATATTCGCAACCGTTTTCTTGCATCAAATATTGAGCAACTCCACCACCAAATGCGCCTTTACTTCCACCTCCAGAAATTACTAAAGCTCTCATCCTTTTTCGTCTAATAATCGTTGTAATTGTACTTTTTCATTCTCTTTGAGTTCGGGTAATAACAACTCAAATAACCTTCTAAAATTTTCTTTAGGCAATAAATCTCTGATTTTATCACGACCAAATTTGCTAAACTGCCATTTGTAATGGGTAGTTGCATTGACTAAATTCTTCATCACGGTTTGGTCAGTTGGATTAATTGTTAACACATTGATAATCGCATTTTGACGTACTGAAGTTTCATATTTTGGCGAAGTATAATCAACAAGTTCTTTATAATAATTCAAACGCTCTGCACTTTCATTCTCAATAGAAAAAGTCAAGAATAAAATACGTAAACTTTTATCATTGCCACCAATCCAATCTTTGGTGCTTTCCAAATAGGTACTTCTATCGTTTGGGAAATTTTTCCACAATTTCATAAAAGCAATTTCTTTGGTATCGTATGAGTTATCAGCTAAAAATGTTTCATAATTCGACTTGAATTCAATTGGAATTTCATCGGTAAACTCAGCAACAGCTTGACGTACTTTTAGATGATTAGCTTGCATTGCTAATTCTAAAAGTTCCTTTTTATCTTCAAATTTTACGTCTTTCAATTGATAAATAATTTCGGTTTTCGCAGGATAAAACAAATTCGATTTGAGTATTTCAACAAATTTGTCTTTGTTATCAGCAAATGATTTTTTCCTCATTTGTTGTACATCAAATAAAGTTTGCATGAACGAACTTTTTCGCAACATTTCATTCGCAACATCGGTAGGAAAATTGTAATCTTCAAGCCATAATTTTTGGAACGCGACAGTATCAAAATTAGGAGCCACTTTTTTAACTTCTGCTAAAAAATCACTAGTTTCAACATTTTTGAATTGGTATTTTTTTAAATAATTCTGAACTGCTTTTTGAAACAGCTTCGCTCCAATTTTTTCTCGCATAAAATGCAACGCCCAAGCACCTTTTTGGTAAAACGATAATGAACTTGCTTTTTCATTCATAACCGGAATAGTATCTGTTTTAGCAGCATTCCTGAGTTGCAATGAAGAACGATACAACTGATGATAAAAATAATCATCACCAAAAACCTGTCTTTCAGCCAACAACGCATAATAGGTAGCAAATCCTTCTTGCAACCAATGGTGCTTTCCTGATTTTGCCGTAATCAAATCCCCAAACCATTGATGAGCCAATTCATGCGCATTCACATTGAAATAATTCCGATCAGTAAAACCAATTTCATCTACTACATAATCTTGAGCAAAAAGAGTACAACTGGTATTTTCCATTCCGGCATAAAGAAAATCTTCTACAGGAACTTGTTTGTAAATTTTCCATGGGTACTTCACTCCTATTTCTTTTTCTAAAAAATCGAAAATCTCTTTTGAATAGCGATACGTTGGCTCAAACTTGGCAGTGTCTTTGGGTTGAATAAATAGCTGTATCGGAATTCCTGATTTGGAGGCCACCACTTTATTTCTGAAATCGCCAATAGCAATCGCCAACAAATAGGAACTCATGGGTTTTTGCATTTCATACTTCCATATCTTTTTCTCTTTATCAGGAAAAACATCTTTTAAAACGCCATTGGCTAAAACATTATACTCTTTATCAAAAGTGATATTCATATTAAAAACCACTTTCTCGTTCACATCATCAAAACTCGGAAACCAATGACTGGTGTATTTTCCTTGTCCTTGCGTCCAAATTTGTCCCTCGACTGCGCT
>NZ_JBKCVI010000152.1:0-4983 GCF_046317795.1 Flavobacterium sp. | reverse complement strand
ATAGTTAAGAAACCACAAACAATAAACCATAAACAATAAACATAAAATTATGAAAGTAACACAACACCTAGACAACGCCAACGGAAAACCCTTATTTTCTTTTGAAATTTTACCTCCTTTAAAAGGACAAAACATCCAATCTATTTTTGACAGTATTGACCCATTAATGGAATTCAATCCACCTTTTATAGACGTAACCTATCACCGTGAGGAATATGAATATAAAGAATTGCCAAACGGATTGTTGCAAAAAAAAATTGTAAAGAAACGTCCAGGTACGGTTGGTATCTGTGCGGGAATTCAGAATAAATACGCTGTAGATGCTATTCCACATATATTGTGCGGCGGGTTTTCAAAAGAAGACACCGAGAATTTATTGATTGATTTGGATTTTCTCGGAATTGAAAATGTAGTAGCACTTCGAGGCGATGCCCTGAAAACCGAAACCTATTTTCATCCAGAAAAGGATGGGAATGAGTATGCTACCGATTTGGTCTTGCAAATTAGTAATTTGAACAAGGGAATTTATTTAGACGAGGATTTACAAAACTCGGCGCAGACTAATTTTTGTATTGGAGTTGCTGGCTATCCCGAAAAGCATATGGAAGCCCCAAGTTTGGATAGCGACATACATTTCTTAAAACAAAAAATTAAAAACGGAGCCGATTATATTATTACGCAAATGTTTTTTGATAATAAAAAGTTTTTTGATTATGTAGAAAAAGTTCGTGCCGCCGGAATAACCATTCCTATAATTCCAGGTTTAAAACCAATTGCAACCAAGAAACAATTGAATTTAATTCCCCATCGATTTTCACTAGAATTACCTGATGATTTGATTATGGCTGTAGTAAAAGCAAAAGATAACGACGCGGTAAAGCAAATCGGAATAGAATGGTGTACACAACAAAGTAAAGAATTAGTCGCTGCTGGAATTCCAGTTTTGCATTATTATTCTATGGGAAAAGCCGAGAATATTAAGGCGATAGCGAAAGAAGTTTTTTAAAGAAACAATAAATTAATAGTTTTATCGTTATTGTTTTAAACTACATAAAATGAAGTACGTTTTATCGATTATTTTTTTAGGATTACAACTTACGGTTTTCGCTCAGGAATATTCCTTTTTAGCTGCCTCAAGCAAGAAAATAAAGGAAAAGGAATATATCACGTATTTAAATGATAATATTGGCAAATTAGACAGTATTCAAAAAACAACGAAATGGTTTTTAGAAGACGGAACTACTTTCAATCAAAAATACTCTGATTCTGTTTTTAAATCAAAAGAAGGGTATCGATACAGCACAAAATTGTATCGTGATACGATTAGCAATAATTTCAGTTATGTATTGTACAAACGTGACAAAGCAGAAGTAAGAGAAACCAATAGAGATTTCAATGATTACATCAAAGCCGATGAAAAAAACCGCAAGAAACTCAAAAAATCGGGTATTGACGAATTGACTTTAACGGATATAAAAGGGGAAGTGCATTCACTTGAAACATTAAAAGACAAGATAATACTTATTGATTTTTGGTTTATAAATTGCGGTCCATGCATCAAAGAAATTCCCGATTTGAATAAGCTAAAAGCTGAATTTGAAATGGATGAAGTTGAATGGTTTGCAGTGACTTATGACCCAAAAGAAAAAGTAGAGCGTTTTCTAGAACGTTTAAAATTTGATTATACCATTGTTCCCGATAGTAAGCATTTAACCGACCGATTTGATATCCGATTCTATCCCACAACTTTGATCATTGATGAAAATAGAAAAATTGTTTATACCGGTAAATTTGGAACTATGAATGGTCGAGTAAACGAAATTAGAGAGGCACTCAATAAACTAATTAAATCAAAGAAGTACGCCGTAAAAGCTGGTCCAGCAACACAAATTGAAGAAGATTAAATGTTTTTTAAAATAAATAACTAATCAATCTTTTAGAATTTAAAATAGTTCTTTTTGTAAAGGATTTTTTAAAAATGTTTTCTTAAAATATTCAGTTATATTTGTGACTTAAATTTTTTGAATGAGGAAGTTTTACCTTATTTTTTTGTTTTTTTCTTTTTCGATTTTTGGCCAAAATAAAAATCCTTTCACCCTAGACGTATCACTGTTAAGAGGAAATGCTTTGCCACATACAGAAGATATGTACCATCTAGTAAATGGTCATCCGGATGGGATAATGGTTAATTTTGGCAAAAGAACTGACGGTTCCAAAGAATGGCATCAAGCTTATAATTATCCTGAATATGGAGGTTATTTTTTGTATCAAGATTTTAAAAGCCAGCCATTGGGACAAAACTATGCTGTAGGTGCTTTTTATAATTTTTATTTTTGGAAAAGACAACTTCAATTCAAAATTTCTCAAGGAATTGCATTCACTACCAATCCTTATGACAAAGTGGACAACAGCAAAAACAAAGCATTTGGCAGTAAATTAATGGGAAATACCAATTTCGGATTTACCTATGATAACCAAACACTTTTCAAAAACATTGGTTTTCACGCCGGAATTTTATTTACGCATTATTCCAACGGAAGAGTAAAATCGCCCAATAGTGGCATTAATACTTACCTTTTAAATGTTGGTGTTAATTATAATTTTTCGAAAGATTTTAACCGAATTGCAGATACAACTCTAGTCAAAAAATCATACAAGGAACCAATAAAATATAATGTTATTCTTAGAACAGGTGTCAATGAAAACCCTATTGTCAATAGCGGACAATTTCCTTTTTATCACATAGGGTTTTATGCCGACAAAAGATTGAATAGAAAATCAGCGCTACAATTTGGTGCCGAATTGTTTTTAACACAATCCATCAAAGAATACATAAAATATTTTTCAGTTGCCTATCCAAATCAAAATGTTGACCCCAACACCGATTATAAAAGAATTGGAGTTTTTATTGGTCACGAATTAATAATTAACCGAATTTCTCTCGAAGCACAACTTGGATATTATGTGTATCAACCTTTCAAAAAGGATATTCCAATTTATGATAGAGTGGGTATAAAATATTATTTTACCGATAAAATATTTTTAGGATTTACAATTAAAACGCACCTTTTTTTAGCTGAAGCATTGGAATTTGGAATTGGATATAGAATTTAAAATTAAAATCATGAAAAAGTTATCTTTATTACTATTCGTATTCATTACTTTCAATTCCTGTGAAAAACCAAGCGATTGCATCGAAAGTTCGGGAACAATTATTACCAAAGACATTCCTGTAACTAATTTCAAAAAAATAAAAGTATATCGCGGCATTGAAGTGATTATTACGCAAGGAACAGAATACAAAGTTCAAATTGTTGCCGGCGAAAATTTCATTGATAATATTGAAGTAAATCAAAATGGTGACCAACTTATTTTCAAAGACAATACCAGTTGCAATTGGGTTCGGGATTATGGTCAAACCAAAATTTTAGTCACAACGCCAACATTGGAAGAAATCTATTCGAAAACCGATAGGAATATTAGTTCTAATGGTGTTTTGAGTTTTACAAACTTGACAGTTTTGTCGCTAGATAAAGATGCCGATGGCGAAAGCGGAGCTGGAACAGGAGATTTTATCTTGAATATCAATAATTCCACCCTGACTATTGGCAATAATAATGTATCACGGTTTTATCTTTCGGGACAAACGATTAACGCCAATTTTAATTTCTATTTTGGCGATGGCAGAATTGAAGCTCAAAATTTAATTGCACAAGATATTGGTGTTTACCATCGCGGCTCAAACGATATGATTGTGAATCCTATCCAAAGTGTAACTGGTGTTTTGAACAGTACAGGGAATTTAATCTTGAAACATGTGCCAATTATTGTAGATGTTGAAGTATTGTATCAGGGGAACGTAATTTATCCTTAAAATTATAGTTTGCACAGTCTCAGTTTTCGGTTTTTTTGATTGTAAACTGCTACTGAACACTACTTCTTAGTTTTTTCCCTAAAAATCTGTTCCAAATTTTTACTTTTCAAACTAATTTGAAGTGTTTTCAATCCATTGTCATGAGCAAAGTCGAATACTTTTGGACGCATGTCTTCTTCGGTATTGAAAGTCAGTAACCAAATGTTGTCAACAGTATTTTTATAGGTTTTAATGTTTGTTAAATTTGCCAATAAAGTTTCATCGATAGTTTTATCAAATTCCACTTCTATGATTTGTTCTTTTTCCTCAGAAACTAATTTGTTTAATTTTTTATCGGTTACAATTTTTCCATTATCAATAATAATGACACGGTCGCAAATAGCTTCCACTTCCTGCATGATGTGCGTAGAAAGAAAAACGGTTTTGTCCTTACCCACGTTTTTGATTACATTTCTAATTTCGACTAATTGATTGGGATCTAAACCTGTTGTTGGTTCATCTAAAATCAAGACATCTGGATTGTGTAAGAGTGCTGTTGCTAGTCCAACTCTTTGGCGATACCCTTTGGATAATTGTCCAATTTTCTTATGACTTTCGGGGGTTAAACCTGTTAACTGAATCACTTCTTCAATTCGGGATTTTGCCACTCTATAAACATCAGCATTGAATTCCAAATATTCGCGAACGTATAAATCCAAATACAATGGATTGTGTTCGGGTAGGTAACCTACAGAAAGTTGTACCGCTTTTTGGTCTTCAGAAACATCACTCCCGTTTACCGAAGCAGTTCCTTTATCAGCATGGATAAAGGTGGTTAAAATTTTCATTAAAGTAGATTTTCCCGCACCATTTGGACCAAGAAAACCAACGATTTCTCCTTTTTTGATAGAAAAAGAAACATTGTCTAGCGCTTTTTGAGCACCATAACTTTTCGAAATATTTTGAACTTCTATTGACACTTTTCACGATTTGGAACAAAAGTAAATAATAGTGGAGGATTTTTTTAACAAAATTAAATCTTTTGTCAAACTTTAACCCAAATAAAAAGAATAGAAACCAACTTATGATGACTTTAGAAGAATAGGTTATAAATTTGTAGCAGCAAATTT
>NZ_JBKCVI010000151.1:0-12788 GCF_046317795.1 Flavobacterium sp. | reverse complement strand
ATTGTGTGGATTGCCAACAACTGCATTAAATCAATCGTTAACGATAGTTCCTGTTTCAGGTGCCACTATTTACAGAGTATCATTGTTTGAACAAGTAGATGAGAATTTGGTACAAGTAGGTACACCTATCAATAGAACCGTGGCTAACTTTACCTTGAGCATGTTCACAGGTGCTACAGTTAACAAGAACTACGTAGTAACGGTATCGGTACAATTGGGTGGCGTGTTTGGACCAGAAGGAAGAGGTTGTGACATCTCTACATTTGTAGCCAGAACAGCTAAAGTACCGTTTGGTGCTACAGCATATCCAAACCCATTTGCAAGTGGCTTTAATATAAATGTTACTACTTCTGTAGACAGCACACCAATTGCTATCAAAGTATACGATATGGTAGGAAGATTGATTGAGCAACATACAGCTCAAGTTAATGAGTTAGAGACTACAACTATCGGAGAGCGTTATCCAAGTGGGGTTTACAATGTTATTGTAACCCAAGGTGAGGAAACGAGAACGTTGAGAGTAGTGAAAAGATAATCGAAATACGAGGTACGAAGTTGGGAGATGATAGATTGGAGTATTAAGTATTAAGTATTAAGTATTAAGACTAAATAGTACTAAAATCCCTGTCTCGTTTGTTAACGAGATGGGGATTTTTTATTGGATTTTGGTTTGAGGTGTTTAGTTACACAAACCTGCTTGGCAGTTAGGGTGATTGCTGCAAAGTCGCTAAATCGCGAAGTTTTTATTCATTTAGTTGTTTTTTTTCTGTTAATCCGTTTAATCTGTGGTAATCTGTGGCTTTTATTTGGGTTTAACTACAAACCTGTCTGCCATGCCTACGGCGGGTAAACCGGCAGTTAGGGTTCCACGAAGATTTTTGTAAAGGTTCACAAATTTTCAAATAAAAAAAATTACTCAGTTTAGAAAAATATAATTTGTAAGTTATTATGTATTATAAATATAATATTATGCATTTCATCGATTTTTTAATACATTTTATCTATTTTTTAAAATTATTCTATAGTTTTGTGATGTCAAATAATCATTAATTAATTAGAGCTTTATTTATTAACTAAATTAAATAGTTTAATTTTAAGCGTAATTACATACAAAACATGAAACAATTATCACTCAAATCGAAAAAAGTAAATTTGTTGTTTTCTTTTAAAGAAAAAAAACAAGTTAAAAAAAGTACCTTTTCTATTTCAACAAAAGTGCTTGTATGCTTCTTTGTTGTGTTGTCATTAACTCCTTTTGCAAAAGTAAACGCCCAATGCAGTACTGTGATTAGCAGTTCGCTGCCGATTAATTCAGTGGCAACAGTTACTACATTTGCGGGCAGTGGCGCCGCAGGCACTACTAATGGTACTGGCACTGCAGCTTCTTTTAATACTCCGATTGGAGTGGCCAGAGATGCTGTAGGGAATGTATATGTTGCTGACTTATACAATAATTTAATACGTAAAATCACTCCAGCAGGTATCGTAAGCACTTTTGCGGGCAGTGGGGTTGCAGGCAATGCCAATGGCACCGGAACGGCTGCATCGTTTAATAGCCCTATCGGTATAACCACCGACCCTTCAGGCAATGTTTTTGTAGCTGATTTGGGAAATAATTTAATCCGTATGATTACGCCAGCAGGGGTCGTGAGCACCTTAGCGGGAAGTGGTATTGCGGGTAATACCAATGGCACCGGTACCGCAGCTTCGTTCAGAGATCCTTTTGGGTTAGGTACCGATGCAGCAGGAAACGTATATGTGGCAGAAAGAGGCAATGACCTTATTCGTATGATAACACCAGCGGGTGTGGTGACTACTTTCGCTGGCAGCGGTGTTTCGGGCAATGCCAATGGCACCGGCACTGCAGCTTCGTTCAACAATCCTACCGGTATCGATACTGATGCGGCAGGCAATTTATATGTATCCGATTTTGGGAACAACCTTATTCGTAAAATAACGCCTGCAGGGGTAGTAACCACTTTAGCCGGCAGCGGTGTTCCTGGATTTACCAATGGAACTGGCACTGCAGCTTCATTTAATGGACCCTTTGGAGTAGGTACTGATCCATTAGGGAATATATATGTGGCAGACAGGGGTAATAATGTACTTCGAAAAATTACACCAGCTGGGGTTGTAACTACTTTGGCAGGAAGTGGTGTTAGTGGCAACGCAAACGGAACCGGTACTTCGGCTTCCTTCAATGCTCCGGTGGGTATAACTACCGATGCCATTGGTAATATTTATGTGGCAGATCAAAACAATAATGTTATTCGCAGAATAGTTACCAATGAAACAGTGAAAGTATGTAGCGGAAGTCCGGTTACCTTAACTGCAAACGGAGGCGTAAGTTATTCATGGTCGGGCCCACAAGTGATCACCAATGGGGTTGCTTTTAATGCAACAGCCAGTGGGGTGTTTACCGTTACGGTTACTACTGCCGGTGGTTGCACCGTTTCTGATGTGATTACTATTGACATTAGTTTACCAACAGTAAGTGCGGCCTCTAGTACCCCATCCGTTTGCATCAACACGGCCTTAACAAACATTACGCATACGACCTCAGGATCACAAGGAATAGGAAGTGCAACAGGATTACCGGCAGGTGTTACTGCTTCTTGGGCAACCAACACCATTACCATTAGTGGTACACCCACCACTGACGGAACCTTTAATTACACTATCCCTTTAATTGATGGTTGCGGTAGCGTTCAAGCAACTGGTACCATTACGGTAGCGACGGCTATCACCGTAAGTGCTGCATCCAGCACGCCAACCTTATGTATCAACACAGCGCTTACACCCATCACCCATACAACAACTATGGCAACAGGTATTGGAACTGCAATCGGATTACCAACCGGTGTTACGGCAACTTGGGCGAGCAATACCATTACCATCAGCGGAACACCAACTTCATCAGGAACATTCATATACAATATTCCTATACTAGGTAGTTGTGCAACTATAAATGCTACAGGAACCATTAATGTTAATCCAGCTAATACTATTGTACTATCTTCAGCTTCAGGCCCAGATGTGCAATCATTATGTATTAATACACCCATAATCAACATTACTTATAACACTTCGGGGGCAACGGGTGCAGTATTTACCGGGCTACCTGCAGGAGTTACCGGAACCTGGGGTTCTAACCTGGCCACCATCAGCGGAACACCAACTGTTACTGGTACTTTTAACTATACGGCAACTTTAACCGGTGGTTGCGGAACCGCTTCCGGAACTATTACCATCGTATCCGTTGCACCGGCTTCGAGTGCTCCTCGCGTATGTATCAATACAGCTTTAGCAGCCATAACACATGGCACCGTTAATGCTACAGGCATAGGAATCCCTAGCGGCTTACCACCAGGGGTAACTGCCTCATGGGCAAGCAACACCATTACCATCAATGGCACTCCCACTGTAATAGGAACTTATAATTATACTATTCCAGTAAACGGTGCTTGCAATGCTACTGGAACCATCATCGTTGATGCGAGTGTTGCCGGCATATCCTTAGGTACGATTCCTGCTATATCGGTGGGTACCACTACGGTAAATTTACCTTTTTCAAATGCTACTGGATTTGCTAACTATAATATTACCTGGAGTGCAGCTGCCATAGCGGCGGGGTTTGTTAACGTTAATAATGCATTATTGACTGCTCCTACTGGTTTACTACCGATTACAGTTCCAGCAACTGGCCCGGTTTCAGGGACGCTTTATTCAGGTACATTCACTATCGTAACAAGTTGTACCGGATTCGTTACTAACTATGGTTTTAATATATCCTTCACAGGCAATAATGTGCTGGATAATGTAACCCTTACTGCTGCAAACTTTTCTACAGTTGCCTATGGCTTACGAAGATTGAGTACTACCTACAACGGACCTGTCATGCAAATAAGAAGAAGCAGTGACGGAGAATTACGTGATGTATATTTTAATGGTAGTGATGTTTTAGCATTAAACTCAATGGTGAGTGCTGTAGGTGGTGGCGGTGCAACGGCTACTACTCTTAGCAGTTGGATTGGAAGTAGTTCGGGAACAGTAGCCATATGGTATGACCAAAGTGGCCGATGGAGAAATGCAAGTCAACCCACTGTTGCCAATCAGCCACGAGTCATTAATGCTGGTGTCATCGAAACTCAAAGTGGTAAACCTTCTATTTTTTATACAGGTTCAAGTTTTCTTACGCATACAGAATTTCCTACCACTGGCTTTACGGGCTTCTCAGCCAGTGTCATTGCAAGATGGACCACGGTGGGTACCAGTACAGGAAATATTCAAGCATTAATAGATAATAATCATACCGGTGGACAAGGGTTTGTATTTCAAGATCGCCCTGATATGGCAGGAAGACCCATAACATACGGAATTGCAGCTTCGCCACAAGCAGGAGGGTCGCAGGATAATATACAAACGGGTAATGGAAGCAGCAGAATTCTAACATTTGTAGCAAACAATTCGATGGCTTCGGGTTTCAGGGATGGAATTACTTTAACTACTTCTCCGATGTCTGGAACGAATTATATTTTACAAAACAGATTCATGATAGGCGCTTGGTTTGCAAATGGTTCTGTGCAACGTTATACAACAGGACATATTCCAGAAGTCATCGTATTTCCTTCTGCTTTGTCAACTACTTCCAGAACATCGCTGGAGTGTAACCAAAGTGCCTATTATACTATACCTCTGGGGCCACCTACTATTACACTACTCGGCAATCCTAATCCGATTCCGGTTGGTACTACTATTGCAAATTTACCATACGCCAATGCCAGTGCCAATCAATACAGCATCACTTGGAACGCAACGGCTGCCGCGGCAGGATTTGTAAATGTAACCAATACGACATTACCTGTAAGTTCAATACCTATTGCCGTGCCCGCTAGCGGACCGGTAGCAGGATCATTTTACACGGGAATACTAAAAGTTAGTTTTACTTGTAGTGCCTCCGTAAGCATCGATTATCCGATTACTGTTTTTATTACGGGAAGTAATAACGTGCTGGATAATCTCAATCTAACCGCAGCAAACCTTTCTTCTGTAGCTTATGGCTTAAGAAAATTAAGTACTACCTATAATGGACCAGCCATGCAGATTAGAAGAAGCAGCGACGGTGAACTACGGGATGTATACTTTGACGGAACCGGCGTTTTATCATTAAGTTCATTAGTGAGTGCCGCTGGCGGTGGTGTTGCAACTGCCACTACCCTTAGTAGTTGGATAGGTGCCAATTCGGGCACGGTTGCGATATGGTACGATCAAAGTGGCCGATGGCGCAATGCGTATCAAAACATCATTGCCAATCAACCAAGGGTAATCAATGCCGGTGTAATTGAAACACAAAACGGCAAACCAGCGATTTTTTTAAACGGAACAACTTCTTACTTGGTTGAGTCTACTTTAACTGTTTCCAATCCTTATTCTATGAATACGGTGGCGTCTCGCACGGCGTCTAATGGAAATTATCAACGCCTCATCAACCTCAGCAGCACGGGCGATGCATTCGGTTTCCTGGGAGCCAGTGTAGGCAACTACGCCACATTTGCAGGCAATGGTGTCTCCTGGAACGATGCTAATGCTAACGCTCCTGCCAGAACAGTTGGATCCACTTCGTCTATTTTAACCATGACGGCTGCCACAGGCGGTAGCGGATTGCTTCCGTATGTCAATGGGATTGTTCAAAACGCTAAAAATGGAACAGCCGCAACTTCAACAGGGTTTTTAATAGGGGCACCTTACAGCGGAAATCAATTAGCCCAATTATGGACCGGTTACATTTCTGATTTTGAAATTTTCCCTACAATACTGCCAGCTACGGCAAGAATAGCAATGGAATGTAATCAATCTTTATTTTATAATATCAACACCAACAATTTAACATTAGGTGAAACAACTCCAGTTGCTGTGGGCAACACCTCTACAAGTTTACCCTTCTCAAATGCTACTCAAATTACAAATTATAGTATTACCTGGGCTGCAAATGCCATCGCTGTCGGATTTGTAAATGTTACGAATGCAGTGTTGCCAACAAGTCCAATTCCTGTTGCACTGCCAGCCAGTGGCCCTGTAGCCAATACCCATTATACCGGATTACTTACAGTGGTGAACAATTGTACTGGATTAGCATATACTATTCCATTTAATGTCTACTTCATCGGAAATAATGTACTGGATAATCTCAATCTTACTGCATCAAGTCTTTCCTCTGTTGCCTTTGGCTTGCGAAAACTGAGCAGCACCTATAACGGGCCTGCCGTAAAAGTGAGAAGAAGCAGCGATGGCGAGCAACGCGATGTGTATTTTGATGGAACGGCCTTGTCGTTAAACTCCCAGGTTAGCGACGCAGGTGGTGGAGTGCCAACAGCGACTACCCTTACCGCTTGGATAGGAAGCAATTCGGGAACCGTAGCCATTTGGTACGACCAAAGTGGTTTATGGCGAAATGCTGTGCAAAGTACAGTAGTCAGTCAGCCACGTTTAATAAATGCTGGTGTTATTGAATTGCAAAATGGCAAACCAACACTAGTTTTCTCGGGAGCGCAATCATTTCAAAGTGCTGTTACTTCCACGCAGTGTGCAGGAGCGGGTATCAATACTACCAGTAATTTTGTTTTTCAAAATAGTAATGTTAACTCTTCTTTGTTAAACTCAAATAATTATAATATCCACGCAGCTTGGTCTGATGGAAATACCTACTTCGATATTCCTAACAGAATCGTTACCGCATTAACTTGGTCCAATTATTCCATCGGTACTTTTAGAAGAAGCGGCACACAGGCAGATGTTTGGAAAAACGGAACTAATTCTTTAAATACCTCAACGATGAGCGGCACCATAAGTGGCGCTGCACCCATGTCGATTGGATCGAATATAAATGGAAAATTAGGTGAGCTTACTATTTTTCCAAGTGGCTTAACAACAGCTGCGAGAATAGCGCTAGAATGCAATCAATCGGCCTATTTTAATTTTCCTACTACGACGCCTTCGTTAACGCTGGGGCAATCTACTCCCATTACCGTAGGGACTACCACAACAAATTTACCCTCCTCCAACATTATTGGAGTATCAAATTATAATATCACCTGGAACGCAGCAGCTTTGTCGGCAGGATTTGTAAATGTTACCAACGCCTTATTTGCAAACCCATTGCCTATTGCCGTGCCTGCTACTGGCCCAATAGGGGGTCAATTTTACTCGGGCGTTTTAACCGTAATTAACAATTGCTCGGGTTTGAGTACAAACTATGGATTTAATGTATACTTCATAGGCAATAATGTGCTGGATAATCTTAGTCTTACCGCAACAACGCCGGCTGCTGTTGCTTATAGCTTGCGAAAACTGAGCAGTACCTATAACGGACCTGCCGTACAAATAAGAAGAAGCAGCGATGGCGAGCAACGCGATGTGTATTTTGATGGAACGGGTGCCTTGTCATTAACAACATCACAGGTAAGTGCTGCGGGAGGTGGTGAAGCAACAGCGACTACCCTTGACTTATGGATAGGGAGCAATTCGGGAACGGTAACGGTTTGGTACGATCAAAGTGGTTTGTGGCGAAATGCTACACAAAACACAGTAGCCAATCAACCACGGGTCATTAATGCTGGTGCTATTGAATTGCAAAATGGCAAACCAACCTTGGTTTTCTCGGGAAATCAAACTTTTCAAAGTCCGATAACTTCTAATCAGTGTTCAGGAGCGGGTATCAATACTACTAGTAATTTTGTTTTTCAAAATAGTACTGTTAACTCGTGTTTGTTAAACTCAACTAATTATAATATTCACGCACCTTGGTCTGATGGGCAAACCTACTTCGATATTCCTTCCAGAATCAACACCCCTTTAACATGGTTAAACTACTCCATCGGTACTTTCAGAAGAAATGATTCTCAGGGTAATGTATGGCGAAACGGAAATAATTCTTTATCCAGTTCAACGATGAGCGGAACCATAAGTGGAACAGCTCCTATGTGGATTGGATCTAGTAATGGCAATGGTAACTTTATAAACGGGAAATTGGGAGAGCTAACCCTTTTTGCCAGTGCAATATCAGCGCCTGCTAGAACCGCAATGGAATGTAATCAGGCAGCTTATTATACTATCACTATGGTTGCGCCAAATTTGACACTGGGTACTTCAAGTCCAATTTCATTAGGTACTACCACTGCAAATTTACCTTACACCAGTGCCAACGCAACGAATTACAGTATTACCTGGAGTGCAGCTGCTATCTCAGCAGGATTTGCAAATGTTGCTAGTACTGTATTGCCAGCAGCGTCAATACCGGTACCGGTACCTGCAGTTGGCCCTGTAGGCGGACAATCGTATACGGGTGTTTTAACAGTAACCAGCAGTTGCTCCGCGGGCAGTGCAAGCTATCCGTTTACCATTTTTATAACCGGGAATAATGTACTAGATAACGTAAACCTTACCGCTGCAAACTTTTCAGCGGTTGCCTATGGTTTGCGCAGATTGAGCAGCGCCTATACCGGTCCTGTTATGCAAATAAGAAGAAGTAGCGATGGTGAGTTGCGTGATGTATTCTTTAATGCAAGTGGTGTTTTAGCTTTAAATTCTGTAGTGAGTGCACCAGGTGGTGGCGCTGCAACTGCCACTACCCTCAGCAGTTGGATAGGTGCCAATTCGGGTACAGTGGCCGTATGGTACGATCAAAGTGGCCAATGGAGAAACGCAAGTCAACCTACTCCTGCCAATCAGCCACGTATCATCAATGGAGGTGTCATCGAAACGCAAAGTGGTAGACCTTCAATTCTTTATACAGGTTCAAGTTTTCTTACCCATACTGCCTTTCCTACTACTGGTTTTACGGGCTTCTCAGCCAATGTGATTGCTAGATGGACCACAGTGGGTACCACTCAGGCAACAATACAAGCCTTATTAGATAATAATCATGGTAGTGGCCAAGGATTTATTTTTCAAGACCGCCCTGATATTATAGGAATGCCAATTAATTACGGGGTTGCAGCCACGCCAGTATGGGGAGCGTCTCAGGATAATATACAAACAGGTAATGGAAGCAGTCGCATTCTAACATTTGTAGCAGACAGTTCGACAGCTTCTGGTTTCAGAGATGGTATTGCTTTAACTACTTCCGCGATGTCTGGCACGAATTATATTTTACAAAACAGATTCATGATAGGCGCTTGGTTTAATAGTGGAAGTATCACACGATATACAACAGGAAACATTCCGGAAGTAATCGTATTCCCAAATGCTTTGTCAACCACTGCAAGGGTATCACTAGAGTGTAATCAAGGTCTTTATTATAGCATACCCATTGTCACACCACCTGTACTCACATTGGGAGCTTCCACTCCTATTTCACTAGGTACTACCACTGTCAATTTATCTTACACCAACAGTACTGCAACACGATACAGTATCACTTGGAACGCAGCTGCTATCGCAGCAGGATTTGTAAATGTTAGCAATGTAACGTTACCGGCAGGTTCAATACCTGTTGCAGTTCCTGCAGTTGGTCCAGTAGCAGGACAATGTTATATGGGTATCTTGAATGTTTCAACGGGTTGCGGAAGTACAAACTACCCGTTTACTATCTTTATCACTGGAAACAATGTTTTGAATAATGTGGCTCTTACTGCAGCAAACTTTTCTTCTGTTGCTTATGGTTTAAGAAAGTTGAGCAGCGCTTATAACGGCCCTGCCATGCAAATAAGACGCAGTAGTGATGGCGAGTTGCGTGATGTGTATTTTAATGCAAGTGGCATCTTAACTCTAAGTTCATTCGTGAGTGCAGCAGGTGGTGGCACTGCGACGGCTACTACCCTTAGTAGTTGGATAGGTGCCAATACAGGAACTGTAGCCATCTGGTATGATCAAAGTGGACAATGGAGAAATGCAAGTCAACCTACTGCTGCCAATCAGCCACGGGTGATTAATGCCGGAGTATTAGAAACACAAAACGGAGTTCCGTCTATTTATTTTACAGGTTCAAGTTTTCTTACACACACTGCATTTCCAACTACAGGATTTACGGGCTTCTCAGCCAATGTAATTTCAAAATGGACTACAGTGGGTAGCACAACCGCATCTATTCAAACATTAATAGATAATAACTATGCCGCTAATCGAGGATTTGTAATTCAAGACAGACCTGATGTGGTTAATAAACCGATAGGATTTGAAATTAAAGCTGCTGCTTCATTCCCATCATTACTAGACAATACACAAACTGGTAATGGCAATTGCCGTATTCTCACCTTTACAGCAACAAATACTACTGTTTCAGGGTTCAGAGATGGAAATGCAATGCCAACAGCTTCTATCGCCAACACGAATTATATTTTACAAAATAGATTCATGATAGGCGCCTGGTTTAATAATGGTTCCATCTCCAGATATACAACAGGAAATATCCCCGAAGTAATGGTTTTCCCGTCTGCTTTATCCACAATTGATAGAATTGCATTGGAGTGTAACCAGCGTAATTATTATAATATTGCATTGCCAACAGTTACTTCTCCGTCGATTAACCCAACAGTTTGTATCAACGCTGCAATGACAAACATCACGCATACAACTATAGGCGCAAACGGTATAGGAACTCCAACAGGTTTACCTGCAGGGGTAACCGCTTCATATGCAAGTAACACCATCACCATCAGTGGTACGCCTACCGTTTCTGGCACATTCAATTACAGCATCCCATTAACAGAGGGATGTGGAGCAGTGAATGCAACAGGAACCATTATTGTAACCCCTACTAATACATGGGGAGCGGCCTCTTCTACCCCAACCGTTTGTATCAATACTACATTAACAAACATCACACATACTACTGTGGGAGCCACAGGAATCGGAGCTGCAACAGGCCTTCCGGCGGGAGTAACTGCTGCATGGGCATCAAACGTTATTACCATCAGTGGTACACCAACAGTTGCGGGAACCTTTCCTTACAGCATTCCATTAACAGGCGGCTGTGGAACAGTAAATGCAACCGGTACCATTACGGTTACAAATACAGGAACCGTTAATACCTCAGGGGGCTCTTCTACCACGCAAACCCTATGTTTGAACACGCCATTAAACAACATAACTTATAGCACAACAGGAGCAACTGGTATCGGGGCAGCAACAGGGCTTCCACCGGGGGTTACTGCAGCTTGGGCTGCTAACGTAATTACCGTTAGCGGAACACCCACTGTTGAAGGAACATATAATTATAGCATTCCGCTAACTGGTGGTTGTGGCAATATAACTGCCACTGGAACCATTACCGTAAATCCAAACAACACAGCTAGTGCAGCTTCGGCAACACCAACCTTGTGTATCAACAGTGCATTGACTGCTATTACGCATTCGACCACTGGAACACAAGGTATAGGAATTGCAAACGGTTTACCTCCGGGTGTTACTGCCAGCTGGGCAAGTAATATGATTACCATTACCGGAACGCCAACTGTTACAGGTACCTACAATTATTCCATTCCTTTAATTGCTATTCCAATTATAGGCAGTTGCGGTGTGGTAAATGCAACAGGTACCATAACAGTAATTAATAATACTGTTTCTGCAGCTTCATCAATGCCTACTGTATGTATCGATACACCACTCACAAACATTACCCATACTACTACCATCGCAACCGGTATCGGAGTTGCAACAGGGCTACCAACTGGTGTAACAGCCGCTTGGGCAAGTAATACCATTACGATTAGTGGTACACCTACCGTTTCCGGAACATTCAGTTACAGCATCCCTTTAACAGGAGGTTGCGGTACTATAGTCAATGCCACAGGAACCATTACGGTAAGAGCAAACAATACTGCGGGCACTGGCTCAAGCGCACCAACACTTTGTATCAATTCAGCTTTAACAGCGATTACGCATACAACAACAGGTGCAACAGGCATCGGAGCAGCAACGGGACTTCCGGCGGGAGTAACTGCAACGTGGGCATCAAACGTTATTACCATCAGTGGTACACCAACAGTGGCGGGAACCTTCCCTTACAGCATTCCATTAGCAGGTGGCTGCGGAGTAGTAGATGCAACGGGTAGCATTACAGTGGAAATTAATACAGCCGGACTACCTTCAAGTAATCCCACCCTGTGTATCAATGCGCCTGTACTACCCAATATTATACGAACTACAACAGGAGCAACTGGTATCGGGATTCCTACGAACCTGCCACCAGGGGTTACTGCAGTTTGGAATACAAATGTAATTACCATAAGCGGTACGCCAACTGCTAGCGGAATTTTCAATTATTCAATTCCTTTAACAGGAGGTTGTGGATTTGTGAATGCAACAGGTACCATCACTGTAAATGAAGATACCGTTTCTATTGCATCTTCCACGCCAACACTTTGTATCAATACGGCGTTAACTGCAATCACGCATACAACTACCGGAGCCACAGGAATTGGTGCTGCATCAGGATTACCTGCCGGTGTAACGGCTACTTGGTCAGCGGATGTGATTACCATCAGTGGGACGCCAACTGCTGCGGGTATCTTTGCCTATAGCATACCCTTAACAGGTGGTTGCGGAACGGTGAATGCCACCGGAACAATTACGATTAATGGACCATCCGGTCTACCTACTTTAGGTTCCTTGGTGCAACCAACTTGTGCCGCTATGATTGGAAGTTTTATCATTACCAATTACAATGCCTCTTATACTTATACTGCTTCACCTTCAACTGGTGTAGTGATATCAGGGGCAAATGTCTCAGCTCCAGCGGGTACGTATACCATTTCAGCTTCTTTTGCAGGTTGTTCCTCTCTACCCTCTGC
>NZ_JBKCVI010000150.1:0-6362 GCF_046317795.1 Flavobacterium sp. | reverse complement strand
CCATGCCATCAATGTATGTGTTTACAGGTATCTTTGAATTTAGTATTGCACTCACAATTGAAAGTCCATCGGCAACACTGCCACCAATTGAATTGATGCGTACATTGATGCATTTTACTTGCTCTGCATAGTTATCATTTAAGTATTGAATGTCCTCTGCAATCCAAGCACCGTTGATGCCCATGCCCATATCGTCAATATCACCAATATGCTTATAGATAAGCATCGTTGCTGTGTCGTTAGATATGTTTGTGATTTTCATATTGCAAAAGTGGTAACATATTTAGCGTTTAATCCAAATAAGTTACTAATTTTGACGTGTTTAGTAACTAATATCTAACAATGGCTAATCCAAAAAGCGATATAAACACAAAGAAACAAGCTGCTAAAGCACGCGTTACCGCTCACTTAACAGGCGAATTAAAAAAGAAATTCTTTGATGAAGTGGAACGTACAGGAACCAAAGAGTCATATCTGCTCAAAGAGATTATCTCGGAGCATTACGGGAAGCATAGGTTTTAAGCTATTTCAGCTATCAACTGCCCTTTAAGGTCTAATGTGTTTGTATATGTTCCGAAAGTTGAACCTATACGTGTAAAACGCACGTTTTTAGTAGCACCAACCGCTTCAACTAACACCCATTCCGTTGCTCCTGTTGTATTAAAGTAAGCAAGGTTGAATGTTGTTTGCTTAAAATTAGTTGCCAATCCTGTTGGTATAGTCATTGATAGCGTGTTGTTACTGCCGCCTGTTGATGTGTTGTTGATGTCAAACATTATTGTTACTTTCTTTGACTCAACTAATATACGCAAATCAACTGAACCTGTGCCTAATGTCCATGTGTTTAAATCACCTGCTAATGTTGGTGAAATTTGGTCAAAGTTGTTTCTAAAATATAAATCATTGTAATCAAACGTGCCACTACCACTTGCGGCACTTGACCAAACTATCTTACGAATTTCATGCACGTTGTTTAATGTGCTGTCGCTAAACTCCACAGGGTCGGCATCTGTTGCAGTTAAGTATGTTGTTGTTATCGTACCCACTAACACTTGACCAAAAGCAACGGTTACTGTTTGAGCATCGCATCTAAACACCTCTGCATAAGTATCAAGCATTACAGCACCTGCGCTTATAATGTATGTTGAACCTGAACCTGTGTTGATACACCCATGTAAAGCCATCGGCTGTGTTCCTGCTCTATCACCTGCCCAATATGATTTGTTTACATCTTGTATTGTTTCAATGTATGCTGCTTGCAAGTGGTCTAAACTGCCTTTCTTAATAGGCATTGCACTTGAACTTGTGATGTCTGTTGTTTTTATTTTTTTCATTTGAATTAGTATGTTATAACTTGATAATTAATTCCTGCGTATGTGTACAAATCGGCTATCTGCCTAATTATATTTTCTCTGTTTTGGCTTATGTTTGGCACGGTGTCGGGTGGTTCATTTGTCAAAGCGTTGGCAACTGCAATTGGAATGTAAATATCAAACTCGCTTCCTGTGTTGGTTATGTTTAATGCTTGCACAAATCTAAACGCTTCACCGTTGGCATAAACTGCTTCGCTACTATCAACAGAAGCCAAACCTACATAAAACACATTGCTACCCGAAGCGAAATTATCAATATAAATATCACTCGCTCCTGGCACATTCACAAACGTAGTACCAAACCATTCGTTAAGCGCCCATTCAAACAACAAGTGCTGTGCGTTGTACTTGCATCGTGGCTCAATGCCTACGAATTTATCTTGTATCTTGAACCAATATTCTGTGTTGGTCGGTAACTCGCCTGTGTTCGCTACCCAACATTCATACACCGATTTGTCCTCATATTGCACTTGGTCACCAACTGCATACGCTGTGGCTGTTACCCATAACGGTGCTGTGTTGCCATCTTTGAACGTACCAAACATGGTATTGTATAGCACTTGCAAAGGTTTCACAAGTGTTTTAACCCATGCCTTGTATATCGGCAACCGCTTCTTTGGTGGCAGGAAGTTGACCGCAAACGAGTCTGTATTTATTATGCTACTCATTGCACAATGTAAGTTAAGGTATCATCAAAGGTGTGGTTGGTAGTGGTTTCCTCAACAACGTAACCCGAATAGGTATCATAAGTAACACTATCCACACCTGTTGATAGGTTAAACAATGTTACACCTGCACCATAAGCAACGGTGTCACGCCTTACTAATATACGTGTCAATGATGCTGTGATAACGCCCTCTGCGCCTTGTATTGCATCGACAACGGCTTGGGTAGTTATACGGCCATTAAACGGCAAGTTAGCCATGTATGCGTTCAATGCTGCTTTAACGTTGGCATCTATCACTGATGAATATTGACCGTTAAAGTATATCGTTGCTGCCACTTCCATTTTATCGCTATCCTCATTGATTAACGTGAACGCTATGCCTGCGGGGTTAAACGTTTCAACATACGTTTGTAACTCGGCTAACTCACCACTTGATACAGGTTCTGGTGGGTCATTCTTTGCAACCTTAATCAATACCGTTCTGTTTGGTGCTGTTACCACTGCGCATCGTGTTAAGATTTGATTGGCCACGTTAACGGTTGGATATTCGATTACGAATGTAGTTGTGTTCAACTCGGCAACATCGCCTGTTTGAAATTTCAACACCTTGTTACGTGTCCATTGCGGTGTGCTTGGTGCTGCGGTGCTTGCTATGGCTTCTAAATCAACCTTGAATAAGTCCTGCAGCTGCTCAAACACTGCAATACATGATGCCACAATGAAGTAGTATAAGTTCCACTTTGCGGTTTGACTTGTTGAGGTCAAAGTTGACAATGTCGGGTCTGCGTTCTTCGCATCCAACATCTGTTGTTTGATTTGTTGTACTGTTCTGGCCATTATACTATTGCTGTTATAATGCCGTTAACAACCGTGATGCTTGTAGGGTTTGTAAACGTACCACTAACACCATTTGTAAGTGTATAGGTAACAATTGCATCTACATCGGTTAACGATGTAACACCGTTTTGGTTTAACGGTAACTGCTCTGTTCCATCAAGCGGTGTTGCGTTTGGTAACTCGGATATTTTTTGCTCTGCCATTTTATTGTTGTATTATTAGATTATAACCTGTTTCTGTTGTTAATATGTAACCCAATTCGCTTGCCAATGCCACCGCTTCGGGTATCGCTCCGCTTCGGATAGTATCATCCTCTAATTGCGGTGCGTTGTTAGTAATTAACGTTGTAACCAATGCTTCGGTTGTCGGTAAACTTGATGCCGAATAATCAAATCCCTGCAATGTGTAAGTAATGATAAACTCTTGTATGTTGGTATGGTCTGCCGATTGAATTTCACTTCTGCGCAAGAACCTGCTATTATACGGTGTTGACCAATTATGTACAAGTGCGTTAAGGTCTTGTTTTAATTGCAATACTGCCGTGTCCTCGGTCTTATAACTTTCAAAACCTAAATGCAATGCAATACTTAACGTTCCTTGTTGTTGACCTTGTAAGTTTTCGATATAGTCGGCACTTGCAAACTCAATAAAACAACACGGATAGTTAAACGGCACATTCACATCCTCACGCTCAAATTGATTATTCCACAAGGCAACATACTTCAATGCTGCAAGTGTTTCAATTCGTGCCTTTAATGCGTTATAAATTGCTAATTGCATTACTTAAATATCTTATCTAATCGTTTAACTATAACTTTCTTTACTTGCTCATTAAGGTTGTAACTATCACCCATGAATTGGCGTTTGGGCATGATAAAACCTTTGCCGCGACCTGCTCTTAACCCATCATTGTGAACCCTTGAATAAATTAAATCACTATGTATCTTAATACTCAATGCTGCTCTGTTTGCGGGGTCACGGATAATTGAACGCCTTAAATCGCCTGTCTTAACTAATATCGCCCTTGTTGTATCATCAACCGTTTTGCCGCTTTTCGTTTTGTACGTTTTTTTCTTTCTCGGCTTCCATTTCTCAACACTCTTATCATCCCATCCCTGCTTGCGGAACGATGCCACAAAGAACACCTTGGCCGTGTTACCAACATCAACAATAGCCGCTTCCATTGCCTTGCGTGCTTTCTGCTCCGCTTGTTTTAGGTTGAATTTATTGCTCTTTGCCATTATGTCGGTATCGGTAAATTCCAATTCTTTTTAGCCATTTCTTTATCACCCTTTGCAATGTCAAAGTATGGATGCTTATCTTTGCCCCTTTCTTTAAACACATAGCCATCAATGCCCGAATTCATACGAAACAAGGGCGGTACATCATCGGGCGGTGTAAAGTTGCTCATATCGCTTAATTCCCCCTCGGATAGTTGTATTACGGTACAACGGCAACGCCAACCGTTAGGTGGATAGTATTGCTTCCAAAAGGGGTCATTGATAGGTCTTATAATGTTGTCAAGTGCTTGATGCGTTGGCCTTACTCTGCCATCACCAACCGTTTGATACTGCAACAACGGCAACACATCGGCATCGGCTTCAATGCGTTTCCAATCGGATGCCATACGTGCTGATGCTTTGGCTGTTTGATATTCGGCTTGCAAATAATCTTCATTGTATAGCTTAAACATCGGCTTAACCGCTTCTTTAAACTTGTAGAAGTTCGATTTCAATTCGGGGTCTGCTAACATCGCAGTCATTGTCCGCGTTTGTTGGTATGTTTTCGCTCCGCTGAATATGTAAATGTTATTGGTTAAGTCCGCAGTTAATACCTCATCAACAACAGGTGCTAAATCAATGCCATCACGTAGGTACTTCGCAGTCTTTAAATAAATTCCCTCTGGCAACACTTGATTATTTACCGCACCAATCCAAACATCATTCGTAAATCGATTAAAATCGTTCTCATCAAACGGTGTTGGTGGGTCAACTTCCTTATCAATATTCAATATGTCGCAATACCCGCACATTAGCTGTATATGGCTCTTAATCGTTTGGCAATGTTTTCAAGTTGGCTTTCGGTTTCGTTTTCTGTTTCGGTTTCGTTTTCTTCCTCTACACCCATTTCATCCTGCAACTCAATGCCGTATTTATGCTCTAAATATTCGTGGTCAAACTTAACATACGGCATGAATGAAGCATCAATCTTGGCCTGCTCTGATAACGGTAAACTTTCGCTATCATCGTACTTGAATGTGCAACCGGATAAATCGAACCCATTTCGGATCATCATCGGCACAAGTTGGTTCTCAATCACAAACTGCATCTTTAACGTGTCTTGTTTGGCTATCATATCGGCCACGTTCTCGTGTACGTTTGCACTGCCGCTGTACGCCTTTTCATCGGTTGTTCCTGTTTGCCCTAAAATTATCTTGCTAATCTCACTATTGCAACGCTCAACCATCTTATCGAACACTGCATAAGCATCAGTTCTGCTTGCTTGCATCAATTCAATGTTATCGTTTAAGTCTAACACTGCCCACGATGCTACTCCCATATTGCGAAGCATATTCTCCATGTTCTTGCGGGTCATTTCATCCCTTACATCGGTTTTGCCAACTCTAATAGGGCTTCCGAATACCTCTGCAAATTCAGCCCACGCTGCCATTGCGTTTTTCTTCCAAATAACATAAGGTGCTAAATACATCATTAACCCTAAATCTCTTTTTTCGCCAACTCCAATGCACCAATTGTTATACGGTGCTTCATCAAAGTGCTTGCCCTCGGTAACGGTTGCTGTGTTGGTGCGTACCAAACTAAATTCGGGTACTACGTAAATTCTCGGTATCAATTCAACACTTGAATACTTATCGTTAACGATTGCCCCGAATTGTACGCAGGAAAATCCCCAAAAGATACTATCAAGTGCTAAGTTTTGAAAGTCATAAAACCACTTTTGATTGAACAATTCTGTTTTCGCTTCATCGCATTCGCCATCTGGACCATACACCATAAACTTCTTGCACAATATTTTTGACTTACGTTGCAACATTGCACTTTGAACCTGCCCATCTAACACGATTTGTTGATACGTTTGCATTAACAGAAAACGGTTAGGGTACATCGGTGACTCGGCTGATTGCAATGCAATATTAAAGCGTGTTGCATCTTGCCTAACACGTTGCAACTGTTGCTCAAAGTCAATCGTTTTGCGGATGTTGGCCTTTTGAGGTTGAGGTTTGCTGAAGTTAAATATATCGTTATACCATGCCATTACTTAAAGAAATTATCTTGTTTGTCTAAACTATTGCCGTAACGGATGCTAAAGCCCTCACTATCTGCTGTGTTAATGTTCAACACCTCTGCTGTGTCTGTACCGCTTGCCCATCTATCAAGTTGGTCTAATGCTTCCCGGTTGCGTTCTATTCTCAAATCGGGAATGTTACGCGGGTTAATACGTGCATGCAAGTTGTATAAGGTCAT
>NZ_JBKCVI010000149.1:0-47202 GCF_046317795.1 Flavobacterium sp. | reverse complement strand
CTCGAAACCCGAAACCCGCAACTCGAAACCCGCAACTCTCAGGCTTTTTCTTTTTCAAATTTAGCAATAACTGCCGAATAATAATTGAAAGTCGTTTTAGCAATGGATTCCCAACTGAATTTATCTAAAACTCTTTCTCTTCCTGCTTTTCCCATAGTGTCAGCAAGTTCTTTATTGTCTAATAAAAGGTTTACTTTTTGTGCAAAATCTTTTTGAAACCTTTCAGGATTTTTAGGATTGAAATCGGTTCTTGAAATACTTTCAAGCGGAATTAAAAAACCCGTTTCTCCTTCAATAATGATTTCGGGAATACCACCAACAGCACTTCCAACAACTGGAGTTTCACAAGCCATGGCTTCCAAATTGATAATTCCAAATGGTTCATATAGTGATGGACAAGCAAAAACGCGAGCATGACTATACAAAACTTTGATTTTTTCTCTTGGCAACATTTCGGATATTAAAATAATTCCCTCTCTTTGGGATTTTAATTCGATTATAAGTTCTTCTGTTTCTTTGGCAATTTCTGGAGTGTCTGGCGCGCCAGCACAAAGCACCACCTGACAGTTTTTGTTGAAATATTTCGCTGCTGAAATCAGTTGTGAAATGCCTTTTTGACGAGTAATGCGACCAACGAAAAGGACAAAAGGAATTTCTGGATTGATGCCATATTCCAATAATAAATCGTTGTCAAAAGTTGGTTTGTAATATTCTGGGTCAATGCCATTATGAATTACCGTTACTCTTTCGGGAGATACTCCATACGCTTCGATTACATCTGTTTTCATTTGTTGGCTCACGGCTATAATGCCATCAGCGGAGTTATAAGCATGGTTTTCAATCCAACGTGAAAGGAAATAGCCGTTACCGAGTTGTTCCACTTTCCATGGACGATGCGTTTCTAAACTGTGGGTAGTTAAAATTAAAGGGGATTGCAACAATTCTCTCGAAAATATTCCCGCCAAATGGGTGTACCAAGTGTGACAATGAATAACATCAGCTTGTAGCGTGTGTTGTGACATCTCCACATTGCGGCTCAAATTATGAAACATTTTGATGTGTGGATTTGCTTCATCTTCCATTTGGTTTAACGAAGATTGAATTCCCAAAATAGTCATTGTTCCAATTTCTTCTTGTTGGTTTCCAAAACAACGCACTTCTACTTCCCCTAGTTTTGCCAATTCCATGCTCAAAAAATCGATATGCACACCAGCACCACCATAGATGTTGGGAGGAAATTCATTGGTAAAAAGGGCTATTTTCATACGGTTTGGTTTGGTCTTTTTAATCTTTTTTAAAAGTATAAAATATTATCGTTAGATGGTTGAATTTAACCTATATAAAAACTATACATTATTTCTGTTTTCGCTATTTTTGAAATTAGATATAATGGTATCCGATGTTGTATTTTAATAATCATGTCGCACCTACGGAGCTAAAAAAATGAATGTCAATTATTTCTACAAACATTTAGCTCCTAAAGGAGCAATTTATAGTTCCGTGGGAACCTACTGTTACTAGAAAAAATAGCAATACAAACAAAAAGCTCCATCGGAGCGATCTGTATTTAAACCAAATTAATTTAACTTTAGATTTAAGTATTCTAATTGGGCAACCATTTTAAAAACAATATAAACTATGGAAAATAATTCTAACCTCTTGCTAAAATGGCAAGATTTTGAAAAAGTTGATATGCGTATTGGAACTATTCTTGAAGTCAATGATTTTCCCGAAGCTCGAAAACCTGCTTATCAGTTAACGATTGATTTTGGAACTAAAATTGGTTTAAAAAAATCTTCGGCTCAAATCACTAAACGTTATTCCAAAGAAGATTTAAAAGCCAAACAAATCGTTGCAGTAGTCAATTTTCCTCAGAAACAAATAGGAAATTTTATGAGTGAATGTTTGGTTCTAGGTTCAGTAGCCGAAAATAATGATATTGTATTATTGACTTCGGATTTGAAAGTGGAAAATGGGTTGCGAATTGGGTAAAAAAAAGCCAAAAACTCAACAGCTTTTGGACTAATTTATCTTCAATCAAGATAACGGTAGTTGCAAACAGTTTTTAGTAAGGTTCATATACAATTTTGGTAATTCCATCAAAATATTCTTCAATTAAATTTTCATCAACTTTATACATTTTACTGATATATTCTGCACCTGTAGCTGACTTAAATTTATAATTACTATTTCCTAAATTTTGCCAAGTCAATCCCAAATCAGCATACACTTGGTTGCAAGGGTCAGGAAAGGTATTTGGTGTTACTATAAATCCAGCAACAGTTTTATTGGATTTGAATTCTTTAAAATATTCAGATGTGCAAGATAGAATTGATACAGGCTCATTGGATTCGTATATTTCAATCGTTCTCCATTTCCCAATTATTATATCATTATTTCTCTCAGAATCATCATTGTTTGTGCAAGAAGAAAAAACAATAAGTCCTATCAAAATAGTATAAAACAATCTCATTTTCTTCATTCGTAAAGTTTAATTAATTGTATACAACTACTAACTAAATATCGTCAAAATCAATATCAGTGAAACTTTTTTCAGCATTTTTAATTTCCTCAGTAGCTTCTGAACTGTATTCTTTTTTAAAATCTTTTTGGTGTCTTTCTGAAATCACTTCTTCTCCTTTATTATTCAAAACATAGGAAGTCATTTCTGCTAAAATTTCAGCAAAAGCAGTGAAATCTTCTTTGTATAAATAGATTTTGTGCTTTTTAAAGTGAAACGAACCGTCTTCTTCGGTAAATTTTTTACTTTCGGTAATGGTAATGTAGTAATCATCAGCTTTGGTAGCTCTCACATCAAAGAAATAGGTTCTTCTACCTGCTCTTAAAACTTTAGAAAAAATCTCATCTTTTTCTAACATATCATTTTCTCTCATATTCTTTTGGTCAATTAGTAGTGTTTCAAATCACTTCAAAAATGGTAATTTTTTTGTTATGAAACAACAATTAATTTAATTCTTTTTCTGAAAGTTGTTTTAAATACAATTCGGCATAATACCCTTCTTGGTTTACCAATTGATTATGAGAACCTTCTTGAATGATTTGACCTTCTTCGATAATGATAATTTTATCCGCATTTTTAGCTGAGGACACTCGGTGACTTACAATTATGGTTGTCTTATCTTTTGAAATTTCGAGTAAATTATTCAAAATTTGCTCTTCGGTATCGGTATCAACAGCCGATAAGCAATCATCAAACAATAATATTTTTGGGTTTTTGATAATTGCTCTAGCTATAGAAACTCGTTGTTTTTGCCCACCAGAAAGCGTTATGCCTCTTTCGCCTAGAATGGTTTCATATTTGTTCTTGAAATTGATAATATTATCATGAACTACTGCATTTTTTGCTGCAGTAAAGACTTCTTCATCTGTGGCGTTTTCTTTGCCAAATTTGATATTATTTTTAATCGTATCTGAGAAAAGGAAAGCGTCTTGTGGCACAATGCCTATACTGTCGCGCAAATCGTTTAAATTGACTTCGTCTATATTCTTCCCATCAATAGTAATGCTTCCTTCTTTGATGTCGTGTTGTCTAGTAATCAATGACAAAATACTCGATTTCCCCGAACCCGTTTTTCCTAAAATAGCCAGCGTTTCTCCTTTTTTTACTTTGAAAGAGATGTTGTGTAACGCAGTGATTTCGGTATCGTCATAAGTAAAACTAACATTTTTAAATTCGATTTCTCCATCAATAGTCGTGTTTTCAGTAGCTTTATTTTTGATTTCGGGTTCAATTTTCAAGAACTCGTTGATGCGTTTTTGCGAAGCTTCTGCCTCTTGAACCAAAGAGGAAACCCAACCAATAGATGCCACAGGCCAAGTCAACATATTAACATACAAAATAAACTCAGCAATGGTTCCAATACTTTTTATCGTTCCATTAATATACATCAATCCTCCGAAATAAATCACCACCAAGTTACTCACACCAATTAGCGCAATCATCAACGGACCAAAAAGCGATTGCACTCCAGCCAAACTCATGCTTTTGGTTTTGCTTTCTTTGGCTAAGTCAGCGATGTTGTTTTGAAATTGCTTTTCCAAAGCATACGCTTTTACCACTCTAATTCCCGAAAATATTTCTTGTGTAAATGTGGATATTTTTGATAAGTATTGCTGAAAAATGGTACTACGAACGTTGATTTCTTTACTCAATTTGAAAATGATAAAAGAAAGAATAGGTAATGGCAAAATTGTATATAATGTTAGTCGAGGCGACACGTTGTACATATATATAATTACAACCGTAAATCGGATGAAAGTATTGATGGTGTACATCACGGCAGGACCAACATACATGCGGACTTTGCCCACATCTTCACTAATTCTATTCATTAAATCACCGGTCCGATTTCTTTTGTAGAAATTTTGGTCTAACACTTCGTAATGTTTAAAGACTTCATTTTTTAAATCAAATTCAACATGACGCGACATTACAATTAAGGTTTGGCGCATCAAGAACGTTAAAATTCCTGCAATCAAAGTAGTGCCAACAATCCAAAAAATATTATGAAGCAACTCCGTTTTGATCATCTCACTACTCAAATCGTTTTTGTGAAAATCTTCAATCGCTTTAAAAGATTTGCTAACAAGTTTGGGAGTAAAGAGCGAAAATATTTGTGCTATAATGGTGATAAAAATTCCCAATAAAAAATGGAATTTATATTTAACGAAATATTTGTTTAAATACTGAAGTTCTTTCATGGTTTTTATCAAAATGGGGCTTAAAAACTTATTTTATGTTAAAATTATTAAAAATAATTTAATTGTTATATTCTTTAAATAAATACATTTTAGTAATAATATGCTAATTATTTTCAATATAAATGTATTTAATTGAATAAAGCTTTATTTTTGCAATGCTTTTTTAGAAAAAGCGAAATCAAAAATTTTCATTATGACTTCAGAAATTATTTCGCCAATTGAATTAAAAAAAATGGATCCAGTTTTTGGACAACTTTCTTTTGATAATCACGAACAAATTGTCTTTTGTAACGACAAAGATACAGGATTAAAAGCAATTATTGGTATTCATAATACAGTTATGGGACCAGCACTTGGCGGAACAAGAATGTGGAATTATGCTAACGAATGGGAAGCTTTGAATGATGTTTTGAGATTGTCTCGAGGCATGACTTATAAGTCAGCCATTACAGGATTAAATCTTGGTGGCGGAAAAGCTGTCATCATTGGTGATTCTAAAAAAGACAAAACACCAGAGATGATAACCAAGTTTGGTGAATATGTGAATTCTCTAAGTGGAAAATACATTACCGCAGAAGATGTAGGCACAACTACCGAAGATATGGACAGAATTCATAAAGTAACAAACTTTGTTACTGGAATTTCAGAATCTATAGGTGGTTCTGGAAATCCTTCACCAGTAACTGCTTTTGGCGTTTATATGGGAATGAAAGCAGCAGCAAAATATCAGTTTGGTTCGGAAAAATTAGAAGGTAAAAAAGTATTAGTACAAGGAACAGGTCATGTGGGCGAAACGCTAATTAGTTATTTGACAAAAGAAAATGCCATCGTTTATGTATCGGATATTCATCAAGACAAAATGGAAAATATGGTGGCTAAATATGGTGCTACAATTTTCGATGGAAATGATTTGTATGCTGCAGATGTTGATATTTATTCACCTTGCGCATTAGGTGCAACGATTAATGACGAAACAATTTATAAAATAAAAGCCAAAGTTATTGCTGGTGCAGCCAATAATCAATTGGCAGTTGAATCGATACACGGTGAAATTTTAAGAGAAAGAGGCATTGCTTATGCTCCTGATTTCTTAATTAATGCCGGAGGGATTATCAATGTGTATGGCGAAATAGCAAAATACGATAAAGCAGAAGCTATGAGAAGAACAGAGAATATTTATAATACTACCCTTGAAATTTTCAATTTTGCAGATAGTAATAATATAACTACTCAGTTTGCTGCAATGCAAATTGCTCAAAACCGAATTGACCAAAGAAAAAAAGAAAACACAAATAAATAATAGTAGATTTTAAAATAGTACTATTTTCGCAGAGCGAAAGATTTCCTTTCGCTCTGTTAATTTTTAAAAAGTTCTTACAAAGTGTTAAACAGAAGACATATTCGAGTGAAAGTGATGCAATCTATCTATGCGATGCATCAAAAAAGTTCTGATGATATTGAAAAGGAAGAAAAATTTTTACGTCAAAGTATTGATAACATCAAAGATTTGTATCTCATTATGTTGACTTCAATGACTGAAATCAGAAAAAAAGAAATTGTTTTTCTAGATGCTTCCAGCAAAAAACATTTAGCCACACCTGAAGAAAAAAATCCCAACAAGAAATTTGTGAACAACGCAGTTCTTCAACTTTTAGAAGAAAACAGTTCGTTGAATAGCGCTTTGGAGAAAAGAAAAATCAACAATTGGTCGATGAACGATGACTATATTTTGATTTTACTTAACAGTATTAAGCAAAGCAAATTATTTGAAAAATATATGAGTACAAACAAAACTTCATTTGAAGAAGACAAACAGTTTGTAATTGATATGTTTACTGAATTGATTGCCCCAAACGAAAAGCTATACGAATATTTAGAAGATGATAAACTCACCTGGATTGACGATATTCCATTAGTGAATACCCAAATTGTAAAACAGTTGCAACAGATTTCTGAAAAGTCGGATTTTAATGTACCCAAACTTTACAAAGACGAAGAAGATAAAGAGTTTGTCAGTTCATTGTTTAGAAAAACAGTTTTAAACGAGGTGGAGTTGGCTAAACAATACATAGATAAAACCCCAAATTGGGATGCTGATAGGATAGCAGAAATCGATACTATTATTTTAAAAATGGCAATTTGCGAATTTTTCAAGTTTCCCTCTATTCCAATAAAAGTTACTATTAATGAATATTTAGAGATTGCCAAAGAATATTCAACTCCAAAAAGTAGTATTTTTATCAACGGAATTTTAGATAATTTGGTCAAAGAATTTCAAACTCAAAATAAAATTGTAAAGACAGGAAGAGGTTTAATGTAAAAATAAAAATATGAACAAAAAATTGATTTTATTCGTGGTTACAACACTATTTGTGATGACAACTTCATGTAAAAAAGAGGAAGAAAAAACAAATGATATCCAATCAGATACTAATATAGTGGCTGATTCTCCATCGACACCAACTCTTCCACCAACCGAAGGAAAATATCCTGAACTTACTTTTGAAAAGCAGGAACATGATTTTGGAACGATAAAACAAGGCGATAAAGTGACTTATGAATTCAAATTTAAGAATACGGGACAAGCAGATTTACTCATTTCAGATGCCAAAGGTTCTTGTGGCTGTACCGTTCCTGAATATCCTAAAACACCCATTAAACCAGGTGAGGATGGGAAGTTAAAAGTGTCATTTGATTCTTCAGGGAAATCTGGGCTAAATACAAAATCAGTTACAATTACTTGCAATACCAAGGAAAACAATAAAATTATAAACATAAAAGCGAATATTGAAGCTTCGCCAACAACTAAATAAACAATTATTATGGGACAAATAAGTCAGTTTTTACCGTTTTTACTAATGTTTGTGGTTATCTATTTCTTTATGATTAGACCACAACAAAAGAAAATCAAACAAGAAAAAGAATTTGAAGCCGGTTTAAAAGTAGGCGATAAGATTATTACCAAAAGTGGTTTTCACGGAAAAGTTTCAGAGCTTACCGATACAACAGCGGTGATAGAAACCATGTCGGGAAAATTGAAGATTGAGCGTTCTGCAATTTCGTTAGAATTGACAGCAGCGTTGAATAAGAAAGCTTAGGGTTTTAAAATTCCAATATTAAAATTCCAAATTCCAATTAAGGTTTTTGGGATTTTTATAGTGTTTTGTTTTTGAAATTATTTCTTCTTTTTTGCTTTCTTTTTAGAAAAATCAGTCGTTGCAGTAAGTTCAGCAATTTTTACAATAACCTCAACCGCTTTTTGCATACTTTCTACAGGAACATATTCATATTTTCCGTGAAAGTTATGTCCGCCAGCAAAAATATTCGGACAAGGTAATCCCATATAGGACAAACGACAACCATCAGTGCCACCACGAATGGGTTTTATTAATGGTTTTATGCCTAATGATTTCATCGCTTTTTCGGCTAAATCAACTATGAACATAACGGGAACAACTTTTTCCTTCATATTGTAATACTGGTCTTTGATTTCTGTAATTACAATGTCTTCACCAAATTGTTTTTTGAAACGCTTGTTGAAATTCTTGGTGATATTATGCACTAATTCCTTTCGTTTGATGAATTTTTTCATATCATGGTCACGAATGATTAATTCTAGTTTGGTTTCTTCAATACTACCTGATAGAGCCGTAACATGAAAGAAACCTTCATAATCTTTGGTTTCTTGTGGGGTTTCTCCTTTTGGTAATTCGTTGATGAAATCATTCGCAATCAGCATCGAGTTAATCATTTTTCCTTTGGCATAACCTGGATGAACCGATTTTCCTTTGAACGTAATTTTTACACCAGCGGCATTGAAGTTTTCATATTCTAATTCGCCAATCTGGCTTCCGTCCATAGTGTAAGCCCAATCGGCACCAAATGTTGTAACATCAAATAAATCGGCACCACGACCAATCTCTTCATCGGGTGTGAAGCAAACTCTGATTTTTCCGTGTTTGATTTCTGGATTTTGGATTAGAAATTCCATGGCAGTCACAATCTCGGTAATTCCCGCTTTATCATCGGCACCAAGTAAAGTCAAACCATTGGTAGTAATCAAAGTTTGTCCTTTGTATTGCAATAAATCTTTGAAGTAACTTGGCGATAAAACGATGTTTTGTTCCTCGTTCAAAATGATATCGCCACCATCATAGTTAGTTATTACTTGTGGTTTTACATCTTTGCCAGTAAAATCGGGTGTAGTATCGAAGTGTGATACAAAACCGATAGTTGGTACTTGATGTACCACATTGGAAGGTAATGTTGCCATGACATAAGCATGTTTGTCAATAGTTACGTCGCTCATACCAATAGCTTTGAGTTCTTCAACAAGTTTATTGGCTAAATCAAATTGTTTTTTAGTACTTGGTGTTGTTGTTGAATTGGGATCGGATTCGGTATCGATAGTGACATAGCTAATGAAGCGGTCGATGATGTGTTGCATGATTTGTTTTTTAATATAAACTCGGATATTGCTCAGGTTTTGCTTCATGCATAATGGCGTACACTTTTTCAAAAACATCTTCTACTGATGGTTTTGAGAAATAATCACCATCTGTTCCATAAGCAGGACGATGGGCTTTGGATGCTAAGGTTTGCGGTTGGCTGTCGAGGTATTGATACCCATTTTGCTCGTCAATAATTTGTTGCAAAATATAAGCACTGGCACCACCAGGAACATCCTCGTCAATTACTAATAATCGGTTGGTTTTTATGATACTTTTTACACAATCGTGGTTTTTATCGAATGGTAATAACGATTGTGCATCAATGATTTCGCAATCGATACCAACTTCTTGTAATTCTTTTGCCGCTTGTTCCACAATACGAATTGTGGAACCATAGGAAACTAGTGTAATGTCTATTCCTTGTTTTATGGTTTCCACCACACCAATTGGCGTTTTGAATTCTCCTAAGTTGGTTGGCATTTTTTCTTTTAATCGGTATCCATTCAAACACTCAATGACTAATGCGGGTTCGTCAGTTGCTAGTAAAGTGTTATAAAAACCAGCAGCTTTGGTCATGTTTCTTGGTACCAAAACGTGAATACCACGAATGGCATTGATAATCATTCCCATGGGAGAACCGGAATGCCAAATGCCTTCCAGCCGATGACCACGTGTACGGATAATTAAAGGTGCTTTTTGACGACCTTGCGTTCTGTATTGTAATGTGGCTAAATCATCACTCATGATTTGAATGGCATAGAGCAAATAATCCAAATATTGAATTTCGGCAATAGGTCGTAAACCACGCATAGCCATTCCTATTCCTTGACCGAGAATGGTTGCTTCGCGAATTCCGGCATCGGCAACGCGCAATTCTCCATATTTTTCTTGCATACCTTCTAAACCTTGGTTGACATCACCAATATTTCCAGCATCTTCTCCAAAAATTATGGCTTCGGGATATTTAGTAAAAATAGCGTCAAAGTTATCGCGTAGCACTAATCTTGCGTCAACGTCTTCTGCGGTTTCATCATATGTTGCTGCAATTTCGTTAGAATTTAAAACATTTTTATCCGATTGAGAGAACAGGTGTGAACTGAATTGAGGTTGGATTTTGTTTGAATAATTTACAATCCAATCGGCTAATTGATTTTTACCACTTTCATCGACTAGTAATCGCAGTACTTTTCGGGCGGTGGATAAAATTTCTTTTCGAATGGGTTCTTTGATAGCAGCTAAATCATTGGCCTGTTTTTCGATGAAAACTTTATTAGCACTAGAAGTTGCAATGGAATTTAGTAACGAAACCAATTCTTGTTGCTCTTCTTTCATTGGGGAAACAAACGCAGTCCAAGCCGCTTTTTTAGCTTCTAAAACTTCTTTTTTAACATTGTTATCAATGGTATCTAATTCTTCGGCTGAAGCTAAATTGTTATCGAGTAACCAAGTACGCATTTGAACCAAACAATCAAACTCTCTTTCCCAAGCCAATCGTTCTTCATTTTTGTAGCGTTCATGCGACCCCGAAGTGGAATGTCCTTGAGGTTGGGTTAATTCCAAAACATGAATTAAAACAGGGACATGTTCTTCGCGAGCAATAGCGGATGCTTTTTCATAAGTTTCGACTAATGCTGGATAATCCCAACCTTTTACCGTAATGATTTCGTAACCATTATTTTCTTCATCTCGTTGAAACCCTTTTAGAATTTCAGAGATATTTTCTTTAGTAGTTTGGTATTTGGCATGAACCGAAATGCCATACTCGTCATCCCAAACACTAATTACCATTGGAACTTGTAAAACTCCGGCGGCATTGATGGTTTCAAAAAATAATCCTTCAGAAGTGGAAGCATTACCTATGGTTCCCCAAGCTACTTCATTTCCTTCATTGGAGAAGTTGGTTAAATGTTCTAGCCCGCGAACGTTTCTGTATATTTTTGATGCTTGAGCCAATCCTAATAATCGGGGCATTTGCCCAGCAGTAGGAGAGATGTCGGCACTTGAATTTTTTTGCTTTGTCAAGTTATTCCAATTGCCATTTTCATCTAAGGAATGGGTTGCAAAATGACCGCCCATTTGTCGTCCAGCACTCATTGGGTCATGCGCCAAATCGGTATGACCATATAAACCGGCAAAAAACTGTTGAATGGATAATTGACCAATTGCCATCATAAAGGTTTGATCGCGATAATAACCCGAACGAAAATCACCATTTTGAAATGCTTTGGCTAAAGCCAATTGGGGAACTTCTTTCCCATCGCCAAAAATTCCGAATTTTGCTTTTCCTGTCAGGACTTCTTTTCTTCCTAGAAGACTGCATTCTCTGCTGATTTTAGCAATAGTATAATCGTTTAACACTTCTGATTTGAAATCTTCAAATGTAATTTGGGTTTTAATTTGCGCTTCGGTCATAATGGAAGATATATCTTGAAGTAACAAAATTAATTAAAAAGTAGCACTTTTTACTGTTCTTTCCAAAAAATATAATTTAATTATATGTAATTTATCAGTTGTCAAAAGGATTTTTGTTGATAAATATTCAATCAATATTTAATAAAAGAGATAATTACGTAAAAATAATTAAATTAATTTGCTATTAAAACCATTTACGGGTGAAAAGACTGATGAGCGTATTAGGACTAAATGCAATGATAAACCGAATTTTTTCTGCATAATTTGGCTGGGCTATTTCCCAACCGTTTCCTGAGTAAATAGGGAAATATAACTCAAAATAATCAGTTAATAAATTCAATCGAATACCACTATCATAAACAAATTTAGGGCTAACATTTTTGTTTTTAATTAAACCAATATCACCATATGCTTCAACCCAATTCCAAATACTATAACTGGCATTAGTAGTTACCATCCATCGATTGGCAGTTCGGGTTTCTAATTTTGATTTAAAAAATCCATCAGCAATAATTGACTGTTGACTAAAAAATCCAGTGGTTTCTGATCGACCATAATAGTCACTTTCAAAAAGGTAATCTGATGGTCTGTCAAGTCCAAAATCAAAATAATCAGTATCAGTATTATTGTATAAAAAAGTACCAGCAAACAAACGCAGATTTAGTTGTTTGTTGTTGTCGAATAATTTTCGGTATTGAATTTCGGATGCTAGTTTTCCAAAATCATTGGAGTATTGAAAATCTCCTAGAATATTAAAATGATGGGTACTTTCGGTTTTTGTGTTGATATATTTAGCATTAAAAACATTGTAATTTTCGGTGTTTTCAGTTGCTGTAAATTCCGATTTTTCTTTATTTACCAAAACTTCTTTAATTATAAAAGCTTCTTTTCTATTGTTTCTAAAATCATCTGGGCGAATATTAAAAATGACAGCAGGAGTTAATTTTGTGTAATAGGCATCGGGTGCATATTGAAGATAATGACCACTTAATAGAGAGCGAATATTATACAAATTACTTTCTCTGTTGTACTGATTGTAATACACGCTTCCTTTTCCTGAAAAAGTAGCTGTTTTTGTTGATATGGTTGGGTTAACATCAAATATAAAAGGTTTGTCCAATATGGTTTTGTTGTGGAAACGAAAACCCAATAAAAACCCGTCATATAAATTGTATTCCAATGTTGGTACATATAAGATTTGGTTATAATATGGATCTTCCAAATCTTTCATAAAGTTAAATTTTATGGGGCGATTATTTAATTTAAATCCTCTGAGCGAATGCCAATTGTTTCTTAAATTTATTTCGGGAACTTCATTTTTATAGTTGATAACAATTTTTTCTGCATTGTTTCTAGCTACAATGTAGACACTATCTTTTTGAAACACATCAATCCATTGTTTGAAAACTACATTTTTGTCTTTTATACCATAAACAGATACTGGGACGTTTGTTTCTGTTTTATTTTTTAACGAAAAGCTGACACTGTCTTTGGTTCGGGTTACATTATCAAATTTGTAATCTATAGCGTCTCGTGAGTCAATGATTTTATCAAAAAACCAATTGATTTTTTTTGGAGAATTTTGGATTAATATAGTTTTAAAATCTTTGCGATTGGTTTGTTGGATTTTATTTTTTGTTATAAACTGGCGAATACTTTTTTGAACAACCTCATTTTCTAAATAATTGTCTAAGTATTTTAAGCTCAATCCGGCTCGATACTTTGAGGCAATTTTTTCATTGAATTTTATTAGCGAATTTTTTGGGTCACCAAGTGGTTGGTCTAAGTTTTTCCGTGCCATGAGCATATAAAAATAACTGTATTGTCCATTGAAATCTAGACTTACCAAATTATAGCTCTTGAGTAGTTTTAATTTTGCTACATTCCCCATCATTTTAGTATCTGGATGAAATTCCTCGATATATTTCATCATAATATATACTTGAATTCCATCATAAATCCAATTGTCTTTTCTTGGGTCAAGTTGTAAAGTGGTATGCAAGTAATTATTCAAATAGGTTTTCAAAAATTTTATTTCATATAAAAACTCATCTGGAAACGGACTAATAAAAAGGGGTAATTGGTTCAATCCATAAAAAGGATTTCGATCATAATCAGTCTGTGAAACTGTTATCTTTTCATGTGGATATTTTCCTAAATTTTCGGAAACATAACTCACAATTTTATCAATTACAAAAGCTCTTTGAATATCAGTTAATCTGTTGTCTCTGAGATTTGAAATCACTGCTATTTCACTATTTTTATATACAGAAAACTCCTTTTTGTCATCGATAAATAAGCTAAAACTCAATCGATTTTTTCCTGAAAGCGAGTAGTGATTTAAATTGTTTTTGGTAGTTTTTCCAATTTCATTCAAATCTGAGTTCAAGTCCATTGGCACTGGGATTTTTACTTCTATATCATAATCGGAAATGCTGTTGGCACAGTCATCTAAATTCAAATTATCATATTTAACAAAATCATTATTTTCATAACGTGCCGGAATTAAAAAAAAATCTTTTAAATTCATTTTGCCATCACTACCAAAGCCATATTTTGTAAATTCATCTTTTGGAATTTTTACCAAATAGGTCAAAGTAAATGTCATTTTTTGATTGGGTAATATTTTCTCCCGAAGTCGAATTTGTATGACATCAGGATAATTTTCGTCTCTTTCCCAAGTTAGGAAAGTTTTGTTTTGATCAAGAATTGTAATATTGCTTGTTCGACCGCGGTCTTTTTCTTTTGCCAAATGAAATCCTCTTTCAAACTCATCGGAAAAGCGTTTTGCTAGAGGTGTGTTTTTTGAACTATAACCATTAATCCAATCATTCAAAACAATGTTCGTTAACGTGTCATTGGTTTGATTGTAAAATGTTAGTTCTTGTAAAACAGTCAATGATTTTTTCTCATTGTCAAGTTCCACAATCATCTTTGAATGATGTTGTGAGAATTGTTTTGCAGGGTACAATAAACAAATAAACCAAAAAAGGATATAAAATGTATGTTTCAAAAATTTAAAAAAAATATTAAAAGTTCGGACTTAAATTGTATTTTTTGTAGAAATTATCCAAAGCTTCCACCACTTCATCCTCTGTATCTACAATTTTAATCAAATTCATATCTTCAGGATTAGCATTGTGTTCTTCACCAATCATTACTGTTTTTATCCAATCAATCAATCCTTTCCAATATTCTGAACCCACAAGAATAATTGGGAACTTTCCAATTTTCTTAGTTTGGATTAATGTCATAGCTTCAAATAATTCATCCAAAGTTCCAAATCCTCCAGGCATAACCACAAATCCTTGTGAATATTTGACAAACATTACTTTGCGCACAAAGAAATAATCAAAATTCAAGTTTTTATCTTTATCAATGTACGGATTGAAGTGTTGTTCAAATGGCAATTCTATATTCAGTCCCACGGAAGTTCCACCGCCATTATGAGCGCCTTTATTTCCAGCTTCCATAATACCTGGTCCACCACCAGTGATGACACCATAACCCGCTTTACTAATTTTAAAAGCAATTTTTTCGGCTAATAAATAGTATTTGTTATCCGGTTTTGTTCTGGCTGACCCAAAAATAGAGACACAAGGTCCAATTCTAGCCATGCTTTCATATCCATTTACAAACTCAGACATAATCTTGAAAATCGCCCAAGAGTCATTGGTTCGTATCTCATTCCAAGTTTTTTGTTTTAATTTTTCTTGGATTTTATCATCTTCGTTTTGAAAATCATCTTTCATCTTTTATCTTCATTTAAATTTTAAGCAAACACGCTAAAGTAATTCTTTTTTCAAAAACTGTGCAGTATAGCTTTTTTTATTTTTTATAAGTTCTTCTGGTGTTCCTGTGGCAACAACTTCACCGCCACCTTTTCCACCTTCGGGACCAATGTCTATAATATAATCCGATAGTTTGATGACATCCATATTGTGTTCGATGATTAAAACAGTATTGCCTTTGTCAACCAATTTATTTATTACATCCATTAACACGCGAATATCTTCAAAATGCAAACCAGTTGTAGGTTCATCCATGATATAGAATGTATTTCCTGTATCTTTTTTGGATAATTCGGTTGCCAATTTTATACGTTGCGCTTCTCCGCCCGAAAGCGTAGTACTTTGTTGTCCTAAAGTGATGTAACCCAAACCAACATCTTGAATCGTTTTTACTTTACGATAGATTTTCGGAATGTTTTCAAAAAACGGAACGGCTTCATCCACTGTCATATTCAACACATCCGAAATGGATTTCCCTTTGTATCTGATTTCTAAAGTTTCTCTGTTAAAACGCTTGCCTTGACAAGTTTCACATTCCACATAAACATCGGGAAGGAAACTCATTTCAATAGTTCTAACGCCTGATCCTTCACAAGTTTCGCATCTTCCGCCTGAAACATTAAAACTAAAACGGCCTGCTTTATAACCGCGAATCATGGCTTCAGGAGTCATCGTGTACAAACTTCTAATTTCTGAAAACACATCGGTATACGTTGCCGGATTACTTCTGGGCGTTCTTCCAATCGGACTTTGGTCAATATCGATTACTTTATCAATGTGCTCCAAACCTTCAATATTCTTGTAAGGTTGCGGTTTTTTAACACCATTAAAAAAATAGGCATTCAAAATAGGGTAGAGCGTTTCATTGATCAAAGTCGATTTTCCACTTCCTGAAACTCCAGTCACGCAAATCAGTTTTCCTAAGGGCAATTCGATAGAAACATTTTTTAGGTTGTTTCCAGTTGCTCCAGTTAGTTTTAAAAATTTTCCATTGCCTTCACGTCGTTTTTTGGGCACTTCAATTTTCATTTCACCATTCAAGTACATCGCTGTCATGGTATGTTCTTTGTGCAATTGGGCTGGTGTTCCTTTGCTGATGATTTCACCGCCAAATTTTCCGGCTTTAGGACCAATATCAATGACGTAATCAGCGCGTTCTATCATGTCTTTATCATGTTCAACTACCAAAATGGAATTACCAATATCCCGTAATTGTTCTAGTGAATGGATGAGTTTTTCATTGTCTCTTTGGTGTAAACCAATGCTTGGTTCATCTAAAATATACAACACGCCAACGAGTTGCGAACCAATTTGTGTTGCCAAACGAATGCGCTGTGCTTCACCGCCCGAAAGTGATTTAGAACTTCGGTTTATTGACAAATAATTCAATCCCACATTGACTAAAAAACGCAATCTATCTTTTATTTCTTTGACAACTTCGGTAGCAATGATTTTTTGTTTTTCGGAAAGGTTTTTATCTAAATTGTCAAACCAAAGAGATAAATCAGAAATATCCATACTTGATAAATCGAAAATATTTTTTTCGTGAATTCGGAAATACATCGCTTCTTTTTTCAAACGTGAACCATGACATTCTGGGCATTCTATTTCATCCATAAATTCCTTAGCCCAACGTTTGATAGAAGTGGAATTACTTTCATCAAATTGATTTTTGATAAAATGCGAAATGCCTTCAAACTCAATTTTATATTCTTTGGTAATGCCTAAAGTTTTCGATTCGACAGCAAATTTTTCTTTTCCACCGTGTAAAATTATTTGCATGGCTTCTTCGGAAATGGTCTCAATGGCATCAGTTAATTTGAAATCAAATTTTTCTCCGATGATTTCTAATTGTTTGAAAATCCAAGAACTTTTATATTCACCCAATGGTGCAAAACCACCATTTTTAATAGAAAGCTTAGGTTTTGGAATTATCTTTTTCAGATTGATTTCATTAATTGTTCCTAATCCTTTACAATGTTCGCAAGCACCCTTTGGGGAATTGAAAGAAAATAAATTAGGTTCTGGATTTTGATAGGATATTCCAGATGTTGGGCACATCAAATTTCTACTAAAATAGCGAACTTCTTGGGTGTCTTGGTCTAAAATCATTAATACATTTTCGCCGTGATACATGGCCGTTTTGATGCTTTCTACCAAACGTTTTTCATTTTCTTCAGTATTCTCAATCGCCATTCGGTCAATGACAATTTCGATATCGTGGGTTTTGTAACGGTCGAGTTTCATGCCGGGAAGCAAATCTTGCACTTCACCATTTACACGCACTTTGAGAAAACCTTGTTTTGTAATTTGTTGGAATAATTCGGCATAATGTCCTTTTCTAGCTCGAATTATGGGAGCTAAAATCGTAATGCGTTTTCCTATAAAATTCTGAATAATCAACTCTTTAATTTGCTCATCTGAATAGGAAACCATTTTTTCGCTACTCACATAACTATAAGCTTCACCAGCTCGGGCATAAAGCAAACGCAGAAAGTCATAAATTTCAGTAATGGTACCCACAGTAGAGCGCGGACTTTTGCTGGTTGTTTTTTGTTCAATGGCAATAACTGGCGACAGGCCATCAATTTTATCTACATCAGGACGTTCTAAGCCACCAAGGAATTGGCGCGCATAGGCAGAAAAGGTTTCAATATAACGACGCTGTCCTTCAGCATAGATAGTATCAAAGGCCAAAGACGATTTCCCCGAACCCGAAAGACCAGTAATAACAACTAGTTTTTCACGAGGAATGTTAATATCAATATTTTTAAGATTATGAACTCGAGCTCCGAGAACTTCTATCCTATTTTCTGTTTCAACCATAGCATTTTTTACATTCCGTCCCGAAGTTTCGGGAACGGGAGCAAAGGTAGTATATTGAAAAGAAATTTTGAATAGAGAGTTCAAAAGTTATTGGTAAACAAAAGCACTAAAATTACTTTAGCGCTTTCGTTTCCGGTTATTTATATAATCGTCAATAGCTTTCTTGGTGGTAAACCAGTTTCTACCTTCTTTGTGTGCATCAATTTTGCCTTGACGTGCCAAGAGCGATATATATTCTTGACTATATGGTGAACTTGGTTCGTTTACTATATTTGAAATTTCTTGAAAATCATAATCATTATCTGGTAAAGAACTAATATAAATATTAAGAGTTCGTTCTAATGCCTGACACATTAATAAGGTGAGTTTTTGATAATTCCCACCATTCGCTTGATTAAGCGCTTCGTAATATTTTTTTCGATCATTTTTTAAAATAATAGCAGGCGGAAAACCCTTTCGCATCAACAGTAAATTCATCGCCAGACGAACTGTTCTTCCATTTCCATCAAAAAAGGGATGTATCCAAACTAGTTTATGGTGAAAAACAGTAGCCAATTCGATGTCATTTAAATTAAGAGGATTTGAATTCACAAAATCAATCAATTCATCCAATAAATCCGAAACTTTAGTAGCATTTGGAGGAACAAAATTTGCTCCAGTAATCCTAACACCACCAGTTCTAATTCTACCCGCAAAATCATCTTCAATAGAACGTAAAACTAAACCATGTAACGAAAGTATATCAATACTTTTTAATTTATATTCAGCATTGATAATAGAGTACAAATGATTGATAGCGTTCTCGTGATTTTTTGCTTCAAAATGCTCTCGAAGGGTAATTCCTTTTATTGTAATTCCTTCTTGAAGAACCATTTGGGTTTCTCTAAGTGTTAGTGTATTTCCTTCAATACTATTGGAATTATAGGTCCATTCAATTGAAAGTGCTTCTTTTATTTTTTGCAAAGCGATGCTGGGCAATGGCCTGCTTTTTTGCAAAACAGCGAGTTTTTCATACAATCTTTCGAAAGTTGTTTTGAATTCTTGGCGATATGTTAAATCTATGTTCCACATTACAAAACAAAGATACATTATTATCGGTTAAAATAAAATTTATTTCTATCCGATATTAAAATTTTATTCAATACTCATTTCTTTAAGATGTAGGCGATAGCTTTCAAGCACATCAATTTTGGATAGAAAACCAAAGTATTTTCCTTTTTGAATAACCGGTAAAAGTTGTGTTTTTGAAGTTTCAAATTGGTTCATTATATCTTCTACTTTATCTTCAAGTAAAATAAATTCTTTGGGTTGACTTATAATTTCATTCATATTCATAAATTTCAACTTCAAAGGATTGAAAATTATGGCTTTCACTTCTTCAAAATCTACGACTCCAATCAATGTATTGTTTTCGTCAATTACAGGAATGATTTTCTGTTTGGTAGTAGAGAAAATCTCGACCACATTTTCCAAAGGGCTTTCAATAGTCAGCGATTTATAGCTTTTTTGCACCAAATTATGAATATCAATGCTTTGCAGAATGTTTTTGTCTTTATCACTAGTAAAAACATCACCTTTATCAGCCAAACCTTTTACATCCAATGAGTGTTTTTCAAATTTTTTGGAAACTGCAAAACTAACCGAAGACACAATCATTAAAGGCAACATCAAATCATAACCACCAGTAATTTCAACAATAAGGAAAATGGCAGTTAATGGCGCATGAAACAATCCGCTTAAAATTCCTGCCATGCCTACGATTGTAAAATTAGCAATAGGTAAATGATGCGTGATGTTCAAAAGATTTATAGTTTTTGCAACACAATAACCTAAGTACGAACCAACAAAAAGCGAAGGAGCAAAGTTTCCTCCATTTCCGCCACTTCCTAATGTTAGTCCAGTGGCAAACGCTTTTAACAACATCGTTAATCCAATAAAACCTAACAAAACCCATTCGTTGCTTTTAAAGTTTTCCAGCAAAGTATTTTCTAATAAAACACTTGGATTTTTGGAAGCCAAAGTTTTAATACTCTCATAACCTTCCCCAAATAATGTTGGAAAAAAGAAAATTAATATTGCTAAAATGATTGCGCCAAAAAGCGCTCTTCGATACCCTTTGTTTTTGAATGTTCCGAAGAAAATCTCTACTTTTCGAAAATTTCGAGCGTGATAAATGGAAGTTAAACCCGCTAAAATACCAAGTAAAATATAATAAGGAGTATTATGGTAATCAAATTTAAGTGTTTGCTGAAAATTAAGAATAACATCGTTACTCAAAACCATAGTAGAAATTAAAGCACCTGTAGCTGCCGATATAATAATGGGGATAAAAGCTGCAATAGAAACATCGGTAAGCACTACTTCTATGGCAAATAAAACTCCTGCAATAGGAGCATTAAACGCTGCTCCAATTCCTGCTGCAACACCACAAGCTAGAAGTAAAATTCTATCTTTTTGAGAGAGATAGTATTTTTGAGCAAAGTTAGACCCAAATGCTGCACCAGTAATTACAATTGGACTTTCCAATCCGGCAGAACCACCAAGTCCTACCGTTAATGAACTGGTTACAATTTGAGCATACATCTGTTTTTTGGGCATGATACCCCCTTTTTTGGCAACAGCGTATAACACTTTGGAACTTCCTTTTTCAAGATGATTGCCTAAGAAATTACGAACTACAAAAACGGTTAATACAATTCCAGCAATTGGCAGTAAACTGTTGATGTAGGGAAGTTTTAAAAAACCATTAATTTCATTAGCCCAAAGAAAAATATTGTGGGCAAAACTTTTTAGAATAATTACAGCAAATGCACAAGTAATGGCAACAGCAACACTAGCAAAGTAGATAAAATTTCTTTCGCTTAATTTACCTTTCAAAAGAAAAATTAAATTCTCGACTCTCCTGAAAATACTCCTGAAAATAATTTTTATAAAGGAAGCTTTAGTTGACGACATAATAAATTAATAAATACTAACTAATGACTATTTTAAGATTAATCGCAAAGCTTCTCGTTGACTTAATGGTTTTAATTGGGTTGAATTCACATAATCCAGAACTCCATTAGGATTGAATCGACTATAATCACGCAATGCCCAGCCAATAGCTTTTTGGATAAAAAACTCTTTCGAATTTTTGTGTTTTTCACATTCAGCTTTTAGCAAATCAAAATTAGTTTTTACTTTATAATCCAACTGAAAAATGATAGCACTTCTATTCAGCCACATATTTGTCGAATTCGAAAATCGTTCAATAATTGGTAACGTTTTTTCAGGAAATTGAAGTAAATAATTCCCCAATAGATATTTGGCCAAAAAATCTACAGAATCCCACCATGAGTTTTTAGTAATTAATTTTTCAATAAGTTGAATATCCTCTTTAACAAATTTTTTATTTATTTCTTTAAAAATAATTTCCATGGCACAATAGTGAAATTCCCGTTCGGTTTTATCAAAAAGGGCTAAAGTAATGTTTCTGAAATCTAACTTTATTTCATCTTTATATTTACGCCAAAGTGGTTTTAAGATGGCTTTTCTTGGTTGATTTTTAATGCCAAAAAACGAAAAATTATTTTTCATATAGTTTTCCATTGGTATGGCTAACTCTCGATCTGATTTTTCTACTAATTTTTTTTCTAAATCTTCTATAAATGTCATAAAATTAAGAATTTAACTCGTATAACTTTTCTCTGCAATGTTGTTTCAAATCCTCAAAAAACAAGCAGAATTCTTCATCAAATTGCAAATAAAATTGTTTTAACTCCACAATCGATTCGTGCATGGCAACTCTATTCTTTGTTCGGTGATCCATTTGAAATAAAATCATTTCCAATCCTTCAATGCTAGCATAGCTTACCAACCAATTTCGTTCAATCATATAAGGAAGCATTCCTTTCACTTTTTCGGTTAGTAAATCATAACTTTCTTTAAGTAAAAGATAGAAGTTATCCGCATAATCTTCTAGCTTTTCATCCGAATAGGTCTTCCAGTTTTTAGCCAAAAAATGGTCATAGAAAATATCCATAATTACACCTGAATAATGTCCGTATTTTTCATGCAATCGATGTTTACTTTGCCTATAAACAGAATGCATATCGGTAAAACTGTCAATCGAACGGTGCAAAAGAATTCCTTTTTTGATTTCGGTAGGATAGTCATTAAATTTATTTCCGTGAATACTGTCCGCCATGAAGTTCCCGATTTTTAGTAAATCGTTATCACCTGAAAGATATATGTGGGCTAGGAAGTTCATGAAAAGGGTTTAAGAGTTTACGGGTTTACTACTAGGTTCGTAAAGTTACTAAAAACTTTCTATTACTAAGATTTCATTTAAAGTACATAGTTTTAACTTTTCTATATTTGCACAGAAATTAATATAATACTTCAAAAAAGTACAAACTTATAAACTTCTTAAAATGACATTAATAAAATCAATATCAGGAATTCGTGGAACTATAGGTGGTAAAGTGGGCGATAATTTAACACCCGTTGATGCGGTGAAATTTGCAGCAGCTTATGGCACTTTTTTGAAAGCGGGAAGTGGGAAGCTGGAAGTTGGAAGAAAGTTGAAAGTAGTTATTGGTCGTGATGCCCGAATTTCGGGACCAATGATTCATAATTTGGTTGTTAATACTCTGATTGGTTTAGGGATTGATGTTATTGATTTGGGATTGTCAACTACGCCAACAGTCGAGATAGCAGTTCCACTGGAAAAAGCCGATGGAGGAATTATTTTAACCGCATCACACAATCCAAAACAATGGAATGCTCTAAAATTATTAAACGAAAAAGGAGAGTTTTTGAGTGGTGCCAATGGTGAAAAAATTCTTGAAATTGCCCAAGCAGAAGCTTTTGATTTCTCAGAAGTAGATGATTTGGGTGAAATCACGATTAATGATTCTTATATGGATATTCATATTGATGAAGTTTTGAATTTGCCTTTGGTTGATGCCGAAGCGGTTGCCAAACGAAAATTTAAAGTGGTTGTGGATGGTGTGAATTCTTCGGGAGGAATAATTATACCAAATTTATTGGAGCAAATGGGTGTTGAAGTTGTCAAATTGTATTGCGAACCCAACGGACATTTCCCACACAATCCTGAACCTTTGAAAGAACACTTGGGCGATATTTGCAAACTCGTTTTAGAGGAAAAAGCCGATTTTGGAATTGTGGTTGATCCAGATGTGGATAGATTGGCATTTATTTCTAATGATGGCGAAATGTTTGGTGAAGAATATACATTGGTGGCTTGTGCCGATTATGTATTGAGCAAAACACCAGGAAATACGGTTTCTAATATGTCGTCTTCTCGTGCTTTGCGTGATATTACTACCAAGCATAATGGAAGTTATCAAGCTAGTGCTGTGGGCGAAGTGAACGTAGTCGAATTGATGAAAAAAACCAATGCCATTATTGGAGGCGAAGGCAATGGTGGAATTATTTATCCAGAGTTGCATTATGGAAGAGATAGTTTGGTAGGTGTGGCCTTGTTCTTGACCTATTTGGCTAATCAAGATAAAACCGTTGCTGAACTGCGCGCTTCATATCCGCAATATTATATGAGCAAAAATAAGATTGAATTAACGCCACAAATTGATGTTGATGCTATTCTTGTTGCGATGACTGAGAAATATAAAAACGATAGTTCGACAAGCTCACTATCTACAATTGACGGTGTAAAAATAGATTTTGCAACAGAATGGGTGCATTTGCGAAAATCAAACACCGAACCCATTATCCGAATTTATACCGAAGCACCAACACAAGTAGCGGCTGATAAATTGGCAACTAGAATTATTGAAGAGATTAAAGCAGTGGCAGGAATTTGATTCAAATTAGGACTAGTAATCAAATTTATACTTTCAAAAATTTACTAATCACTCCATTAATATCTTCGGATAAATTGGCTTTATACGTTAAAAAAACATAAAATAGTGTAACTAAAATTGATTTAAGTACTATGTTAATGACTGGATGAAACGGAAAATCCCAATAATAGAAAGCGAAAAAGCAAAATAATCCAATAGCTAAAGAATAAATATTTTTAAAAGTAAAAGGATAAAGTTTCATTTTTAAAACTACAAAAAGCAGTTTGGCAATGCTGTACAATGTAATTGAAATTAATGTCGCAATGGCTGCACCTTTAATATAATACAATGGAATGAGAATCATATTAAGTGTAATTGCAAAAAAACCAAGCAATAATCCTAAAAACAATACGGCACGATAGTATTTGGAATTGAAAATAATAGCATTGTTGTTTCCTAAAATCAAATCGAAATATTTAGAAAGTCCAATGATAAATACCACAAAAATACCTTCACTGTAACTTTTTGGTAAAAGCAAATAAATTTGATTTATGTTAACCAAAATTCCAACATAGACTAATCCTCCAACAATTTGAAGCGTAATGGATGATTTTTTATACAAATCGTTCAATTCGTCGTATTTGTTTTCAATCATCAATTTTGCAGTAATCGGGTAGGTGATTTGATGCATCGCTCGGCTAGGAACGGCAATTACAGTAGCGATAAATCCTGCTACTATAAAGTATGCAATTTTCTCAATTTCAATATATTGGTTCAGCATCGTTTTATCGATATCCAAAAGCATATTGGCAACACTTCCTGATAAAATGATAAAACTGGAATATACTAAAATGGCTTTAGCGTTATTTGGTATTTTAAATGTAAAAGATATTGGCTGTACTTTATTAGCATAAAAAAGCATCAACAACATACTTATCAAATAGGCAAACATCGTAGCAGTGATAAATTGCTCAACAGTAATAACATGAAAATAGACACCTAAAAGGAAGATGGAAATGAGTATTCGCAAACCAATTTCTTTTATAAAATTTCCATAAACCGATTGTAGATGTACTTTTACCCAAGCATAGAAAATCTCGAAATATCCCATACACAAGGCGATGATTGGGATTTGCCAAACATAATCGTAAACGATGTCGTTTTTTCTGGAAAAGAAAGAAGCAATACTATCATAACCTAATATACTAATTACGAAAATTGGTATGATTATCAATAACGGAAGTGCAAGAACAAAACCGAGAAATTGACTTTTTTCTTTTTCGGTTTTGTATTCTGAGAAAAATTTAATCAATGTATTGTGGACTCCAAAAGCTATCAAGGGAAACAATACGTTGGCAGATGATAATAAATATCCAGTCAATCCATAGAACTTTTCTCCTAAAAAATGCGGATACATAAACAAACTATTTATCGCACCAATCCCAAAACCAATATAGGTAATGATGGTATTCTTGATGGATTGGTTAATTACGATGCCCATAAACAGTTACGAGTTGCGAGTTACGAGTTTGGAAAGTTGCTCAGTTAGGTTTTTTCTAGAATACTGTTGCAAACCAACAGCATTTACTTTCAGATTATTTTTTTGATACAATTCATAATAGTTCAAAAGTATTGCTTTCAATTCTTCTTTTTTATCATAAGTAAAGAAAACTCCCGTATTGGTCGAAGTAATAATTTCGGCAAAATCAGAACCTTCTGGACCAATGGCTATAATAGGTCTTTCGGAAATCATATATTCGAAAAGTTTTCCGGGAATAATGCTCTTTGTTTCATCTGAATTGATTTCGATTAATAATAAAACTTGCGATTTTCGTTGGTGTTCCACAGCTTCTTGATGCGAAACATATCCCAAATTTAAGACATAATTGGTAAGTTCAAATTCTGAAATGGTATCCAACACTTCCTGACTTGTAGCTCCAATCAATTTTAGCTGAAAATCATTTTTGAAAGTTTCATTTTCAGTAACCAATTCTTGTAGGGCTTGCCATAGTATTTTCGGATTTCTTTCGGATAAAAAAGAACCTATATGCGCTAAGGAGAATTTATTATCTAATGGTTGTTTTTCAACGTGTTCAATATCATAGCCATTCGTAATGACTTCAATCGGTCGAGTAGTTATTACTTGAAATTCCGTTTTAGTAGTTTTGCTTGTAACAATAATAGTATATGCCGAATTCAACACTTCTTTTTCTAAAGCTTTGTGTTTTTTTTCGGCATAAGAAGATAATTTCAGCGCTTTGTGATAACCAATGGTTGTCCATGGATCCCGGAAATCGGCCAACCATTTTATATTTAACTCTTTTTTTAATTGTAAACCAATCAAATGCAAACTGTGTGGCGGTCCAGAAGTTATAATGGTGTCAATATCGTTTTCTTGAATGTATTTTTTTAGATAGGTTACCGATGGTTTTACCCAAAGAAAACGAGCGTCAGGAATAAATAGATTGCCACGAACCCAAAGCAATGTTTTCTCTAAAAAAGATTGTTTTTTTTTATTGGGAATAATTCCGGAACTGATTTTTTTGGTTTTGTTTTTCCCGAAAAAAGATGCCAAACCATAAGGTTCAACGATTTTGTTTTTTAAAATAATAGCGTTGTCCCAAACTTCGCTTTGTAAACCGTTGTCGATAATTGGATAGGTTGGATTTTCGGGAACATAAACGATTGGTTGAACGTTGAAATCAGGTAAATATTTGACAAACTTTAACCATCGCTGAACGCCTGGTCCACCAGATGGCGGCCAATAATAAGTAATGATTAAAAGTTTTTTGGGTTTCAATTAGGGATTAGAATTTTTATTGATTTTCTCTAATTCTTCAATATCTAAAATATCTTTAGGACGATTTGCTGCTTTTTTTGTTTTAATCAGATTTTCATAATCTAGGAAATAAACAGGAATACCGCTAATTTCAGTTATGTAAGCTTTTTCTAAAAGTTCTTTAAAAGTAGTATATTCCAAACCTTTTACAGAAGTCATAATATCTAATCGCAAATTGAAATTTAATGTAATATCTGTCCAACCAGGAATAAATTGCATTGTTTTTAAACTCTCAAAATCGCCAATCCCAGCTTTTTTTAATGCAACTCTTAAATTTTCTCTGTTTTCATCTGTATCTTCAATAAAAATATCAATATCACCTGTATTTCGACCATAACCATACATGTTTACAGCAAATCCACCAATCGTTAGATATTTGACATTATTCAAAGAAAAGTATTTCCAAATTTCAACAATTTGACTATTCATTTAATTATTTTGATATTTTTTTTGCTGTTTTTAAAAGAAAGGAAATTTCAATAATAGCCATCAGTTTATCAAAACGTTGTTGTGGAGACATCTTTCTAATCTCATCAATATAACGTGATTCCATTTTCGATGGATTAGCATGGTTTAATTTTGTAGTCACTTTTGCCTTCATATTATTGAAATTAACAATCAAATTTACAAAATTATCATTTATGTTACTCTTTCTTCTTTTTTCTCTCAAAATAAACGCCACCAATAATCAATAAAAACATTCCAATAGAACTAAACAAAGCAATTGTACTTCCTGTTTTGACTACTTGTGGTTCAAACTTGAATTCGATAGTGTGTTTTCCTTTAGGGATTTCTAACCCACGAAGTGTATAATTCACTCGGTAAATTGGGGTTTCTTTCCCGTCAATAGTGGCTTTCCAGCCGTTTTTATAATAGATTTCAGAGAAGACTGCAAAGCCATAATTGCTATTATTGGAAGTATATTTTAAATGATTGGGTTTGTAAAAATCGAGTTTGATTGTGGCTAAACTGTCCTTCCTAAATGGTAAAGAAAGTTCAAAAGATTTTTCATTTTTATCTTTTAATCTAGACGCAACTTCTTTAGTATCCAATTTATCCATTGCTTTCATTTCTTCATCCGCAGAATTAACATACAGAATTTTTGAAACAAACCAAGCATTTCCATTCGCATCAGGATTTATAGTTGCAAATTCTTGTCCTTTTTCGTCGGTTTGAATAATGTATTTGATGTTCAACATATCCAAAACGTTTTTATTGTTTTTGGCAATTTGATAATCAAACAGTTGTTGCATTCTTTTTGGTTTTGCGGCATGATAACCACCAAGCGATTTATGGAAATAAGAAGCTCTAGCGCTACTCATGTTTCCTGCAACTTCAAAAACGCGGTAATGTGTCGTGTCTTGAAGAATTTGCAAATCGGTTTCGGTAGCTTGAAAGGGTTCGTTCATTTCCCGAGCACTAACAAAATCTTTGGCATTTACATAATTTTTGGCTACAAAAAATAAATCAGCCACCATAAATAAACCAATCAAAATAATGGTATTTCCTTGTGCTAATTTTCCTTTGATGTAAAACCAAAGCAATCCAAAAGCAACCAACATAAAGAAACCAGAACGCAATAAATCAGCTTTGTATAAACTTTCGCGGTCGAGTTTTAAAGCGTCCACAAAAGCAGTTCCCATTTCACGTCCATAAGCTTCGATATAATAGTTGTCATTAGCCGTCGTAAAATTGAACATTCCTTTGAATAAGAACAATATAACGATTATTCCAATAGAAGTTCCAGCCGTGTAAAGCAATGATTTTTTACGATTTTCTTCATTTTTGATAAACGATTGTAATCCCATAATGGCTAAAACCGGAACGCATAATTCTAAAATTACTTGTATGGAAGAAACCGCTCTAAATTTGTCATACATTGGAACATAATCAATGAAAAAGTTAGTCAAAGCTGGGAAATTTTTACCCCAAGAAAGAAGTAAAGAGAAAATCGCTCCAGCAACGAAAGCATATTTTATTTTTCGCTTGTCATTATATAAAGCTAAAATCACTAAGAAAAAAACAATTGAACCAATATATGCTGGCGCGGCAACTATCGGTTGATTTCCCCAATAAGTTGGAACGCTTTCGGCAAATTCTGCAGCTTCACTAGGCGATGCACCTTGATTGGAAATAAATTCATATAAATGACTGTCTGTTCCCACGTTTTCGGCATTGGAACCACCAAATAATCGTGGAGCAATCAGGTTGAAACTTTCTGCAATTCCGTAGCTATATTCCGTTATGTATTCTCGTGAAAGTGCATTATCGGTCGTGACTTTTGAACCATCTGGATTGAAAGTTAGCTCGTTTTTACTTCTCGTACTAAAATCCGCATATTCTTTGGTTGCCAGTAAGTTAGTGGCATTAGCACCAACAGCCAAAACTACTGCAACGGCAAATGTTCCAATGATTTTTGGTAATGCTTTTAATTCTTTTTCTTTAACTAATTTGTATAAGAAATAAACCGAAAACACCAGTAAAAACAACAACAGATAATAGGTCATCTGAAAGTGATTGGCATTGATTTCTAGCGCTACGGCAAGCATCGTTAAAATTCCACCATAAATAAAATGTTTTCTAAAAACCAATATAAATCCAGCAACTACTAATGGCATATAGGCAATAGCATGCGCTTTGGCATTATGTCCTACGCCTAGAATTATTATCAAATAGGTTGAAAATCCAAAAGCTAATGCACCAAAAAAGGCTTTCAATGGATCAGTACGGAAGACTAAGAGTAACGCATAAAATCCTAAAAAATAAAGGAATAAATAGTCAGCTGGACGAGGAAGAAAACGCAAAGCATCATCAAGCATTCCGACAAAATCATTTGGATAATAAGCACCTAATTGATAAGTTGGCATTCCGCCAAAAGCTGAGTTTGTCCAGTAAGGTTCGGCATTGTATTCGGCTCTAAAATCGTTTTGCTCTTTGGCCATTCCGGTATATTGAACAATATCCGATTGATAGATTTTTTTTCCTTGTAGAACCGGATAAAAATAGATTAATGCAATTAGTACAAAGCCAAATATGGCTGCTAAATGTGGATATAACTTTTGAAGTTGCTTCATTATAATGGGTGGGTGGCTTTTGGTTTATGGTTTATAGTTCAAACAGAACACTAAATTATTCTATTTCTTCAAAGTCTACATATTCACCAACTATTTTTTTTTCTTTTGGTTTTTCTGAAGTTGACGAGTGTGTATTGGTTTGGTTTTGATTTTGTTGCTGTTGTCGGAATTGCTCTGATGCTTTTTCGACAACTTTTTTAGCTATAACGGGTAAAAACAAACGAGCTAAGAACTTAAAAATATAGTAAAAAGCTAAGATGTATAGTATTGCTTTTAATAATCCGTTGAAAGATGCGGTTTCCATTGAATAAATAAATTTTTGTCAAAAATACTAAATTCTGTAATGTAAAAATCGCTTTGACTTCTTAAATAAATGATAAATTATAGTACTTTTGATAAACAATTCTGAAATAAAAAATTAAATTATGTTCCAAATAAAATCTCTTTTAATTGTTGGGTTTTTGATGACTTCAACTTTGCAATATGGGCAATATACTGATATCATTAATTCTAATAGACCAGGCAAATCGATGTCGGCATTTTCTGTAGGTAAAACAGTTATTCAAGCTGAAGGTGGTTTATATGGTATTAGCGAAGAACATGATTTACAACGTTATGAAGCCAACGGTTTTGGAACAGAATTGAGTGTGAGGTATGGTGCTTTTTTTGATCAATTTGAGTTTAACTTAGAAACACAATACCAGTATGATTGGTATGAAGCGCCGTTAATTAGTGATACTCGTGGTGGTTTTAAACAGTTTACTTTGGGAGCAAAATATTTGGTTTATGACCCTTTCCTAAAACTAAAAGACGATAAACCAAATTTATTAAGTTGGAAAGCCAATCACAAGTTCAGTTGGAAACAATTTATTCCTGCAGTGGCGGTTTATGGCGGATTTAATCTGAATTTAGGAACTAATCCCTACACTTTTGAAACCGATCCTGCTATTAGTCCGAAACTGATGATAATTACCCAAAATCATTTTGGTTCCAAATGGGTTTTTATTACCAATATTATTGCGGATAAATACATGACAGATTATCCAACCCTAGGATTAATTACCACTTTAACGAGAGGTTTTAATATGCGTTGGTCTGGTTTTGTGGAAATGCAGGCATACAAAAGCGATTTTTATGCCGATAATATTTTCCGTTTTGGTGCTGCTTATTTAGTTCGTGAAAACATCCAACTGGATGCTTCCATTTCCAAAAACATTAAAGATACTCCAGCATTACTATTTGGAGGTTTTGGTCTTTCTTGGCGTTTTGACAGTAATTATGAAACGAATTACAAACGAATTAAAAACGATAAAAAAGAGGATAAAAAGAACGATAAAAAGAAAGATAAAAAGAAAGATAAAAAATCTAAAGCGGACAAAGGAAAAAAACGCAAAGACGAAGTAGAATTAGAAAATCCAAAACCATAATGATTACCATAGTTGAAGCCAATACCAAAAAGTTACTCAAAGAATTTGTAAAATTTCCGTTTGCTTTATATAAGAATCATCCTTATTGGGTACCGCCTCTGATTAATGATGAGTTACAAACTTTTAATAAAGAAATAAATCCCGTTTTTAAATCGGCTGAGGCCTATTTTTATTTAGCATATCAAGACAATCAAATTGTTGGGAGAATAGCAGCAATTGTCAATTGGAATGAAGTCAATGACCAACAGAAAAGGAAAGTACGTTTTGGTTGGTGGGATATTATTGATGATATTGAAGTAACAAAAGCATTGCTAGAAAAAGTATATGAATTAGGCAGAAACAATAATTTAGAGCATGTAGAAGGACCGATGGGTTTTTCAAATCTAGATAAAGTAGGAGTAATGGTGGAAGGATTTGATGAAATTGGGTCTATGATAACTTGGTATAATTATCCATATTACGCTTCTCATTTAGAAAAGTTAGGTTATGTAAAGGAGAAAGAATTTCATGAAAATAAATTTCCTTTCTCCAATGTAAAAACAGAGTTTTTTTTAAAAGCAAATGAGTTAATCAAAAAAAGATATGAACTAAAGCCAATAAACTTCTCAAATACTAAAGACATAATGCCTTATGTAGATAAGATGTTTGATTTGTTTAATTCCAGTTATGCTTCGCTTGCCTCTTTTGTTGCAATCACTGATGTTCAAAAAGAATTTTTCAAGAAAAAATATATCCATTTTATCAATCCTGAATATATAAAGTTTGTGGAAGATAAAAACCAGAATATTGTTGCCTTCAGTATTGTCATGCCAAGTTTTTCTGAAGCATTACAAAAAGCTAATGGTAGCTTGTTTCCATTTGGTTTTTATCATTTGCTAAAAGCGAAAAAAGAAAGTAAGGATATGTTGTTCTATTTAATTGGTATTGATCCAATGTATCAGAGTAGAGGAGTTACTGCAATTGTTTTTAATGAGTATTATGAAACTTTTAAAGATAAAGGAATCAAAAATTGTTATAACACTCCTTATCTTGAAGATAATCATGCTATTATTAATATTTGGAAACACTTTGAACCAGTCGTTTTTAGAAAACGCAGAACGTATATAAAAAATTTATAACGATTTATCTTTATTTTTATTAATCGAAATAACGATACCAATAATTAACGATATCGCTATAAAGCCAAGAGAAACCCACTCAGGAAATTTATAGTAATGAACCAATAACATCTTAACACCAACAAAAGTTAGAATTGCAATCAAACTATATTCTAAATAACTAAATTTCTCTAGCATATTTGCCAAAAAGAAATACATAGATCGCAAACCCAGAATAGCAAAAATATTAGAACTAAAGACTAAAAATGGGTCAGAAGTAATAGCTAATATTGCTGGCACACTATCCAAAGCAAATAACATATCCATAACTTCAATAACTATTAACGCTACAAAAAGAGGAGTGGCAGCTGTGATGTGTTTTCTTTTTACAAAAAAATGTTCTCCTTCTATATGTGTTGTAATGGGTAATATTTTACGTAAATTTCTATACACAAATGATTTCTTAGGATTGAATTCTTCCTCTTCACCTTTTAACAACATTTTGACAGCGGTAAATAGTAAAAATGCACCAAATATATAAGTCATCCAACTAAACTTATTTATTAAAATCACGCCAAAGAAAATCATCAAACCTCGAAATGCAATGGCTCCAATAATTCCCCAAAACAAAACCCGATGCTGATATTTTTGTGGAATTTTGAAAGACGCAAATATCACAGCTATTATAAATATGTTGTCTATACTTAATGATAATTCAATTAAATAACCAGTAATAAATTTTAAAGTTGCCACCGAAGGAGAGACTCCTGTGGGATTGGATACATATCCATTACTATAAATCCAATTGATAACAAGAGAAAAAACAAAAGAAAGCGTTACCCAAATTCCCGTCCATATTCCGGCTTCTTTTGGTTTTATAATATGGGGGTTTTTATTGAATACGCCCAAATCTAATGCAAGAAAAAGGAAAATTGTAGCTAGAAAAATTATCCAAACAATCATGTTTTTAATTTTAAGGTACAAATATAGTGGATTAGATTTTCAAAGTATCATTTGAAATGATTTTACTGAATAAAAAACTATTCCATAAAAGTTGTTAACAAAAATTATTCATAATTTTTAAAAATACCCCTAAAAAAATAGGGTATGTCTTTTTTTAATTTATAAATAACTCTATATTTGCATCAAATTATTAGGGTATAACTATAAAAAATTAAATTTTATGTCAACTTTACGTTTCCAAGCATTAAAAGATGCTTCAGGTAGAAAACCTGTTAAATTTGAAGAAGCCGGAAAAAAATCAGCAATTTTTGGTTCCAATGTGTTTAACGACAAAGCGATGAAGCAGTTTCTAACTTCGGATGCTTATAAAGGTGTAAAAGATGCGGTGCAGCATGGAACTAAAATAGATAGAAAACTTGCCGATTATATCGCCATGGGAATGAAAGAATGGGCTGTTGCCAAAGGGGTAACACATTATACGCATTGGTTTCAACCGTTAACAGGAGCAACCGCTGAAAAACACGACGCTTTTTTTGAAACGTCTTACGATGGTTCTGATCCTGTTGAAAAATTTGGAGGTGGTCAATTAGTACAACAAGAACCAGATGCTTCTTCATTTCCAAATGGAGGAATCAGAAATACATTTGAAGCTCGTGGTTACACTGCTTGGGATCCAACCTCACCAGCGTTTATTTTTGGAACTACTTTATGTATTCCAACCGTTTTTATCTCTTATACTGGTGAAGCGTTAGATTATAAAACACCATTGTTGAGAGCTTTAAATGCCGTGGATGAAGCGGCAACCGATGTATGCAAATATTTTGATAAGAACGTTAAAAAAGTTACAGCAACGTTAGGTTGGGAACAAGAATACTTTTTGGTTGATTCTGCTTTGGCAAATTCTCGCCCAGATTTAATAATGACAGGGAGAACATTACTAGGACATACTTCTGCAAAAGGACAACAATTAGACGATCATTACTTTGGTTCCATTCCATCTCGTGCTTTAAGTTATATGAGAGAATTAGAAGAAGAATGTATGTTACTTGGAATTCCAGTAAAAACGCGTCATAACGAAGTAGCACCAAACCAATTTGAATTGGCTCCCATATTTGAAGAAACCAATCTGGCCGTTGACCATAATTCATTGTTGATGGATGTAATGTCAAAAGTGGGAGAGCGTCATGATTTCAAAGTATTGTTTCATGAAAAACCTTTTAAAGGCGTAAATGGTTCTGGAAAACACAATAACTGGTCGATGGCTACCGATACGGGTGTGAATTTACTTTCGCCAGGAAAAACGCCTATGAGTAACCTACAATTCTTATCGTTCTTTATCAATACCATCAAAGCAGTTCAAGAATATGAAGAATTGCTTCGTGCTGCCATTGCAACAGCAAGTAACGATCACAGGTTAGGAGCCAACGAAGCACCACCAGCCATAATTTCAGTATTTATTGGTGCACAATTAACCAAAGTTTTGGCAGAATTGGAAGGTGTAACTAAAGGAAAATTATCTCCAGAAGAAAAAACAGATTTAAAATTAAACGTCGTAGGTAAAATTCCAGACGTCATGTTGGACAATACGGATAGGAACAGAACGTCACCATTTGCCTTTACTGGAAACAAATTTGAGTTTAGGGCTGTAGGTTCTTCTGCAAACTGTGCCAATGCCATGACAACGTTGAATTCTATAGTTGCAAAACAATTAAAAGAGTTCAAAAAAGAAGTAGATGCTTTAATCGAAAAGAATGATTTAAAGAAAGATGAAGCTATTTTCAATGTGCTTAGAGAATACATCAAAGAAACTAAAAACATTCTTTTTGAAGGAGATGGTTATAGTGATGCGTGGGAAAAAGAAGCTAAAAAACGTGGATTGAGTAATCACAAAACTACTCCAGCCGCTTTGAAAGCTAAAATATCTAAAAAAGCATTGGAATTATTCAAAGATTTGAATGTTATGAACCATGTGGAAGTGGAAGCGCGTTATGAAATTGAATTAGAAGAATACACTAAGAAAATCCAAATTGAAGGAAGAGTTTTGGGTGATATCGCTCGCAATCATGTAATTCCAACCGCTATTCGTTACCAAAATACCTTGATTGAAAACGTTCGTGGATTAAAAGAAATTTTTGGTAAGGATTTTGAAAAAATTGCCAAAGAACAAATTTCTTTAATCAAAGAAATATCAAATCATATAGAAGGTATCAATACCAAAGTGGAAGAAATGACAGAAGCGCGTAAAAAAGCCAATGCATTAACCGATGCTCAAAAAATGGCCGAAATGTATTGCGATAAAGTAAAACCCTATTTTGAAGTGATTAGAGAACACTGCGATAAATTGGAATTACTAGTAGATGATGAAATTTGGACATTAACGAAGTATAGAGAGTTGTTGTTTACGAGATAGTTTTACAATAAAATTTAGAATTGCACCCGACACTTTTTGAAGTTGTCGGGTGTTTTTATAATAAAAAAGCCCTAATTTCGTTATCATTAAAATATTATATTGATGCTACCTAAAAGTGTTCTCTTCTTTTTTCTGTTAATTGTTAGCTCTATTTCAGCCCAAGAGCAATTTTCAGTTTATTTTGATAGCAATAAATTTGATTTGACTACAAAAGAAAAACAGAGTTTAAATAATTGGGTTTCTGCTAATAAGAATAACAAAATAGTTGCCATTCACGGTTTTACCGATGAAGTTGGGACAACGGGATTTAATGATACTTTAGCCCAAAAAAGAGTAGATTTTATTTTTCAAAATGTAAAAAATCAAATCAAAATTAGGGAAGATTTTAAAACAAGAAGTTTTGGCGAAAGTTTTAATCAGTCAGTCAATAAAGCCGAAAACAGGAAAGTTACCATCTTTTATATCCTTGAAAAAGATTTACCTCGAGAAGATGAAATTTTAGGAATTAAAAAGGTGGTAAAGGAGGAACAACCAAAACCCGAGATAGTTTACCCCGAAAAATTAGTATTTGAAAATCCCAATGGAACTAAATCAGAGTTCAAATTGGATCGAGTTTTTATGAAGACAATGGGTGAAGCAAAACCTGGTGAAAAACTAAAAATCGAAAACCTTAATTTTATCATCAATACCTTTGCTGTGGTGAATGAGTCTCGTGGAAAAATGTATGAACTTTTATTGGTTCTTCAAAGAAATCCTCAAATGAAAATCGAAATTCACGGACATTTATGTTGTATGCCAGTAGATAGAACTGATTTGTCAACCCAACGTGCCAAAGCTATTTATAATTTTTTGATACAAAATGAAATCGACAAAAGCCGATTGTCCTACAAAGGTTTTGGAAGCACACAACCCATTTATCCGTTGCCTGAAAAAAGCGAGGAAGAACGAGCTGCTAATCGCAGAGTTGAAATTTTAATTGTAGAGAATTAGGATGAACAGATGCATTTGTTTTTTACTGCTTTTACTGCCGGTATTTTGTTTTTCCCAAAAACAATTTGAAGTGTTCTTTGATTTCAACAAAGACTTTCCAAACCAAAGTTCTATTCTTAGCATTAACGAATGGATGGCTTCACATAAAAATATAGAAATCACTAAATTATTAGGATACTGCGATAGTATCGATACAAAGAATTACAACAAAAAATTAGCCGAAAGACGCATAGAAAGTGTTCGTAATTTATTAGAAAAAAGTGGATTGAAGTTTAATAAAAATCTTGAAAAAATAGCTTTTGGAAAAGATTTCAAACAATCAAAAATTCAAGCTGAGAATAGGAAAGTAACTATTTTTTATAATGAACAGCAAATAAAACCGATTGAAAGTGAACTTACTAAGCAAATCAGAAATTCTAAAGTAGGCGAAACTATAAAACTTCCTAACATTTATTTCTTTAACAATTCAGACCAAATTGTTGCCAAATCACAACCTACTTTATTCGACTTACTTACCGCAATGGAAGAGAATCCTGAATTGAAAATCGAAATACAAGGACATATTTGTTGTCAATTGGTTAGTGATATAAACGATGTTTCCACAGCAAGAGCCAAAACTATTTATTCTTACCTCATTAGAAATAAAATTGATAGTAAAAGAATGACTTTCAAAGGATATGGAACATCAAGACCCATCCATAAAATCCCGGAAAAAAACGAAACCGAAGCCGATGAAAACCGAAGAGTGGAAATTCTAATTGTAGAAAACTAACTATAAAAAATTCCAAATTCCAAATTCCAAATTCCAAATCAAATGGTATCTTTGTCAATCATTAACCCTGTCCCGAAATTTCGGGAGTCGAAGGGCAACTAACTACAAAAAATGAATTCTGATAACAGTCAACGGTATAATCTTCGAGGCGTTTCGGCATCTAAAGAAGAGGTACACAACGCCATCAAAAACATTGATAAAGGATTATTCCCAAAAGCTTTCTGCAAAATTGTTCCCGATTATTTGACCAACGATGACAGCTATTGCCTCATTATGCATGCTGATGGTGCAGGGACAAAATCGTCTTTGGCCTATATGTATTGGAAAGAAACCGGCGATATTTCAGTGTGGAAAGGCATTGCGCAAGATGCGTTGATTATGAATATTGACGATTTATTATGCGTTGGTGCCACCGATAATATTCTACTTTCTTCAACTATTGGAAGAAATAAAAATCTCATTCCAGCAGAAGTTATTTCAGCCATTATTAATGGAACTGAAGAGTTGATAGCCGAGTTGAAAACTTTTGGCGTAACCATTCATTCTACAGGTGGTGAAACTGCAGATGTAGGCGATTTGGTACGAACGATTATTGTAGATTCAACAGTCACTGCTCGAATGAAACGTAGCGATGTAATTGATAACGCCAATATTAGAGCTGGCGATGTGATTGTTGGTTTAGCTTCTTTCGGTCAAGCCAACTATGAAAAAGAGTATAATGGCGGTATGGGAAGCAACGGACTCACTTCGGCTCGACATGATGTTTTTGCCAACTATTTAGCTACTCAATATCCTGAAAGTTTTGATGCTTCTGTCCCTAATGATTTGGTCTATTCGGGAAGTCTAAAACTAACTGATAGGGTAGAAAATGCTCCAATTGACGCTGGGAAATTAGTGTTGTCTCCAACAAGAACCTATGCTCCAATTATAAAAAAAATATTAGAAAAATATACTCCAAGCGAAATTCATGGCATGGTACATTGCTCTGGCGGTGCACAAACCAAAGTGTTGCATTTCGTTGATAATGTGCATGTGATTAAAGATAACTTATTTCCAATTCCCCCGTTATTCAAATTAATACAAGAACAATCCGCAACTGATTGGAAAGAAATGTACCAAGTGTTTAATTGCGGTCACCGCATGGAATTGTATGTGTCAAATGAAATCGCTCAGGACATCATCGAAATCTCAAAATCTTTTGGAGTTGACGCTCAAATTGTGGGTAGAGTAGAAACTATAGATTCTGATATGCATCAGAATAAAACAAAAAAACTCACTATTGAAAGTGAGTTTGGGAAGTTTGAATATTAATTAAAATTTTTTCTCAATTCTATTATCGTTTGATTAGGTCCATCTAAATTGACAAAACCTCTTCGTGGACGGTCTAAATCATAGGTAAATAATATTACTAACGAAACTAACAAACAGAACCCTGTTTGGACTAACCAATCAATTTTACCTTTTCTCCCTTCGGAATAGCCACTATAAAAAGCGGTAATTAGCGCCAGTAGAAACAGCATTATCAAAATACTTTCGGGAACTTTTGCTCTTTCTCCAGCAAGACGTGATGTGGTTACATCTATCATCGTATTTAAGGCAGGAATCATTTGTTGCGTGGCAGCAAGATTGGCTGGGTTTTTGGATAAGTCAATTGCTCGTTTCCATAGTCTTGCCGATATTGCTTGAGATAAACTATCGGCTTTTAGAATTCCTTTTACATCTGGTCCAACTTCATAATATTGAATTCTAGCTTCTACATACTCTTTGAAATCTTTTCGAAATAATGTTCTTTCAGTATCGGGATATAAATCACTACGTAATATGGCTGTGCCAATGTCATTTGCCTCTTCCACTATAATTGTTCTACGGGAATCATAACGACTGCCACTCATGCCAAATGTAAATGCCAAAAGGAAAAATAGCAAACCAATAAGTCCAGAAGTTTCAGTTAAATTCTTTTCTGATTTGTTGTTCAACCGAATTTTATTTCCAATTTTTTTACCAATCAAAGTTGCAATAATCATCAATATAAATAGAACTAAGGCGATTACCCATGCTTCTATTTGGAACAATAAATCTGTTTTCATATGTTGTAATGTATTTATAAAAGTAAATATAATGAAAACTTATTTATCAATGACGTAACTTTACCAACTTGGTGTAATAAACTAGAATCTTCAAATTTAACAGTGAAAAAATGAAAATAAATCCTAAAAATGGAGTTGATAAATTGCTTTTTGGCATGAAACAAAACCATGTTGAAGCTATTTATGGTAAACCAACTAAACAGTTTGTAGACGATGATGGAAATAGTATTTATTTGTACTATAATGAAAAGTTACGACTAACGTTTTACGAAGATGAAGCGTTTCGGTTGGGATATATTATTACTTCTAATACCGAAGCAACGCTTTTGGACAAAAAAGTTATTGGAAAAAATGTAGCCGATTTAAAAAGCGAATTGCCTTTTACATCTTGGGAACAAGAAGATTTTGACAGCACCGAAAATCACTTCAACGAAAGCAATTGGTTAATTCTTCAATCGGAATTTGGTATAATCATTAGAGTAGAAATTGGTGCTATTATTAAAGACAATGATGAGTTTGATTGGAAGTTTAAGGGTTAGTGTTCAGTATTCAGAGATTAGTGTTCAGTCAAACAAAATTAAACTTCATAAATACGATAGACTTTTTAAACTATTTCCGCGCTTAAACCAGCTTCTAATAACTGTGTACATTGCGGTTTCAATTCATCAAAACTTCCTGTTTTTACCGTACATTTTCCTTTATAGTGAACTAAAATCGCGCATTGTTCCGCTTGTTCCGACGTATGATTACAAACCCGAATTAACGTATCAATAACATGATCAAACGTATTGACATCATCATTATACAGTACAATTTCGTTATTGATTCCTACTTGTTCTTCAACTAAAATGTCTTCCTGTACTTTTTCTATAGTGCTCATTTTCATTCCTTTTACTTATTGTAAAATTTCAGTTGCTAATTTACATATTTCAAAGAAACCCAATTGTTTCTTTCGAATTTTTTAACAAAAGTCAATCCTTTTTCTGTACAAGAGGCATCAATAAAAGGAATGTCTTCAGTATAAAATCCACTTAATAATAGAATACCATCTTTTTTCAAACTATCTACGTATTGTTGCATATCGTTCAACAAAATATTGCGATTAATGTTGGCAATGATTACATCGTAATTTTTGTCTTTTAACAAATTTGCATCACCTTCATATACTGTTATTTCGTGACAATTATTGCGTTGGGCATTTTCGATGGAATTTAAATAACACCAGTTGTCAATATCAATGGCATCGATGGGTTTGGCTCCTTTCATTTCAGCAAGGATGGCAAGAATTGCAGTACCACAACCCATATCGAGTGTCTTTAAATTGGTTACATCAGTTTCTAAAAGATGTTGAATCATCATGTGAGTCGTTTCATGATGACCCGTTCCAAAACTCATTTTGGGTTCGATCACGATATCAAATTCAGCATTTGTTTTAGGATGAAATGGTGCACGAACATGGCATTTTCCATCCACATCTATAGGTTCAAAGTTTTTTTCCCATTCTTCATTCCAATTGACTTGTTCTATTTCTTCAACAATGAAAGAAATAGTAAATTCAGGTGAGGATAAAAGATAAATATCGTTTAGAATATCTTCAGTCCTAAGCTCTTTTTGAATATAAGCACTAAACCCATTATCAGTTTCAATAAAACTTTCAAACGGTTTTTCACCCAGCTCAGCAATAAGAATTTCTGAACCAAGTTCTTTGGGTTCTACTGAAAAATGATAAGCTAAATAAATAGTTGACATCGATTATTTTTTTTTTTACTTCGTACTGTTCAACCTAAAGGTCTTGGGTGCAAAGGTAACAATCGAAAGACTTAGTATAAAGTATTTTCCAAAAGAAATTAATCTTTAATTTCTTGGGATTTCAAACTTGCATTTGGAAGTTCATCTGGTGCAACATTGAAAATCATTAATTTTTGATATCGTTTATTGTTTGCATCATAAAGATAGGTAATGGTGTTTTCTTTAGGATTATAGGTAAGTTTAGCTCTCATGAATTTAGATTTTATTGACCATGAACCTTCATCATCACTGTCTTTCGAATAATTATATATTGAGCCATGGTGTAATCTGCTTTGCCCATTGTCAATCATTGATATTACGATATAACCATTAGTTTTTGAGCCAATTTCTCGAATGTCAATAACTGAATTTTCATATTCAGTTTCCAGTAATTCATATTTATCATGATCGGCATTCCATACATAGTATTTTCTGGAGTCCGATTGGAAACGTTTTTGGATATCAATTTGGGCTTCTATATTCCAATTCAATATAAATAATATGATTAATGTAAATTTTGTTTTCATTTGATTTTTTCGACATTTATTATTGGTAAAAATAAAAATAAAAATCGTTTAAAAGCAAATAAAATCGATAAAATTCATAAAATTTAATATTTATACAAAAAAACTTTCAAATTAATAAAAGTTTTTTACATTGAATTTTTCTTAAATTGATTTTACGATAGCAGCAAAATCATCAGCTTTGAGAGCAGCACCGCCAATCAAACCTCCATCAACATCAGGTTTTGAGAAGATTTCTTTGGCATTATCAGGTTTAACACTACCTCCATATAAAATGGAAACTTCTTCAGCAATAGCACTTCCAAACCTTTTTCTAATAGTTTCTCTAATAAATTCATGCATTTCTTGTGCTTGTTCCGGCGAAGCAGTTTCCCCTGTTCCAATAGCCCAAACAGGTTCATAAGCCAAAACTATTTGTTCCCAATCTTTGTTTTCAAGATGAAATAAACCATCTCGCAATTGATTCTCTACTACGTTAAAATGTTGTTTGTTCTGTCTGTCTTTTAATTCTTCACCAAAGCAAAAGATAACAGTCATATCATGTTGTAAAGCTGTAGTAACCTTTTGGGCTAAAATGGTATCTGTTTCATGAAAATAAGCACGACGTTCCGAATGTCCAAGGATTACAATATTTATACCTATGCTTTTTAACATATCTGCCGAAATTTCTCCAGTAAAAGCACCGCTTTCATTTTGATGCATATTTTGAGCTGCAACTCCAATGTTAGTAAATTCTAAATGATCAACCGCAGAAGCTAGGTTTACAAAAGTTGGTGCAACAATAATTTGTGCTTCTATATCATTGGGTAATTGATCAATCAATTCATTTAACAAATCTTCCGTTTCTTCTGCATTTTTATGCATTTTCCAATTTCCAGCAACAATCTTTTGTCTCATTATTGTAAGTTTTTTAATTGCTCATTAATTTGTTCGAAATCTGTTTCAATAGCACGATAAGTTACAATTTTCCCATCTTTATCTAAAATAATATATCTGGGTATCCAATCTAAATCTATTGATTTTCCAAATTCTCCTTTCATCATTTTTTCATCATTTACCCAATAATGGTCTCCATTTAATTCGTGTTTTTCTATTCCAGCTAGCCATTTGTCAAAGGACTTATCCATAGAAATAAAAACATAGTCAACCTTTGGATTATTGGCTTGCATTTCTTTCACTTTTGGCATTGCCTTTACACAATCACTACACCATGAAGCCCAAATTTCAATTACGGTTACTTTTCCCTGGTGTTTTTTTACTACTTCTTTAAATGTGATTTCAGTATTTTCTGCAGTAGTCATTTTTTTGGAAAAGCTATCTTTTGAAAACTCTTTTTTTTGTGCATTAGTACATCCAAAGCTAGTAATAACAACTATTATAAGCAGGTATATTTTATTCATTTTTATTGGAATTTAAATATTTAAAAATTATGAATTTTTATTTTTGGTTGAGTCTTTTAAGTAAGATAATCTATGATTTTTTCTTCTTCGTTGGCGTCTTTCTTTTTTCTTTTTACTATCATAAATGTATTTTAAAATCAAAAAAACACCTAAAACCGATAAAAATACTAATAAACTCCCAATCAAAATGTAAATTGTATTGCCAAGTGGTGGATCTTCCATTGTAGATATATAATTCAGAATGTAATAGCCAATAAAAAAAACTATACCACACAATCCTATTCCTATAAGCCCTCTTTGATTTAAACTTTTCGACATTACATATTTAATCATAATAAACAGTTTTTTTAATAAATGTAGTTAATAAAATTATTTTTTTAGTTCAGAATATGGTTTGTTAATTAATTTTTGAAAATCTTTGACATCAAATTTATTCGAATTAATACCATCATAATATTTAAGTTCATTGCCATTCCAAAGATATTTTACACCAGGTGTATCTCTTTTTGAGCCAAGAACATTCCAAAAAGGGATGACTTCAATTATTTTGTAAGGATATTCAGCTCCGGCTTCTTTAAAAAAGTCTGGAATTAAATCGGCTTCTTCATTCATGAAAATAATGGAAATCTCAGGAAAGTCATTGGTAGTTTTTCTTAATTCGGTTAATTCTTTTGCAGCAACACGACAGTGGTCACATCCAGGAACAAAGAAACACAGTGTCTTTCTACCTTTATCAATAGATGAAAAATATTGAGCATAACCCGATTTCTTTTTTACGGGTTCGTTAGTCTCCACTTTAACAACCTCTTTGATAGCGTCAACTTTTACAACGGTTTCTTTTGATATAACTGCAGTAGTTGTATCAATGGTGGCTTCTTGAATGGTTTCTGAAATAGTTTCTTCAGGTGATGAAACGGTAAAGTTGCTTTCAATGGGTTGTATTGGAGCAATCATAAACAACAATAAAATAGAGGCAAAAGTGACTGTTGTTAATACCCAAAAGTTATCTTTTCTTTCGGAAGTTTTTGGTATAATTATAAATAACCAACCCAATAAAATCATGGCTATTACATTTTTGATGATTGCTTCAATGGGAGTCATAGGTAGCAAACTTCCAAAACAACCACAGTTTCCTGAGTTACCACCATTTTGAATGGTTTCAATCGTTAAATGAGTTGTGAAAACTACTAATATTATTATTGTGGAAGGAATAACAATGCTTCGTAAAAAGTTTTTTTGCAATATCAATATTCCTAAAGCCAATTCAATTCCGATAAGAATTCTCGAAAAATAAGGAGCAAAACTTTCACTGAACCCCATTGGATACAACTGTTTTACCTCAAATGTTGATATTGCAAAATAGGGTGAAGGATACAATTTGGCGACAGCCGAAAGCAAAAAAAGAAACGAAATTACGATTCTAATTCCCCAAGCGATGTTGTTTTTTGATGTTCTCATAGTTTGTTTTTGTCTCAACCTCTGCGATCCCGGAGTTTCAGGAGAAGGGTTACTGTCCAAATTTCATTAAAATTAAAGCAAAAACGGCATAATTTATCATGTCTTGATAATTGGCTTCAATGCCTTCTGAAACCAAAGTTTTTCCTTTGTTATCTTCAATTTGCTTTACACGAAGTAACTTTTGTAATATTAAATCAGTCAAAGAACTGACACGCATATCGCGCCAAGCTTCGCCATAATCATGATTTTTATCTTCCATTAATGACTTGGTTATTTTAACTTTAGCATCATAAAGTTCAGTGGCTTTGGCAACATCTAAATCGGGTTGTTCAACAACACCCAAATCCAATTGGATTAAAGCCATGATGGAATAATTGATTATCCCTATAAATTCGCCAGTTTCATCTTCATCTACTTTGCGAGTTTCGTTTTGTTGTAAACTTCGAATGCGTTGGGCTTTGATGAAAATTTGGTCGGTTAATGAAGGTAATCTCAAGATTCTCCAAGCACTTCCATAATCTTTCATTTTATTGGTGTAAAGTTCTCGGCAAATTGCGATTACCTTATCATATTCTTGAGAAGTTTTACTCATTTCAGTTTATCTTTGTATCAAATTTTTTACTGTATACATTTCAACCCACAGGTGTCGCGTCAAAAGTAAAGAATAAAGATTGAAGTACAAAGTACAAAATCTTATAACTATCTTAAAATAATAATGACTATAAACTGTCTCGGAAAACTAATTGATTTATCTGTTCCTAAAGTCATGGGGATATTAAACGTTACTCCCAATTCTTTTTATGATGGAGGCAAATATTCTGATGAAAAAAGTATGCTTTTCCAAGTGGAAAAAATGCTTTCTGAAGGTGCTACTTTTATTGATATTGGCGCGTATTCAAGCAAACCAAGTGCAGAATTTGTTTCAGAAGAAGAAGAAATCACTCGTTTACTTCCAATAATTGATTTAGTTTTAAAAAATTACCCCGATACATTAATCTCTGTCGATACTTTTCGTGCCAATGTGGCGAAGGTAGCAATTGAAAATGGCGCTTGTATCATTAATGATATTGCAGCAGGTAGTTTGGACAAAAAAATGATGCAAACAGTTGCTAAACTTCAAGTGCCTTATATTATGATGCACATGAAAGGCAACCCTCAAACGATGCAAAGTTTGGCACAGTATGAAAATGTAGTCAAAGAAATGTTGTTTTATTTTTCCGAAAAAGTTTCACAAGCACGAAGTTTTGGGATAAATGATCTAATTATTGATCCAGGATTTGGATTTGCAAAAACAGTGGAGCAAAATTTTGAGGTTATGAATAATTTAGAATTATTTCAAATGTTAGAATTACCGCTATTGGTTGGCGTTTCCAGAAAATCAATGATTTATAAAACTCTTGGAACTTCTGCTGAACAAGCATTAAATGGCACTTCGGTTTTAAATACCATTGCGCTACAAAAAGGAGCTAATATCCTGAGAGTGCATGATGTAAAAGAAGCTATGGAATGTATAAAATTAGTATCCCAATTATGAAAAAAATAATAGTTGCTTTATTTCTGATTTCATTATTTTCTTGTGGTAAAAAAGAAATTCAATTGCCACAATTGAACGAAACAATAGTGGTAGATGTCAAAGATCATTCGCCGATTTATATGTTTTTTGAAACTAATGGAAAAGACACTTTGATTGATGTGAACCGAAGCAATTCGATTAGTTCAACCAATTGGTTGTTTAATATCGACAAGCGATTGCCATTGAAATTAGTAATTCCTGAAATTCAGAAACTACAGGTCAAAAAAGAGAAAAGTTCACATAAAAAAGAAGGTTCTGAAAACTATTTTACTTATATGGATAGCAAAAAGAAGACGTTGGCTTTTCTATCGTTTACAAATGTGACTTATACCTTAAAGAATTATAATAATGGTATTTCAGTTTTCTTTACAAAAAGAAATAAAATATTTGTAAATAACATTCTTGTTGATAAAAAAGATTTAGAAAGCTATTTAAATAACTTGAATAACACATATCAAGAAATAGCTTTTGGTTTTGATAAAAACTTATCTTTTCAAGATTATATTATTGCAAAAAATGTCGCTAATGATTTAGAAATAAAATTTATTACTTTTAAAGAGTATATTTATTAGTTTCAACTGCCAACTAAAAACTGTTTACTGAACACTTCGAATCACTGATGATGGTAGGGTTCATTTCTCAAAATAGTAAATCCACGATACAACTGCTCAATAAAAAATAAACGTACCATTTGGTGTGAAAAAGTCATTTCGGAGAGTGAAACTTTTCCTTGTGATTTTTTATAAACTTCTTCGCTAAATCCGTATGGACCACCAATTACAAAAACTAAGGTC